>NZ_JBITJV010000012.1:0-73409 GCF_044460385.1 Streptomyces sp. NPDC050121 | reverse complement strand
TTTTCTTCTTTATGTCTTACTCTATGAACAATATCACCCCCCCCCCCGCCCCCCCCCCCCCCCCCCCCCCCCCCCCCCCGCCCCCGTGCACCACCTTCGGAAGGACCGCCATGATCTCCACCCTCCAGTCCCGCATGCTGCGCGGGTCGGACGGTGACCCCGCTCCGCGTCTGGCCTACGGCGCCGACTACAACCCCGAGCAGTGGCCCCGGGACGTGTGGGAGGAGGACGTCCGGCTGATGCGGGAGGCCGGCGTCAACGTCGTCTCCGTGGGGATCTTCTCCTGGGCCCGCATCCAGCCGGGCCCGGACACCTGGGACTTCGGCTGGCTCGACGAGGTCATGGACCTGCTGCACGCGGGCGGCATCGGCGTGGACCTGGCCACCGCCACCGCCTCCCCGCCGCCGTGGCTCACCACCGCCCACCCGGAGATCCTGCCGGTCACCGCGAACGGCGAGACGCTCTGGCCGGGCGCCCGCCAGCACTGGCGGCCCACCTCTCCCGTCTTCCGCGAGCACGCCCTGCGTCTGGTGCGGAAAATCGCCGACCGGTACAAGGACCATCCGGCCCTGGTCGCCTGGCACGTCTCCAACGAGCTGGGCTGCCACAACATCTACGACTACTCGGACGACGCGGCCCGCGCCTTCCGCGTCTGGCTGCGCGCCCGCTACGGCGCGCTCGACGCCCTCAACCACGCCTGGGGCACGGCGTTCTGGTCGCAGCGCTACAGCGACTGGGAGCAGATCCTGCCGCCGCGGCAGGCCGCCGCGCACCCGAACCCGACCCAGCAGCTGGACTTCAAGCGGTTCTCCTCGGACGTGCTGAAGGACCACCTCGTCGCCGAGCGCGAGATCCTGCGGGAGATCACGCCCCAGATCCCGGTCACCACCAACTTCATGGTGATGGGCGGCACCAAGGGCATGAACTACCCGGACTGGGCGGGCGAGATCGACTTCGTCTCCAACGACCACTACGTCCACCCCGGCCCACAGGACCGTGACGAGCTGTCCTTCTCCGCGAACCTGGTCAGCGGCATCGCGAGCGGCCGGCCGTGGTTCCTGATGGAACACTCCACGAGTGCCGTCAACTGGCAGCCCGTCAACGTGGCGAAGCGGCCCGGCGACCTGGCCCGTGACTCGCTGCTGCATGTGGCGCACGGCGCGGACGCGGTGTGCTTCTTCCAGTGGCGGCAGTCGGCGGCCGGCGCCGAGAAGTACCACTCGGCGATGGTCCCGCACGCCGGCGAGGACAGCGACCTGTTCCGCGCCGTGGCCGACCTCGGCGCCCAGCTCAAGGCCCTTGCCCCGGTGGCGGGTTCGGAGCGCGAGTCGGCGGCCGTCGGCATCCTCTACGACTGGGAGTCGTGGTGGGCGAGCGAGCAGGACTCGCACCCCACCGCCCTGCTGGACTACCGGCAGGAGGCGCTCGACTGGTACTCGGCGCTGCTCGCCCTGGGCGTGCGCGCCGACCTCGTCACCACCCGCTCCGAGCTCTCCCGCCACCAGGTGCTCATCGCGCCGATCCTGCACGTCGTCCCCGCCGAGCTCACCAAGGAGCTGACGCGCTACGCCGAACAGGGCGGCCACCTCGTCACCACGTACTTCTCCGGGGTCGTCGACGAGAACGACCACGTCTGGCTCGGCGGCTACCCGGGCGCGCTGCGCGACCTGCTCGGCATCCGCGTCGAGGAGTTCGCTCCGCTGCTCGCCGGGGAGAGCGTGGAGTTGGACGACGCCACCTCGGGCAGCCTGTGGACCGACCGGATCACGGTCGCCGACCCGGACACCGCCGTGCTGGCCCGTTACGCCTCCGGGGTGCACACCGGCCGCCCGGCGATCACCCGCCGCACCACGGGCGCCGGCTCCGCGTCGTACGTCTCCACCCGCCTCGGCGTCGACGGGCTG
Organism: Streptomyces sp. NPDC050121; assembly: GCF_044460385.1. Lineage (NCBI taxonomy): Bacteria > Bacillati > Actinomycetota > Actinomycetes > Kitasatosporales > Streptomycetaceae > Streptomyces > Streptomyces sp. NPDC050121. The sequence goes on along the minus strand of NZ_JBITJV010000012.1, from coordinate 71,505 downwards.
CGCTCGCTGCTGCCCAGGCTGCTGGAGCCGGCCGGGGTGAGCAGCGAACTCCCCGCCGGCCTGCGGGGGCAGGTCGAGCTGACCGTGCGCCGGGGCGCCGCGGAACGGTTCCTGTTCCTGGTCAACCGGACCGACGAGACGGTCCCGGTGACCGGCGTCGAGGGCGAGGTCCTTATCGGTGAGCGCACGGACGGCGCGCTGGTCCTCGGGCCCCGCGCGGTCGCCGTACTGCGCCAGGCCGCCCTGTAGAGAACCCACGACTCCCCGGCACGACCTGACCCGTGCCGGGGGCCATCCCCTCCTGCCCGCGTGGGCAGGAGGGGCCCACCACAGCGACCGCACCGCAGTTGGGAGCACAGATGGCACGCCGTACCCGCAGCAGACGGTCCCTCGGGGCCGCCGCACTCACCGCGCTGGCCACCGGGGCCGCGCTTCTCAGCGTCCCCGTACAGGCGCACGCCGAGGCCGCCGTCACCGTGACGCCGGACCCGTCGTACCACCAGCAGAAGTTCGAGGGCTGGGGCACCAGTCTGGTCTGGTTCGCCAACGCCACCGGCGACTACCCGCCGGCGATCCGCGAGAAGCTCGCCAAGCTGCTCTTCGGCGACGACGGCCTGGCGCTGAACATCGCCCGCTACAACATCGGCGGCGGCAACGCGCCGGACGTGAAGGACTACCTGCGGCCCGGCGGCGCGGTCCAGGGCTGGTGGAAGGCGCCCGCGGGCACCACCCGTGAGGACACCGACTGGTGGAGCGCGGACGACCCGGCCGACTGGAACAACAACGCCGACGCCACCCAGCGCTGGTGGGTGGATCGCATCAAGAACGACATCGACCACTGGGAGACGTTCAGCAACTCCCCGCCGTGGTTCATGACCAACAGCGGCTATGTCTCCGGCGGGTTCAACGCCAACACCGACCAGTTGAAGACCGACTCGGTCGACGACTTCGCCGCCTATCTGGCGGGTGCGACGAAGCGGCTGGAGAAGGCCGAGGGCATCAAGGTCGACACGATCGACCCGTTCAACGAGCCCAACACCGGCTACTGGGGCACCCGGCTCGACGCGAACGGCCAGCCCGTCGGCGGCCGTCAGGAGGGCGCGCACATCGGCCCCGAGCTCCAGCAGAAGGTGCTCGCCGCGCTGCCGCCCGCGCTGAAGAAGGCCAAGGTCAAGGCCGAGATCGCGGCGATGGACGAGACCAACCCGTCCATCTTCGCGACGAACTGGAACTCCTACTCGCAGGCCGCCAAGGACGTCGTCGGCCAGATGAACGTCCACACCTACGGCACCGGGCAGCGCACCACCGTGCGCGACCTCGCCAAGGCCGCCGACAAGCCGCTGTGGATGAGCGAGGTCGAGGGCGACTGGGGCGACGGGCAGAGCTTCACGGACATGCGGCCGGGCCTCGGGCTCGCCCAGCAGATGGTGAACGACCTGCGCGAACTGGAGCCCACCGCCTGGGTCTTCTGGCAGCCGGTCGAGGACTACGACAACATGAAGCCGGGCGGCGAGTCCGCCAAGGGCGGCAACTGGGGCGAGGTCCAGCTCCCGTTCAGCTGCACCAAGACGGACACCCTGCAGTCGTGCCCGATCCACACCAACACCAAGTTCGACACGGCCCGTAACTTCACGCACTTCATCAAGCCCGGCGACAAGCTGATCAAGGTCGACGACACCTCCAGCGCCGCCGCCGTGACCAAGGACGGCAAGGGCGCCTCGCTCGTCCACGTCAACTCCACCACCGCGGCCCGCACGGTCACCATCGACCTGTCCAAGTTCCGCACGATCAAGGGCAACGCGACCGTGACACCGACCGTGACCAGCGCCGACGGCAAGCTCAAGCAGCAGACTCCGGTCAAGGTCGTCGACGGCAAGGCGACGTACACCGTTCCCGCGCAGTCCGTGACCTCCTTCGCCATCAAGGGCGTCTCGGGCGTCGCGAAGAACGCGGGCCTGTTCAGCAAGGGCCACTCCTACACGCTGACCGGCGTGCAGAGCGGCAAGGCGGTGACCGTCGCCGCCAACGGAACGAACCTGGTCATCGGCTCGGCCAACGGCTCCACCGCGCAGCAGTGGCAGCTGGACGCCCGCTACGGCAAGACCGGCGCCCGCCAGCACTACGTCTTCGCGAACCCGGCCGAGGGCAAGCGCCTCGCCGTCCGCGACAACGTGCCGGTGGTGGAACCCGACACCGGCGAGCGGGACCCGGCCACCGAGTGGATCATGTCGACCACCGGTGACAGCACATGGACCCTGGTCAACGTGGCCACCGGGCGACTCCTCGAAGTCGGCGGCCAGGCGACCAACGAGGGTGCCGCCGTCACCACATGGCAGCCCAACTCCGGTTCCAACCAGCGCTGGAGGGTCACGGACGTGACGCCGTAGCGCCTGCTAGTCCGCTGTCTTCGCCCGCATCGCGATCGTCGTGATGTGGGCGGAGTGCTGTGCGGGGACGCGTTCCAGGACTCCGCCCGCGAAGACGTCGTACAGCGGGAGCGTCTCCAGATGCACATAGCCGATGTGGCAGTCGCAGACGGCGAGCGGGCAGGGGCGCGGGCGCAGGGCGGCCCGGTACGAGCCGTCGTAGAGGTTGCCGAGTTCGGCCCGGACGAAGTGACAGCGGCGGACGGTGCCCTCGCCGTCGACCGAGATCACGGACTCGCCGGTGCGGCAGGGCAGTCCGGCGCTGCGGTGCGGGTGGCGGCTGTACGGGAAGAGCGGGTCGAGCACGGTCCAGTCGTCGGCTTCGGCGTCCCCGTAGGTGTGGCCCTCGGCGGCGTTGATCCACAGTTGAAGTGTTCTCTCGGCTGAAGCCGGGAGATTCCCCCCTACCTTGCGGCGGCGGGCTTGACGCGGCGAGCGCGCCTGACGACTGCCCTTCCGGCAGCCGGGATCGCCACGTGGCCGATCCGGTACAGGTGCAAGATATTGCGGGCCGCGTTCCAGTCGGCGTTCGCCTCGAAGCCGCAGCCGGGGTTCTTGCACACGAACGTGGCCTGGTCCTCCCGGCTGCCCGGCGTGGTGACGCCGCAGGCAGAGCAGCGCAGGGAGGTGCCCGGAGCGGGGACCTTGACCAGGGCGCCGCCGCGCAGGGCGAGCTTGTACGACAGCATCGTGACCGTGCGGCCCCACGCCTCCTGGCTGATGGAGCGGTTCAGCCCGGCCTTCTGCGCGACGTTCCTCGACCCCGACGTGTACGCACCCGTGCGGGAGACGTGACCCGGAGCGTCTTGGGGGCGGGCCTCAGGCGCCGGCGGCGCGGGCCAGCACGTCGGTGACCTCGCTGCGGACCGCGTCCCGGGCCATGGCGGGCAGGGCGCCCAGGTCCGTGCCCGCCAGGGCCTGAAGGACCTGCTCGGCGTCGGCGTCGTAGGACGTGCTCTCGCTGAGCACCTCGTAGCCGTCGCGCACCGCCACGCGCAGGCGGGCCGGGGCGTCGCCTTCGGCGTGCACCGCGGCGGCGACGACGAGGGGCGGCGGGCCGCCCGCCGCGCCCTCCAGCTTGCGATAGCCGCTGGCCAGGGGCGTGCGCCAGCGCAGGGCGAGCAGCACATGACGCTTCGCCAGCAGCTCGGTCAGGTCGGTCTCGTACACGCCTTCGGGCTCCAGGACGACGGCCTTGGCGTCCAGGACGAGGGCGGCCGGGAGCAGACAGCGCAGGGTGCTGCCGACGATGTTGCCGCCGACCGTGGCCGCCCGGCGCACCGCGCCCGTGCCCACGCCGGAGGCCGCCCGGTGCAGTACCTCGGGCACGGTCGCGTCGACCCGGTGCAGCAGGACGGCCCCGCCGAGTTCCTCGGGGCCGACCGTGTTGGCCTCCGGCAGATTGCGCAGCGACACGGCCTGTTCGGGGAAGCCGTCGCGCTGCCAGCCGGCCCACACCAGCGTGGCGCCGCCCACCGGTACCGCTCCCTCGGCCAGACACTGCTGTGCTTCCGATATGGAGGAGGGAAGACGCAACTGCACGACAACCGACCTGCCTTCCCTGGAGGTTCGTGGGGAGGAAGGTGTCGCTCCCCCGCATGATCAATGGCAGAACGGATTCTGCCCACGTGCGCGGGGGCGCATACCGGGCTCATGGCTGCACCGCGTCGAACCCCTGAGCCCTTTCAGCCGTTCAGCGCCAGCCAGGGCTGCGGGTCGGTGTAGGAGCCGTCGTAGATGACCTCGAAGTGCAGGTGGGGGCCGGTGGACAGGCCGGTGGAGCCGACCCTTCCGATCGGGGTTCCGGTCCGCACGGTCTGTCCGGCGGTGACCTCGATGGCCGACAGATGGCTGTACGTCGTCTCCAGCCGTTTGCCTTCGATGGCGCCGTGGTCGACGACGACGCGGTTGCCGTACGCCTTGGTCATGGCCGCGAACACGACCCGGCCGTCGCGGGCCGCTAAGACCTGGGCTCCCTGCGGGGCGCCGAAGTCGACGCCGGTGTGGAGTTTGGTGACGCCGGTGAGCGGGTGCCGACGCGATCCGTACGCGGAGGTGATGGTGAGGGTGGTGACGGGTGCGGCCAGGATCGCGTTCGCCTGTCCGCCGCCGCTGAAGTCTTCCCGGTCGAACGCCTCGTACCGGGTGAACAGGGCTTTCACCTCGGTGAGGTAGGTGTGTGCCGCGGCGGGCACCCGCCCGGCCGTGGCCACCGCGTCCGTGCCGACCGCGTAGGCGGCGAGGGTGAGGTCCACGAGTTCGCCGGCGACGGTCCCGTCGGTCCTGAGGTCGGTGATCTTCCCGGCGAGGGAGCAGTCCTGCCGGCCCAACGCCATGATGGCGTCGGCCGGATCGTGTGGCGAGGAGCTGCCGTTGCCGTCGTCGTCCTTGCCCCAGGTCCGCCAACCGGCGGCCGTGAAGGCGGCGATGCCCTGTTCGTCGGACGTCGTGGCGCTGTCGTTGTTCCAGCCGGACAGCTGGTCGATCTGGGCGGCGAGGAGGGAAGGGGTGACGACCGTGCAGGCTTCGGCCGCCTTGTGCAGCCAGGGCCCGTACGTCTCGTCGATGCCGTCGGCTGCGGGCTGCTCCGAGCTGTCGCCGGGCGTCCAGTCCGCGGGGAGGCCGCCGGTCAGGACAAGGAATCCGGCCACCACCGACAGGGTGACCAGGCCCGGCAGCACCAGCAGGGTGAAGGGGCCGGGACCGCGCCGGCGAGGCCTGGGCTCGGGCGGCCGCGGTGCGGGCGGGGTCGCGGGTTCGCCGGCCGGGCGGGTCTCGAGGGCGTGCTCGTCGCTCACGCGGAGAGCTCCGGACGGTCCGTCACAAGCCGGTCCGGGAAGGCGCTGGTGTTCACGGCCGGAGGTTAGCCCGCCGCGCGGCGGACGTCACCGGACGCGGGGGCAGACCTGCTGTCCGCGAGGGCAGACCTGGCCGCCGGCGGGCGGTCGGCGGGCCGATCCTGTCAGCGGCCCTTGATAGAACAGGCGGCGCACGGGCCGGGGATCTCCTGTCGCCGACCGCCGTCCCGCACGGAAGGCTCCTGCCATGGCCCTGGGTCACCTCTGCGAACTGCACGGCCTGCCGGTGTTCGACTTCCCGCTGCCCGGCGAGGGCCCCGCGACCCTGCCGGAGCCGGGAGCCGTCGCCTGGCGGCTCTTCCCGGCGCGGCGAGGGGGTTTTCGAGGAGGACTACGCCGAATGCTGGGATCGTTTCCTCGACACCGTGGACCCGGCCGGCGTGCGGGCGCTGGTCCTCGGGGCGGGCGCCTACGGTACCGAGCACGACGCCGCCGACCCTGGTGAGACGGCCGCACTGCTCGCCGCGGCGGCGGACCGGCTGACGGGTCTTCGCGCCCTCTACCTCGCCGACCTCGAATTCGAGGAGGCCGAGCTCTCGTGGATCGTCCAGGCCGACGTCAGCCCGTTCCTCGCCGCGTACCCCCGGCTGGAGGAGCTCGCCGTGCGCGGTTCCGGGGGCGGCTTCAGCGGCGAGCCGGGGCTGGAGTTCACGCCGTTGCGCCACGAGTCGCTGCGGGTCCTGCGTTTCGAGAACGGCGGGCTTCCCGCCCAGGTGGTGCACGGCCTCACCGCCTCCGGCCTGCCCGCCCTCGAGCACCTGGACCTGTGGCTGGGCGACGAGTCGTACGGCCGCAGCACCACGGTGGCCGACCTCGCGCCGATCCTGGACGGCTCCCGGCTCCCGGCTGCCCGCGCTGCGCCGGCTGGGCCTGCAGAACGCGGACATCCAGGACGAGATCGCCGCCGCCGTGGCCTGCGCGCCCGTCGTCGCCCGTCTCACGGCCCTGCACCTGGGCCGCGGCACGCTCGGCGACGCGGGAGCCGAGGCCCTGCTGTCCGGCCGGCCGCTGCTGCATCTGCGGGAGCTGGACCTGCGCCACCACTATCTGACGGACGCCATGATGGAACGGGTGCGGCAGGCCCTGGAGCCCCACGGGGTGACGGTCGACCTCTCCGAGCAGGAGCGGGAGTACGCGGACGGGGGACGGTACGTGTCCGCCGGCGAGTGAGCGCTTCAGTCCACGACCACCAGCAGGTCACCGCCCTCCACCTGCTGAATGCGGTTGATGGCCAGCCTGCTTACCCGGCCGGCCTTCGGGGCGGTGATCGTGGCCTCCATCTTCATCGCCTCGATGGTGGCGATCGTCGCGCCGACCTCCACCTCGTCGCCTTCCGTGACGGCCAGCGTGACCACGCCGGCGAACGGCGCGGCGACATGCCCGGGGTTGGTGCGGTCGGCCTTCTCGGTGACCGGGACGTCGGAGGCCGCCGCCCGGTCGCGGACCTGGATGGGCCGCAGCTGGCCGTTCAGGGTCGACATGACGGTGCGCATACCGCGCTCGTCGGCCTCGCCGACGGCCTGCAGTTCGATCAGGAGACGGACGCCCGGTTCGAGGTCGACGGAGTACTCCTTGCCCGGGCGCAGGCCGTAGAAGAAGTCCTTGCTGTCGAGCACGCTGGTGTCGCCGTAGGCCTGGCGGTGGGTTTCGAACTCGCGTGTCGGGCCGGGGAAGAGCAGCCGGTTGAGGGTGGTGCGGGGGGTCTTCTCCAGGCCTTCGCGGTCCTCGGCGGTCAGCTCCTGCACGGGCTTGGCGTCGGCGCGGCCCTGCAACGCCTTGCTGCGGAACGGCTCGGGCCAGCCGCCGGGCGGGGTGCCGAGCTCGCCGCGCAGGAAGCCGATGACGGAGTCGGGGATGTCGTACCGGTCGGGCGTCGCCTCGAAGTCCTGCGGCAGGACGCCGGCGCCGACCAGGTGCAGGGCGAGGTCGCCGACCACCTTGGAGGAAGGGGTGACCTTCACCAGGTGGCCGAGGATGCGGTCGGCGGCGGCGTACATCGCCTCGATGTCCTCGAAGCGGTCGCCGAGGCCGAGCGCGACGGCCTGGGTGCGCAGGTTGGAGAGCTGTCCGCCGGGGATCTCGTGGTGGTAGACGCGCCCGGTCGGAGAGGCGAGGCCGGCCTCGAAGGGGGCGTAGATCCTGCGGACGCCCTCCCAGTAGGGCTCCAGGTCGCCGACGGCCTGGAGGTCGAGGCCGGTGGGCCGCTCGGAGTGGTCGGTCGCGGCGACGAGCGCGGACAGCGAGGGCTGCGAGGTGGTTCCCGCCATGGAGGCGACGGCGCCGTCGACGGCGTCCGCGCCCGCGTGGATGGCGGCCAGGTAGGTGGCGAGCTGGCCACCGGCGGTGTCGTGGGTGTGCAGGTGCACCGGCAGGTCGAACTCGCGGCGCAGGGCGGCCACGAGCTTCGCGGCGGCCGGGGCGCGCAGCAGGCCCGCCATGTCCTTGACGGCCAGGACATGGGCGCCGGCCTCGACGATCTGCTCGGCGAGCCGCAGGTAGTAGTCGAGGGTGTAGAGGCGCTCGTTCGGGTCGGACAGGTCGGAGGTGTAGCAGAGGGCGACCTCGGCGACGGCCGTGCCGGTCTCGCGTACGGCGTCGATGGCGGGCCGCATCTGGCCGACGTCGTTGAGGGCGTCGAAGATGCGGAAGATGTCGATGCCGGTGGCGGCGGCCTCCTGCACGAAGGCGTCGGTCACCTCGGTCGGGTACGGCGTGTAGCCGACGGTGTTGCGGCCGCGCAGCAGCATCTGCAGGCAGATGTTGGGCACGGCCTCGCGCAGGGCCGCCAGCCGCTCCCAGGGGTCCTCGGCGAGGAAGCGCAGGGCGACGTCGTAGGTGGCGCCGCCCCAGCACTCCAGGGAGAGCAGGTTCGGCAGGGTGCGGGCGACCAGCGGGGCGGAGGCGAGGAGGTCCTTGGTGCGCACGCGGGTGGCGAGCAGGGACTGGTGCGCGTCGCGGAAGGTGGTGTCGGTGACGCCGATGGTGGGCGACTCGCGCAGCCAGCGGGCGAAGCCCTCGGGGCCGAGGTGGACCAGGCGCTGGCGGGAGCCCGCCGGCGGCTCGGTGTCGGGCAGCGGCGGGAGCTTGGTGGCCGGGGTGATCAGTTCGGGGCGTTCGCCGTGCGGCTTGTTCACCGTGACGTCGGCGAGGTAGGTGAGCAGCTTCGTGCCGCGGTCGGCGGAGGAGCGTGCGGTGAGCAGGTGCGGCCGCTGTTCGATGAACGAGGTGGTGACGCGCCCGGCCTGGAAGTCGGCGTCGTCGAGGACCGCCTGCAGGAACGGGATGTTGGTGGCCACACCACGGATGCGGAACTCGGCCACGGCACGCCGGGCCCGCCCGATGGCGGTCTTGAAGTCCCGGCCCCGGCAGGTGAGTTTGACCAGCATGGAGTCGAAGTGGGCGCTGATCTCCGTGCCCGCGTGGGTGGTGCCGCCGTCGAGGCGGATGCCGGAGCCGCCCGGGGAGCGGTAGGCGCTGATGCGGCCGGTGTCCGGGCGGAAGCCGTTCGCGGGGTCCTCGGTGGTGATACGGCACTGCAGGGCCGCGCCGCGCAGGGTGACCGTCTCCTGCGACAGGCCGAGGTCGGCGAGGCTCTCGCCGGAGGCGATGCGCAGCTGGGCCTGGACGAGGTCGACGTCGGTGACCTCCTCGGTGACCGTGTGCTCGACCTGGATGCGCGGGTTCATCTCGATGAAGACGTGGTTGCCGTCGGGGTCGAGGAGGAACTCCACGGTGCCCGCGTTGCGGTAGCCGATCCGGCGGGCGAAGCGCACGGCGTCGGCGCAGATGCGGTCCCGCAGTTCCGGGTCCAGGTTGGGGGCGGGGGCCAGCTCGATGACCTTCTGGTGGCGGCGCTGGACCGAGCAGTCACGCTCGAAGAGGTGGATGACGTTGCCCTCGCCGTCGGCGAGGATCTGCACCTCGATGTGGCGGGGGTCGACGACCGCCTTCTCCAGGAAGACGGTGGCGTCGCCGAACGCGGACGCCGCCTCGCGGGCCGCCGCCTCGATGGACTCGCGCAGCTGTGCCGGGTGCTCGACGCGCCGCATGCCGCGCCCGCCGCCGCCGGCGACCGCCTTGACGAACACGGGGAAGCCGATGTCGTCCGCGGCGCGTACCAGTTCGTCGATGTCGCTGGAGGGCGCCGAGGAGCCGAGCACGGGCACGCCGGCCTCCCGGGCCGCGGCGACGGCCCGGGCCTTGTTCCCGGTCAGTTCGAGGGTCTGCGCGTCGGGGCCGACGAACGCGATGCCCGCCTCCTCGCAGGCGCGGGCCAGTTCGGGGTTCTCGGAGAGGAACCCGTAGCCGGGGTAGACGGCGTCGGCGCCCGCCCGGCGGGCGGCGCCCACGATCTCCTCGACGGAGAGGTAGGCGCGTACCGGGTGTCCCGGCTCGCCGATCTCGTAGGCCTCGTCGGCTTTCATCCGGTGCAGTGAGTTGCGGTCCTCGTGCGGGAAGACGGCGACCGTGCGCGCGCCCAGCTCATAGCCGGCGCGAAACGCACGGATCGCGATCTCACCACGGTTGGCGACCAGCACCTTGCGGAACATCCTGGGACCCCTTCAGCCTGCCGGTGACGGGACCCATCGTGGCGGTGAGTGACCGTGTTGGCCATGTGAGTCGGCCCACTCACCGCATGTCTCGCTCGTTCGGACCGTGTCCGACTACATTCGACGCCCGATCAGACCGCCACCCCGTTCGACCTGTCGGACATCATTCGAGATCTCTTGACGCCGCACCGTACGCCGTTTGACACTCTCGCAACATCACGTCACACAGCTGAAACGGCAGGCTTACATGACGCACAGGGAACGACTCCGCGGACGCGCGAGACGCGGGGCGGGACAACTCGCCGCGGTGACCGCCGTCTCACTGCTCATGGGCCTGGCCGGTGCGGCAACTCCCGTACACGCGGTGGACGTTGCGAATGCTGCCGACGTCTTTGACGGCCTGGCCCTGTGGTACAAGCTCGACGCCGCCTCCGGCACCACGGTGACCGACGCCTCCGGCCACGGCCGCGACGGCACGGTCAACGGCGCCGCCGGGTGGTCGTCCACCGGCCAGGGCCTCGCCTTCAACGGCTCCGACACCTACATCAAGATGCCGAACGACGTCATGAAGGGCATGGACGCGATCAGCGTCGCCATGGACGTGCGGATCGACGCCGGCCAGTCGACGCCGTATTTCCTCTACGGTTTCGGCAACTCCAGCGGAAGCAACGGCAACGGTTACCTCTTCACCACGGGCAACTCCCTGCGCACCTCGATCGCCAGCGGCAACTGGTCGACGGAGCAGACCACCAAGCCTGCCGACTCCCACAACCTGACCCGCTCGGTGTGGAAGCACCTCACCTACACGCAGTCCGGCACCACCGGCGTGCTGTACGAGGACGGCGTCGAGGTCGCCCGCAACACCTCGGTCACCATCACCCCCGGCTCGATCGGCGCCGGCCTCACCACCGCCAACTACCTCGGCAAGTCCGTCTACTCCGGCGACAGGCTCTTCAAGGGCGACATCCGCGACTTCCGTGTGTACGACCGCGCGCTGGCCGCCTCCGACGTGGAGCAGCTCGCCCTGCCCGTGGCCACGCAGGGCGTCGCCGACGACAAGGCCGCACTGGACCTCGGCGACACCGGCGCCGTCACCGCCGATCTGAGCCTGCCGAAGACCGGCACGGCCGGCGGCTCCGCGATCAGCTGGGCCAGCGACAACCCCGACGTCGTGTCGGACGCCGGCAAGGTGACCCGTCCCGCCGCGGGCGGGCCGGACGGCCATGCCACGCTCACGGCGACCCTGAAGAAGGGCACGGTCACGGACACCAAGTCGTTCGACGTCACGGTCCTTGCCGCCTTCGACGACGGGACCGCCGCCGAGCAGGCCGCCGAAGCCCTCAGCGTCCACAACCTCGACGACGTCCGCGGCAACCTCGCCCTCCCGGCAACCGGTTCCTACGGCACCTCCGTCACCTGGTCCTCCGCGACCCCGGACGTGATCTCCGCCGACGGCGTGGTCCACCGCCCCGCGCACGGCGCCGGCGCCACCACGGTCGACCTGACCGCGACCGTCACCAAGGGCACGGCGACGGCGACCCGCACGTTCACCGCGAAGGTCCCCGAACTGCCCGCGAAGGAAGCCCTCAAGGGCTACATGTTCAGCTACTTCACCGGCGAGGGCACCGCGGACGGCGAGCAGCTCTACGCCGCGCTGAGCAAGGGCAACGACCCGCTGAAGTGGCGGGAGCTGAACGACGGCAAGCCCGTCCTGACCTCCACGCTCGGCGAGAAGGGCCTGCGCGACCCGTTCATCATCCGCTCCCCCGAGGGCGACAAGTTCTACCAGATCGCCACCGACCTCCGGATCTACGGCAACGGCGACTGGGACGCCGCCCAGCGCACCGGCAGCAAGTCCATCATGATCTGGGAGTCCACCGACCTCGTCCACTGGACGAACCAGCGCCTGGTGAAGATCTCCCCCGACAGCGCCGGCAACACCTGGGCGCCGGAGGCGTACTACGACACCAAGCTCGGTGAGTACGTGGTCTTCTGGGCGTCGAAGCTGTACGACAACGCGGCGCACTCCGGCGACACCTACAACCGGATGATGTACGCCACCACCCGCGACTTCTACACGTTCAGCGAGCCCAAGGTCTGGATCGACCGCGGCTACTCGGTCATCGACTCCACCGTCATCCAGCACGACGGCACGTACTTCCGCCTCTCGAAGGACGAGCGCAACAACACCTCCTCGACGCCCAACAGCAAGTTCATCTTCGAGGAGAAGAGCGACTCGCTGCTGAACCTCTCCTGGAGCCCGGTCGCCGAGGGCATCGGCAAGGGCGCGATGAACGCGGCCGAGGGCCCGCTGGTCTTCAAGTCCAACACCGAGGAGAAGTGGTACGCGTTCCTCGACGAGTTCGGCGGTCGCGGCTACATCCCGTTCGAGACGACGGACCTCGCCTCCGGCGCCTGGACCCCGTCCACCGGCTACGACCTGCCGTCGAAGCCCCGCCACGGCACGGTCCTGCCGGTCACACAGGCCGAGTACGACCGGCTGCTGCGCGCCTACCAGCCGGACCAGCTCGTCTCGAGCGTCGAGGGCGTGTCGGTGAAGACCCGGATCGGCGAGGCCCCGGTGCTCCCGGCGACCGTGATCGCCACCTACGCGGACGGCGTCAAGCGTCCGGTGGCAGTGACCTGGGACGACGTCCCGGCGTCGGCGTACGCGCAGGCCGGGACCTTCACGGTGACCGGCAGCCTGCCCGACGGCGCCGCGATACCGGTCCGGGCCGAGGTCACCGTGTCCGAGGAGGGTGCTGACGTCCCGGCGGACCTGCTGCTGGACTACGGCTTCGACGAGACGTCCGGCAACATCGCCGTTGACTCCAGCGGACACGGCTACCACGGCACCTACGTCCACACGCCCGACTTCGGCACCGGCGTGGACGGCGGCTCGTTCAAGATGTCCGGCGACTCCGCGACGTCCCCCTACGTGAAGATCCCGAACGGCGTGCTGAAGAACGCCGACAGCGTGACCGTCTCGACGTACGCGAAGTGGAAGGGCGGCGACAACTTCCAGTGGCTGTTCGGGCTCGGCCCCGACAGCAACAAGTACCTCTTCGCCACCCCCTCCAACGGCAGCTCCAGCCTCTACTCGGCGATCAGCAAGGCCAGTTGGTCGGCGGAGTCGAAACTGACGGCCGGCCGGCAGCTCACGCCCGGCGAGTGGCGGCACGTCACCGTCACCCTCGACGGCGCGACCGGCACGATGATCCTCTACGTCGACGGCGTCGAGGCGGCCCGCACGACGACCACCATCAAGCCGTCCGAGCTCTACGACGCGAACAAGGACTACAGCGGTTACATCGGGCGTTCCCTGTACTCGGGCGACCCGTACTTCGGCGGCGAGGTCGACGATTTCCGCATCTACGGCCGGGCCCTGACGGCCGCCGAGGTGATGGAGCTCAGCGGCAACACGGCGGGCGTCGCCCGGGTGACGGCCTCCGCGCTGAAGGTGGACGCGCTCATCGACAACTCGGGCAGCCGCATCACGCTCCCCGCGAAGGAGGGCACCGATCTCACCCGGCTGGCACCGGAGTTCACCCTCGCCCACGGCGCGGCGATCTCCCCCGCCTCGGGCAGCGTCCAGGACTTCAGCAAGCCGGTGACGTACGAGGTGACCGGCTCCGACGGCAAGAAGCGCACCTGGACGGTCTCGGCGCTCATCATGAAAAGCCCGGTCCTGCCGGGTCTCAACGCCGACCCCAACATCGTCCGCTTCGGCGACACCTTCTACATGTACCCGACGACCGACGGCTTCGAGGGCTGGAGCGGCACGCAGTTCAAGGCGTACTCCTCGACCGACCTGGTGCACTGGACGGACCACGGCGTCATCCTCGACCTGGGTCCCGACGTGAGCTGGGCGGACAGCAGGGCCTGGGCGCCGACGATCGCCGAGAAGGACGGCAAGTACTACTTCTACTTCTGCGCCGACGCGAACATCGGGGTCGCGGTCTCCGACTCGCCGACCGGTCCGTTCAAGGACGCCCTCGGACAGCCCCTGCTCAAGGCGGGCCAGATGAGCGGCCAGATGATCGACCCGGCGGTGTTCACCGACGACGACGGCCAGTCGTACCTGTACTGGGGCAACGGCCACGCCTATGTCGTACCGCTGAACGGTGACATGGTCTCCTTCGACGCCTCGAAGATCACCGACATCACCCCGAGCGGCTACAACGAGGGCACGTTCGTGGTGAAGCGCAAGGGCACCTACTACTTCATGTGGTCGGAGAACGACACCCGGGACGAGAACTACCGCGTCGCCTACGCCACCGGCCCCTCCCCCACCGGCCCCTGGACCAAGCGGGGCGTGATCCTTCAGAAGGACACCTCGCTGGGCATCCTGGGCACCGGCCACCACTCGGTCGTCCAGGTACCGGGCACCGACGACTGGTACATCGCCTACCACCGGTTCGCGATCCCCGGCGGTGACGGCATGCACCGCGAAACCACCATCGACAAGATGGAGTTCGACGCCGACGGCCTGATCAAGAAGGTCGTGCCCACGCTCACGAGCATCGACCCGGTCACCATCGTCCACGCCGGTCCGGACGCCACGGGCGTGGAGGGCGCCGCGATCGCCCTGAACGGCACGGTCTCCGGCGCCGGCGGCGCACGGTGGACGGTCGAGGCGGACGCACCGTGCACGGTCGCGGACCCGGCCGCCGCCAGGACGTCGGTCACCTGCACCGACAACGGCGCCTACACCCTCACCCTGACGGGCGGGCGCAGCGCCGACACGGCGACCGTCACCGTGACCAACGCGGCTCCGTCGATCACATCGGTCACCGGCCCGTCGGGCCCGGTGTCGGTCGGCCGGCCCACGGCCGTCACCGCCCGGTTCACCGACCCGGGCGCCGGTGACACCCACACCTGCGTGGTCGACTGGAAGGACGGCGGCAAGCCGGCCCCCGGCACGGTCACCTCGTCCGGCTGCCGGGCGGAGCACACCTACGCCTCGGCGGGCATCCGGCGTCCGGTGATCACCGTCACCGACGACGACGGCGGCTCGGTCAACAGCACGCTCCCCGAGCTGATCGTGTACGACCGGGCGGCCGGCCCGGTGGTGGGTGCGGGGATCGCCGGCAAGGCGAAGTTCTCCCTCTCCGCCGGCTATCTGCCGGGCTTCTCCGCCCCGGTCGGGCAGCTCGCCTTCGATCTCAAGCAGCCCCGTCTGAAGTTCCGCTCCACCGGCTTCGACTGGCTGGTCGTGTCCGGCTCGCAGGCCGTCCTGCAGGGCTCCGGCACGGTCGACGGCAAGAGCGGCTACGCCTTCCGCGTCACCGCGACCGACAACCCGGACTTCTTCGTCATGAAGATCTGGAAGAAGTCCGACGGCAAGGTGGTCTACGACAGCGGCCGCCCGGCGAAGGTCACCGGCGTCCTCACGGTCGGCCTCCGGCACCGGTAGCGCAGTCGTCTGGCTCTTGATCGAGCCGGGCGGTTAAGGTCATGGGCCCCCTGCCCGAGGCAGGGGGCCCAATCGTTTCCTGGGGGGACACGACGCATGCCCACACCTGAGCAGATCTGGCAGGACGCCGATCTCGCCACCCGGCGCCTTGCCGGGGTCGCCCTGAATCCCTCGACGCCGGAAGACGTCCTGCTGCACCTGCTGGCACGGGCGCCGCTCGCCGTGCGGATGGTGCTGTGCCGGGACCGGATCCTGCCCGAGGCGGTCGTCGACGCCGTCATCGAGCATCCCGACCACCGCACCCGCAGCTTCTTCGCCCGCAACCCCCACGTCGACCCGGCGCAACGAGTGCGGCTGCTGGACGATCCGCACTGGTTCGTGCGCGCCCACCTCGCCGAGGCGCCCCGGGCCACTGCCCCGGCCGAGTCCCGGCCGCTGCCGGACGACGCCGTCGTCCACATGATGAACACCTACGACCCCGAGCACCTGGGCGGGAGCTTCTACTGGCAGTTCTCCCTCGGACTGCGCCGCTCCATGGCGACGCACCCGGACGCGAAGGTCCGCGCCTGGGGCGTCGGCATGTGGACGTGGCACGACGCGCAGACGCGGGCCGCGCTGCTCGCGGACCCCGACGACGAGGTCCGCAAGAGGGCCGAGGACTGGCTGCGCCACGAGGATCCCGCGTGGGTGGAGAGCGAGTTGCCCGACCGGCCCTGTCACGCCCGCACCGGCATGCTGCTGCACGATGCTCTCAGCCGGGCCGTCGTGGACGGCGTCCTCACCGCGCCGGCCGGTCCCGAGGACCGGCGGATGATCGCGGGCAACCCCAGTCTCCCTCCCGACGTCGTGGTCCTCCTGGCCGCCGATCCGGACCCGGAGGTCCGGTGGGAGATCGCGCGCCGTGCGGACCTCGGCGCCGTCGAGCGCCGCGCGCTGGTCGCGGATCCCGAAGCCGGCGTGCGCGAGACGGTCGCCCGCCACCCGGACCTCGACCAGGACGACCGGCGTGTCCTCGCGGCGGACCCGGACCCGAAGGTGCGGCTGTCCGTGTCCGTCCACCCCGGGTGGACCGAGGTGGAACGGACCGCGATCGACTACGAGGTCCCCCTGGACGAGCCGTTCCGCTTCTACCCCGAGTGTCTGGTGACCAGGGACCCCGAGGCCGTCCGCCGGGACGCGCTCTCCGGGCACCCGATGCTGCGCCGGGAGGCCGCGAGGGAGCACGCTCTGCCACCGGACCTCGTGGCCCGGCTGGCCGCCGACGACGACCTCGGCGTCCGTGTCCTGCTGGCCCAGAACCATCCGGACGCCCCGGCGGCCCTCCTGCTGCGCAGCTTCCTGGAGTACATCGGCCCCGAGCGCGCGCATCTCGTCGCCCGGCCGCACTTCCCGACCGACGGGCTGGCCGTCTACGCCGACGACGAGGATCCGGCCGTGCGGGCGCTGGCCGCCCGCGACCCCGGGACCCCGCCGGCCACGGTGGAGCGGCTCAGCCGGGATCCCGAGGCCGCCGTGCGGGCGGCCTTCGCGCGCCACCCGAACCTTCCGCCCGCCCGGCTGACGGAGCTTCTCGACGACGAGGAGCTCGCCCACCACGCCGCCGCCAACCCGGCGTTGGGAGAGGGCGCGCTGCGCGCCCTGGCGGCGGCGCTGCCGGTCGGCTGACTGTCAGCTGATGGTCAACAGCGCCGCCAGCGCCTGCGCGGTCCCCGGATAGCGGCCGAGGAGGGCCGCTCCGGACGGCGTGCCGGACGTGGCGTCGGCGGTCTCCCACGTCCCGTCGTAGCCCAGCAGATCCGCCAGCGCGTCGCACGTCGCGGGGTGGGCGGCGAGGAGCGGCAGACCGCCTGCGGCGCCCGCCGCCGACTTCGGCCGCGCGGGCGGCGTTTCCTGCCGGAGGCGCCACGGCGGAACCCAGGTGTCGAGCTCCGTGAGCCGGGCGGGAAAGACGCGGCCTGCCTCGCGGATCAGCAGCGGCGCCAGCTCGGTGCCGCTCGCGCGCAGGGTGCTGATCAGCGTCGGCAGCCAGGGCAGCAGAACCGGGTCCGGGAGACCGGCGAACGCGTTGGACACGGCCTCGACGACGAAGTCGGCCAGGCCGGGCACCGGTTCCAGAGCGTGCACGAACCCGCTGAGGTAGCGGGGGTAGGCGGGGACGACCAGCGGGTTGCCGAGCAGTTCGGCGCAGCGCTCCCGCAGCGCCGTCCTCGCCAGGGTGCCCAGATGGGTCTGCGCCGCCCACAGCAGTGCGGTGCGGGAGGGCTCGGTCGGGTGGGACTGGGCGAGGGCGAGTTCGAGCTGGGCGCGGTCGCAGCCGAGGGACAGGGCGAGGCTCTCCATGCCGAACAGGAAGCCCAGCATCGCCGCGACCTGACGGACCGTCGCGTCCTCGTCGGTGAACGCCGTCGGCAGCAGGGTGCAGTAGTGCGCGTAGCCGGTCTTGACGAACGACTCGATCCAGGGCGGGAGCACCGGTTCCGCGGTGCGGTAGTGGGCCAGCAGCCGGCGGACGCGGCGCAGCACCTCCGGCGCGCCGTCGACGCTGCGTTCGCCCGCCAGGACCTCCAGGGCCCGGGTGCCGAGTTCGTCGGCGAGGCGGCGGCTGCGCAGCAGGAGCGTGGCGTCCTCGACGGCCTCCAGGACCTGGGCGGCCGTGGCCTGCGGGGCGTACGCGGCACGCCGCAGCCGCTGTTCGAGGACCTGCTCGATGCTGACGCCCTCGTAGCCGAGTTCGATGAGGGCCCGCTGATGGGTGCCCAGGGCCAGGTCCCAGGATTCCTGGATGGGTCGCTCGCCGAGTCGCCGTTCGCCCATGATGGGGCGGGCGGCGCCGTGGGGCAGCAGGCGGCGCAGCATCCACAGCAGGTCGGAGCAGGGCTCCAGTTCCGGCCGGGAGGCGATGTCCAGCAGGGCTCGCTGCACTCCGCGCTGCTGGAGCCGCAGGTTCAGCGGGGCGAGCCGGTCGTGCACGTCACGGGCCAGCGGCGGCAGCGCGTCATAGCCGACCTGGCCGACACGGTCGCCGCCCATCATGATCTCGACCAGCCGGCCCACGTCCCGCCGGCCCGGTACGGCGTCCTTCTCGATGCAGGTGACGGCCGCGTCCTGGAAGTCGTACGGCGTCGGCTTGGCGCGGTCGCGCATTGCGGCCAGCAGGATCGACGTCTCGAAGACGGCGATGGCGTCGGCGGTGGAGGCGAGGTATCCGTTGCGGCGCGCGGCGCGCACGATGTCGACGGACCAGCCGAGCAGTTCGGCCTCGTCCAGGGCGTCGAGGGCGGGCGGGCGTTGCAGGAAGCCCGTGAGCCGGTCGGCGGGCGGGGCCGTGGGAGCGGGAACCGCGGGCAGGGCCTTCTTCGGCTTGGTGCTCTTCTTGGTGCCCGCCTGGCCTTCCAGGCGGTAGGGGCGGACGCCGGTGCGCTTGACGTTCTTCGCCCACTCGGTCGCGGCGATGGACACCGAGCCCGCGGCGAGGCCGAACTGCGCCTCGATCGCGGCGTGGCTGGAGGGGATGAGGCCGTGCCGCCACCTGGTGGGGCTCGGCGGGCTGATGGTGAAGGAGTCGCTGCCGTGCACGCCGAACTCCGCGACGCGGCTGGCCGCGTGGAAGGCGCCGCAGACGTAGAGGCAGTCCGCGGGGGCGGCGCCGGTCGCGGTCAGGTGCTCGCGCATCCTCGTCCACATGTACCGCTCGCGGTCCTCGTCGACCCGCACCTTGGCGGGGTCGCCGGGGGCGAGGCGGCGGAAGAGGCTGCCGATGAGCAGCATCACCTGGCGGTAGGTGTCGTGGTCGCTGTCGCCGAGGGGCAGTTCGACGTACTGGTGCCACCACTCCGACCAGTGCCGCACCCGGCCGTGGCGCAGGAGGTACTCCTCCAGTTCGGCGAAGCGCGGGCGCAGATCGCCGATCTCCACGCCGACGGCGTCGCCGTGCAGCGCCGTCTCTTCCTCGGCCTGTGGCGCGTCGGGGTCGGCCTGCGCCGCGGGGTCGGCGTCCGGCTCGGTCTCCCACTGGAAGACATGGTCCGAGGAGCGGTCGACGAGGACCAGTTCGACACCCGGGGTGTCGAGGGCGTAGGCGATGGCCTGGTACTCGGCGGAGGCCTCGGTGACCGGGGCGACCACCGACAGCGGCGCCCAGTCGGCGGGGAAGCCCTCGACCTCGCTGGCGAACGCCTGGACCGCCACCGGGAGGCGGCAGTTGCGCAGCTCGGTGAGGAGGGGTGCCATGTCCTCGCACAGCTCCAGGTAGACCACCTTCGGCTGCTTCTCGCGCAGTCGGCGGGCCATGGCGATCGCCGAGGCCGGTGAATGGTGGCAGACCGGGAAGATCTCCAGCGGCTCGCGCGCCGCGCGCTCGACGTCGTCGACGATGCCGCGCAGGACGCCCTCCAGAGCTGCGGGACCGTCCGCGAACGCCGTTGCCGCCCGGTGCAGTTGGCCGCGCAGCGCCTCGAAGGTGCCGCCGCTCACAGCGCCGCTCATGACAGGGTCGCGATCGCGTCGCGGCCGCCTTCGAGGAACTCCGGCCAGGAGCCGCCTTGTTCCTTGCTGCGCGGTTCGACGACGCCGTGCAGGTACTTGTTGAGGATGGCGAGGTCCTCGGGCGCGCGGCGGGCCAGGGAGCCGACGAGGGAGGAGGCGAGGGTGTGGGCGGTCAGGGCGCGTTCGCCGAAGAAGTTGCTGTGCAGGATCGCGTCCTCGAGGACGCCGATCTGCTCGGCGGTGGACAGCGCGGACTCCAGTTTCTCGTCGTCGCTGCCGGCCGCCGAGGAGGAGGCCCGCAGGTCGGCGAAGCTCTGCAGCAGCACGTCCAGCAGGGTCGGCGGGACGTCGAGCTCGATCCGGTGGCGGCGCAGCAGTTCCTCGGTGCGGAAGCGGACGATCTCCGCCTCGCTCTTCTTGTTCGTCACCACCGGGATGCGGACGAAGTTGAAGCGGCGCTTGAGCGCCGAGGAGAGGTCGTTGACACCCCGGTCGCGACTGTTGGCGGTGGCGATGACCGAGAATCCGGGCTTGGCGAACACGATGTTGTCGCTGTCCTGGTCGCTGCCCAGTTCCGGGACCGAGATGTACTTCTCGGACAGGATCGAGATCAGCGCGTCCTGGACGTCGCTGGTGGAGCGCGTGAGCTCCTCGAAGCGGCCGATCGACCCGGTCTCCATCGCGGTCATGATCGGTGAGGGGATCATCGACTCGCGCGACTGGCCCTTGGCGATGACCATCGAGACGTTCCACGAGTACTTGATGTGGTCCTCGGTGGTGCCCGCGGTGCCCTGCACGACCAGGGTCGAGTTGCGGGAGATCGCGGCCGACAGCAGCTCTGCCAGCCAGCTCTTCCCGGTGCCGGGGTCGCCGATGAGCAGCAGCCCGCGGTCGGAGGCGAGGGTGACGATGGACCGCTCGACGAAGCTGCGGTCACCGAACCACTTCTGGGCGATCTCCCGGTCGAGGCCATCGGCGCGCTCGGAACCGAGGATGAACAGCCGGACCATCTTCGGCGACAGCCGCCAGGAGAACGGCTTGGGATTGTCGTCGATCGACTCCAGCCAGTCGAGTTCCTCGGCGTACTTGAGCTCGGCGGGGGCGCGCAGGAGGTCGGTCATGGGAGGGCCTTTCTCGTGACAGCGGAAGGAGGGAAGTCCTAGGCGAGGAACGTCTTGAGTTCGTGGACGAGCTTGTTGATGTGGCCGGAGATCACCGGGGTGCCGAGTGCCTTGAACCGCTCCCGGAACCAGGGGTTGACCTCCTGGCGGCCGGAGCTGGTCACCGAGCCGACCGGGATGAACTTCACGCCGGAGCGGTGGACTTCCTCGATGCCTTCGAACAACGGCTGGGAGCGGCCGAACTCGTAGAAGTCCGAGATCCACACCAGCACGGTGTTCTTGGGCTCGGCGATCTTCGGCCGGGCCATGGCCATGGCGACGGGACCGTCGTTGCCCCCGCCCAGCTTGGTGCGCAGCAGCACCTCGAACGGCTCGTTCACCCACGGGGTGAGGTCGAGCGCCCGGGTGTCGTACGCGATCAGGTGTACGTCGACCTTGGGCAGTCCGGCGAAGATCGACGCCAGGATGGTGCAGTTGACCATGGAGTCGACCATCGAGCCCGACTGGTCCACGACCACGATGAGCCGCTGCGGTGTGGTCTTGCGGGCGGTGTGGCGGTAGTAGAGGCGGTCGACGTAGAGGCGTTCCTCTTCGGGGCTGTAGTTGGTGAGGTTCTTCCAGATGGTCCGGTCGAGGTCGAGGTTGCGGAACACGCGCTTGGGCGGGACCGTGCGGTCGACCGCGCCGACCGTGGACTTCTCCACCTGGGTGCGCAGCACTTCGGCGACCTCGTCGACGAACCGGCGGATCAGGGACTTGGCGTTGGCCAGGGCGACGCCGGAGAGGTTGTCCTTGTCGCGCAGCAGCTGCTCGATGAGGGACATGCTCGGGGTGAGCCGGGCGGCGAGCTCGGGGTCGGCGAGCACCTCGCGCAGGTGCATGCGCTGGACGAGGTCCGCTTCGACGGCGCCGAGTTCCGGACCGATCCCGGGGACCAGGTCGCCGCCGTCGGGCGTCGTGCCTCGGCCGCCGCGCAGCCCACCCGGCGGGCAGCCGAGGGCGCGCTCCAGCCAGCCGGCGTCGCTCTGCCAGCGGGACAGCTGCCCGGCGCTGACGGGACCGGAGCCGGTGGCGAAGACGTTCAGCAGCACCTTGGACACGAGGGCGGCGCGCCGCACCTCGGCCGCACGATCACGGGCGTCCTCGTCGGCCGCGGCCTCGGCCCCGGTCTCGGTCTCGGTCTCGGTCTCGGTCTCGGTCTCGGTCTCGGTCTCGGTCTCGGTCTCGGTCTCGGTCTCGGTCTCGGGAATCATCAACCGGTCGAACTCCGCCGCCAGTTCGGGGTGGCGTTGCACGATGGAGTCGACGGAGGTCTGTGGGTCCAGCAGTGCGGGCGGCAGGCCGATGTCCTGGACGACGGCGAGGCTCGCCGATTCCAGGCCGGCCTGCTCCTCGGGGTCGAAGAGGCGGGCCAGCAGCCGCCAGTAGAGGACCTGTCGGCGGTTGTCGTCGGGAACCGGCCCGAAGGGGGGTGTCCGGTGCACGTGGTCGCTCATTTCCGCAGCAGCCTCCCCGCCCGTTCCCGAAGGACGGTGACGGCGTCCGTGGCTGCCTTCTCGGCCCGGACTCCGGCCTTGTCGGTGGTGCCGCCGGCCCACGCGCCCGCGTGCAGGGCGACGGCCTTCTTGCGCACGGTGGTCTCGACGGCGAGCGGCTGAAGACGGTACCCGCCGCCGTCCCAGCGGAGCAGGCCGATGCACGCGCCGGAGGCGGCGACCGCCTCGGGGGTGAGCGGACTCGCGGTGGGGATGCGGTCCGTGTCGACGGGGAGGGCGTGTCCGGCGACGGTGAAGGTGAGAGTGTCGCCGTTTTGCTCGCTGGTGTAGCCCTCCAGGAACACCGGCTCGGAGATGCGCACGGGGTGGCGGTCCAGGGGCGTGGTGGGTGGGGCGGTGGCGGCCGGCAGGAGGACGCGTGCGGTGGTCAGGGCGTCGGCGGGGTCTCCCGCGCGTGCTCGGGCGTCGTCCCAGATCAGGTCGCCCTCGTCGGTGAGGGGCATGGCGTCGAGTTCCATCGCCCGGCCTTCGCCGACGGCCGCGAGCAGTGACAGATGGGGCCGCAGCAGCTGCCAGACGCCGGCCTCGACGACCGTGTCCGGCTTCGGCACCGAGACGCCGGCGCGGACCAGGCGGGGTGCGGTGCCGTCGGCGGGTTCGAACACCGCGTGGACCTGGGCCTGCGCGGCGGTGGCGTGTTCGTGCAGGTCGACGCCGAACGGCAGCAGCCGGCCGGTGGCGGTGCCGACGCCGGTCGGCTCGGCCGCGCCGGGCCGGGTCAGCAGCAGGGCACGGGCCCACAGGTCGCCCCAACGGCGGGCCGGGATCCGCTCCAGGACCGCGCCGGGGCAGGAGGCGGCGAGTTCGGCGGCGAAGCCGTCGAGCAGGGTGGCCAGGCGGCGCAGTTCGGGGTGCGGCAGCATCGCGGAGACGATCGGCGCGGCTCCGCCGACCAGGTCGTGGTCGATGCCCTGCCAGCCGGTGCGCGCGAGGTCCGACAGCCAGGTGCGGGCGGCGGCCTGCAGGTTCACCGTCGGGCGCTCGGCAGGGGCCGCCGGTGCGCGCTCCTCCCGCGTGCGGCCCGTGATCTCGTCGACGCCTGCGGTGAGCGCGTCGTGCACGGCGCCGAAGAGGGCGGTGCGGGCGGCGGCCAGCGCCACGAAGTCGTCCTCGCCGGCGGCTCCGGCCGCGGCCTTCTCGGCGGCCTCGGCGACTCGCGCGGCCAGCGGGGTGCCGGCGACGGCGTGGGCGAGTCCGGTGAGGTCTCCCACCCGGTCGGGCCGCAGGCGCAGCAGGCCGTCGACAAGGGTCCGGTCGAAGGCGTCGACCGCCGCCAGTGCCTCGTCCAGCCCCTCCACGGGGTCGCTGAGCCGACCGATCTGCTCGTCGGTGCTCGCACCGGGCTCGCGCGGGGGCGCCCCCGAGGAGGCCGCGGACCGCGTCGGCGGGAACCAGTGCAGCTCCGGCAACGGGGTGGTGACCGGGGCCAGTTCGAGGTAGGCGAGATGGCGCAGGAACCGGCTGAAGACGGGTGCGGCGGCGGCCTTGCCGTCCGCCTGGGGCGGGTGGGTGCCGGTCATGGCGGCGGTGAGGGCGGCGGCGTCCGCCTCGGCGCCCGCGGGCTCGACGCGCAGGTACCGGCCGACGCGGTCGGCGCCGTACTGCAGGACGGCCTCGGTGATCAGGGCGCGGATGTGGTTGCAGAACGATCCGCGCGCGCCGCCGCAGGGGCGGTTGTTGTTGGTGCTGCAGGCGAAGGCGTAGGTGCCGGCGGCGACCGACGAGACGTACACCCGCTCGATGTCCGAGCCGCTGGAGACCACGCCCTGCAGGCGTCCGTCGGCCAGTTCGACGAAGGGGACCTTGGCCAGCTTTCGCGGTCGCGCGGGCGGCACCACCCGGGCCGTACTCGCGTTCTCCCAGTCCGACAACACACCATCTCCTTTGCAGCACGGGGCTCCGCACGCCGAATCGGCGCAGCACAGGGGGGTTGTCACACCGGAATGGCGCGACATCGATGAAGTTACCGGCGACCACTGACAACGCCGTCCGCATGCGGATCGCGCGGGGAGCCGGCGGTGTTCGGGGCGCTGCTGCGGGAGTTGTGGTTGCCCGCGTCGCCCACCGTCGAGGGTTGGGCGCAGGCGGCGGGCGTGTGCGCGCGGGACATCGGGGACCTGGAGCGGGGCGGCGGGCGGCTCCGCCGCGGCGCACGGCGGCCGCGCTCGCGGAGGGTCCGGGCCTGGACGAGGCGCTGCGGGAGCGGCTGCTGACGGCGGTGCGGGCCGGGCGCACCGCGGGCTTATCACCCCGGAGGGTGAGCGCTGGGGCTTCGCCGACCCGGACGGCTTCAGCCGGGCCTTCCGCGCCGCCTGCGGGCTCTCCCCACGCGAGTGGCACGGCGCACGGGGCGCCCCGCTCCCGACCGGCTGAGCGGCCCGGCGGTCAGCGGTCTCCCCGGCGGTGGGGCCGGCCCGCCGCAGCCCGCCCGCGGCCCGACGTCAGGGTGTACAGCACCGCCAGCCCGGCGACGGTCGCCACCGCGGCGGCCGCGCCCCGGGGGCCGCGGGCCAGGACCGAGCCGGTGGACCGGGCGGACAGGGCCGAGCCCGCGCTGAGCCAGGAGCCCACGGAGGCGAAGGAGGCGGCCGAGCCGACGGACCCCACGGACAGGAAGCTGCCGACCGAGGCGATGGACAGTGCGCTGCCCACGGAGCCGATGGAGAGGAACGAGTCGACGGAGCCGATCGACAGCGCCGAGTTCTTCGACCACAGCGAACGCCAGGAGGCGTCGGCGCCGTCACGCGTCGTCATGGGGCGAACCGTCAGGCGGCGAGTCGTCATGGGTGGAGGATACGTTCGACGCGGTCAGGTCGGCGGCCAGTCGCGGTAGGCGATGCGGGCCAGGTCGTGGATCTCGCCGACCGTGCCCCACTCGTCGGCGCCCAACCGGGCCAGCGGTCGCAGACGCCGGATGTCGGGGTGGCCGTCGACGATGACGTCCTCCCGTACGGCGGCGTGCACGACCTCGCCGAGGACCAGCGTGGAGTTGCCGATGCCGAGGGTGGAGTGCAGCCGGCACTCGAGCGCCACGGGCGAGGCGGCCACGCGTGGCGGCGCAACCCGCAGCGAGGGTTCCCGCTCGATGCCCACCGCGTCGAACTCGCCCTCGTGTGCGGGGAAGTCGACGGCGCTCGCGTTGATCTGCTCGAAGAGCGGCTCGGACGCGAAGTTGACGACGAACTCTCCGGTGGCCTCGACGTTGCGCAGCGAGTCCTTGCGGCCGACGGAGGTGAACTGGACGATCGGCGGGTCGGTGCAGGCGACGGTGAAGAAGGAGTGTGGGGCGAGGTTGGCGGTCGTGCCGTCCGCGGCCAGGGTCGACACCCAGGCGATCGGCCGGGGCACGACGAGGGCGGTGAGCAGCCGGTAGAAGGCTCCGGCGCCCAGGGCCGCGGGATCGTAGTCAACGCGCATGTCGGCCAGTTCTACCCGACAGAGCCCCCGGAAGCGGAACGGGGCTCCGCCCACGCCCTCGTTCCTTCGCACGGTGTCGTCGGGGAATCAGTCGCCCAGGCGATCGCTCCCGTCGCCCAGCAGGGGCGCGGCCTGCGACCTGACCTTGGCCACCGCCGCGGCCACCTGTTCCTGCACGGCGTCGGCGGGCGGGTCTCCTCGTACGGCAAGGACCAGGTCGTGGGCGAGGTGGTGCAGCTTGGTGTTGGTGTTCTGGGAGGCCAGGACCAGGACCCGCCAGGCCTCCTCGACACTCAGGCCGAAGGACGCCATGAGGATGCCGCGGGCCAGGTCGATCACCGGGCGGGTCTGCATGGCGCGCCGCAGTTGCACGACCTCGATGCGCAGGTCCTGTAGAGCGCTGTCGCCCGCGGTGGCGGCGGACGCGCCGGCACGGCGCCCCTCGCCACGGTCGTCCGAGCCGCCGTCGCCGTCGCCGTCGCCACCGTCGTCGTCGGAGCAGGAAGTGTCGAACAGGGTCCGGGTGCCGGTCAGGGTCAGCAGCCGTTCGACCGCCGGGCCGACCGTGCGCAGGGCGACCGTCTTCCCCTGCTTCAGGCCCTGGTCGCGCAGGCCGAGCAGGACGTTCAGGGCAGAGCAGTCGCAGAACGCGACCCCGCCGAGTTCCAGGTCGACGCCGCCGACCGCGGCGCCGAGAGCGGCGCGCAGGGCGTGCTCCAGCTGCTCGGCCGACTCGAGGTCGAGTTCGCCCCGCACCGCCACGACGACACGGTCGCCGTCGGGACGGACACCGATCTCGGGCCCGGGAGCAGGCCGCATGGATTCCGTACCGCTCGTCCTCGCCCCGATACGGGCGTCCCCGCCTTTGGCGTTCGCGTCATCGGCAGATTCCTGCATGACCGCCTCCCCCGGTCACTCCACATGTCACGTCAAGCCTCACCCCCCTGCCCGTCATACGTCAATAGATACATGAAATAAAGTTCCGGCCTTTGTATACGTGAACGATCAGCCGTAGGATTACCCCATGGAGGGAGTGCCCGAGTCGCACAACGGATGGACGTTTCTGACCAACCACGCCCGCGTACTGGCGGTCATCGCGGAAAACCACAGCGCCCGCATCCGGGACATCGCCGCGCACTGCCGGCTGACGGAGCGGGCCGTGCAGAAGATCATCGCCGACCTGGAGCAGGACGGCTACCTGTCCCACACGAGGGAAGGGCGCGGCAACACCTACCGGATCGAGCCCGGCAAGGTACTGCGCCATCCCGCCGAGGCGGGCCTGAGCGTGGCGGCCCTGCTCTCACTGCTGATCCAGGACGAGGCGGGGCGCGCCGGACATCCCGACGCCGATGCACAAGACCTCCGCCCCTGACCGCCTCACACGGCCGTTCGGCGGCCCACGGGCGGAGAGAGACGAAGGTCACGAATACGTATCGGACATTTAGCGTTTCAATCTTCACACCAGTCACACAAGTTGGCTAAGTTGACGCCCAGACCGCATGAACGACTCTGGCACGACCGCCGGGTCAAGCGGCCAACAGCCCGACAGGGCACAGAGCTTGGGGCGCCCTCGACTCGGGGAGCGTCCGGATCCGCGGGCCGGTTCCGCCCACGGAGCACGGAAGGAGTACGTCTTCCATGGCGACGGAGGCCGACGAGCCCAGCCGAGCGGAGATCCAGCAGGCGGTCAACGCGCTGTACGACCGGGCCGAGAACGACACCGGGAAACACAACGTGACACGTGCTCAGTCGAGCGGCGGCCGTCGATCCGGCATCTCTCTGACCCGGGGGCGCGGAGGGGCCGACCCGTCGTTGGAGGCAGTGACCCGGAAGTGGTTCGACGGGGCGCGCAACAGCATTGGTCCCACGGTCCCGGCAGTTCTGCCCACCGACCGGATGCCGGCCCGTCCCGTCGCCCCGTCCGCTCCCCGGGTGCCGAAGGAACTGGAGAGGGCCTTCGAGGGCAGTGCCTCGCGTGCACGACTCGAACTGGAGGCGCCCGAGCGCCGGGTACCGGAGCTGACCGCGCGAGCCGTCGCCGCGCCGCCCCCGGCGGCCGAGCAGGCGCCCGAGGCGCGCCGGGCGGAGCCCAAGGCCCTGGCGTCCGTGTCCCGGCCGTCGGCCGCGCCGTCGATGACACAACCGATGCCTCAGCCGATGAGACCGCCTGCCGCCCCGGCGGCGCCTGGCCCTGACGCGGCGGCGGAGCTCAGTGGAGGCGGCGGTGACCAACTGCCCGAGTTCAAGATCATGACGCCGGGCGCGGGCTCCGCACTCGGCGGCGGTGAGCGCGCGTCCGCGTTCCCGACGTCCGAATTCGGCGTCGCGAAGCCCGCGTTCAGCTTTCCGATGCCCGAAGTCGATCCCACGACGGGCACGTTCATCCTTCCCGACTTCGATGCCATGAGCGCCGGCCCTTCGGGTGCCCCGGCTCCGCAGAGCGGCTCCGACACCGGCCCGTTCGCCTTCCCCATGCCGGACGCCGCCGCGGCCACGCCCGCGGCCGGCACCCCGATGCCCCAGGCCGGACCGGCGCCCCACTTCAGCTTCCCCATGCCGGACGCCGCCGCCACACCGGACTTCGGCGCCCCGATGCCCCAGGCCGGGCCGGCGCCCGACTTCAGCTTCCCCATGCCGGACGCCGCCGCAACACCGGACTTCGCGACGGGCTCGTTCGGCTTCCCCATGCCCGACACCGCGATGGCCCAAGCCGGACCGGGAACCGGCTCGTTCGCCTTCCCGATGCCCGACGCCGGTCCCACCACCCCGGCCGCCGGCATCCCGGTCGTCGCCGCCGCGCCGGCCGGGGGCGGCTTCCCGTCGTCCGCACCCGATGCGGCGCAGCCTCCGTTCAGCTTCCCGTATCCCGCGGCCGACGCCACTACGCCGGCCACCGGATTCCCGATGACCCAAGCCGGACCGGGAACCGACTCGTTCGCCTTCCCCACGCCCGACACCGTCTTCGCCGCACCCGCGGCGAGCGCCCCGATGCCCCAGGTCGGCTTCGCGACGCCGCCTGCCGGCATCCCCGTGCCCGAGGCGGCCCTGACCGCGGCCGCGGCGGGCTTGTGGGAACCCGAACTCGTGGGCGCCGCCTCCGTGTCCGGTTACCCGGCTCCCGGAGTCGGCGTCGCCGCCCCGATGCCGGGCATGGCCCTCCCCGTGACGGACGTCATGGGGGCGGCGATGGGCAGCCCCGCGGGGCCGGTTCTCGTGGCGCCCGCACCCGCCCCCGCGCCGATGCCTGCTCCGGCCGCGGCCCCCGTCGGCACCACGTTCAGCGCGACCGGCACGGCCTATCTGGGAAAGGCGGACAAGGCGCTCGCCTTCGCGCGTGCGCAGATCGGGCGGCCCTGCCTCCCGGGCGCCACAGGACCGGAGTCGTACGACTGCTCCAGCCTCACCCAGGCCGCCTGGCTGGCCGCCGGGGTGAGTCTGCCGCGGTCCGCCATCGACCAGGCGAAGGCCTTCACCCGTGTTGGCCTCGACGAGCTCCGCCCCGGCGACCTGGTGTTCTTCCACGACGACCTCAGCCACGTCGGCCTGTGCACGGACGGCGCCACGATGGTCCACGCCCCGGGTCCGGGTGCGTACATCCGCGAGGAGGCGATCCTCCCGTTCGGCGAGGGTGCGCTGCGCGGTGCCGTTCGGCCCGCTTGAGCGGGCCGCCTCTGTGCCGGGGCATGGCCGGTAAAGAGGCATCGCGGGGGCGCTCGCCCCGGTGACACCGGCCTTCGGGGCGGCGAACCGGGAGGGCGGTCCGATGGGGGACGCGCGGGACAGCGTGCGAAAGGTCGACCGAGGGGGCGGTCGGCCGGGCTGACCAGTCTGCACGGCCTGCGCCGGCTGCTGCGCCAGAACGCGAACTGGCTGCGTATCCACCTCGCCGACGTCCGCCCGGCGATCCGCGCGCACCGGGGCCGGGAGCGGGAGCGGGACGACCTGATCGCGCATCTGGTCGCCGAGGGGTGCTCGGGCGCGGAGATCCTCGGCGAGTACCTGACCTACGCGGCGGCGGGCATGGGTCACCACCCGCGAGTTCCTCTGCGTCGCCGCCTGGCACCTGTTCGACGACCCGCGCCTGCTGGAGCGCTACCGTGCGGCCGAGGAGCCGCAGCGACTGGAACTGCTCCGGGAGATCCTGCGACTGGAGCCCGTCGTGGGCCGTCTGTCGCACCGGACCACGGCTCCGATGCGGGTCGGCGGGGCGTCCGTCGGCACCGGGGAGCTGATCACCAATCTTCGTCGACGAGGCCAACGCCGATCCGGACGTCGTGGGCCGCGCCCCGTGCCTGCTGCGCCCGGGCCGGGAGCTGGAGCTGGGCCCGGGGACGGCCGGGCTGGCCTTCGGGGACGGCGCCCACCGCTGTCCGGGCGCCGGGGTCGCCGTACTGGAGGCGGACGTCCTGCTCAGCAGGCTCTTCGCGCTCGACGGTCTGCGGATGACCAGCTCACCGCGGGTCTCGTTCAAGGACGAGATCGGCGGCTACGAGATCAGGAACCTGACGGTGACGGTGCCCCCGCGGCGGGGTTGAGCCGCCGGCTTCCTCAGCGCGCCGCGGAGTTCGGGCGCGCCTGGGCTCTTCTGGCGTTGTTGTAGATGCGCAGCAGGTGCTTGGAGACGGCGCACGGCGACATGTCGAAGTGGCACTGACGGCACGTGCGGACGTGCTCCTCGTAGGCGGTGCGGGCCTCTTGCAGGGCATCCTCGGGAGAGGGCATGGGGGGTCCTCCGAACGGGAACGGCGGTTACCGGGGCCGTGGCTACTCACCAGTAGGCCCACGTCAAGAGGATTGGATCATGTTACTTACGGTAGCCGAAAATAGGATTCCGGCCGGTTCTGGAACCGTCTCCACCTCTCTGGCGTGAACTGATCAGTGCGTGACGACCAACGGGGGTGCCGGATGCGGTGGGGAGCCGGGCGACGACAGAGCGCGTCCGAGGGGGACGGTCGCGAGCGCGTGGTGCAGGAGCTGCACTCCGCGGCCGCCGTCGCCGAGCGGAGCGGCAGGGCCGGTCGGTACACGGAGGCGGAGCGTCAGTACCGCGCGCTGGCCGACCGGGCCACCCGCACGCTGGGGCCGCACGACCCCGAGACGCTGATCATGCGTCACCAACACGCCCACTGGACCGGGGAGTCGGGGAATCCGGAGGCCGCGATCGAGCTGTTCGCGCGGCTGTCCGCGGACCAGGAGACCCATCAGGGCGCCGGGCATCCGCACACCCACCTCGCCCGTCACCAGCTGGCCCACTGGTACGGCCGGGCCGGCCGTCCCGAGGAGGCCGTACGCCGGTACGAGGCGATGCGGCACACGGCGGAGACGGAGGGTCGTGCCGAGGCCGCGCTGGACCTTCAGTGCAACGTCGGGCACTGGCAGTTGGAGTCCGGCGACACAGCCGCCGCGCTCCGCACGTTCACCGAGATGCTGCGCGGCGCCGAGCAGGAACTGGGCCCGGCCCACCGGATCACCGGCATCG
Organism: Streptomyces sp. NPDC050121; assembly: GCF_044460385.1. Taxonomy (NCBI): domain Bacteria; kingdom Bacillati; phylum Actinomycetota; class Actinomycetes; order Kitasatosporales; family Streptomycetaceae; genus Streptomyces; species Streptomyces sp. NPDC050121. Next base: position 40,197 of record NZ_JBITJV010000012.1, on the reverse strand, counting down.
CCAGGAGCTACTACGCCCGCCTCGCCGGAAGCCTGCCGCTCGGCCAGGAGGGCGGTCACGACGGTCTGCGGGACCTCAGGGAGGCGGCCCGCGCCATCGAGGAGTCCGGCGATCTGCGGCGCGCCCTGCGCATGTACGGGCAACTCGCCGACACCAGCGAGCAGTTGTACGGAGCCGGCAGCGAACAGGCCCTCGACGCGCGGGTCGCCCAGGCGAAGGCGGCGGTCGGCGCGGAGGAGTTCGCGACGGCGAGCCGCGTCTTCCAACAGGTACTGGACTGCCTGGAGTTGCGGGGTCAGGGCCCGGGAACCACGGAGTACGACATCCTGAGCGCCCAGCGCGACGGGCTGGCCGCAAGGGCCGCGGAGACCGTCCTGCGGATCGGCGAGGAGGCGAGCCGGGCGCTGGCCCAGGACGTGGTGTCGGCTCCGGTCACGGCGTTCGGCCTGGTGACGGGCAGGAGCGGGACCGGGGTCGCCACGGTGGTCACCGGCCTCGCGGAACAGACCGGCGGGCGCGGCCCGCAGGCGGTGCCCTTCGAACGGTGGCAGCTGCTGCTGAAGCAGCTGGCGGACCAGGGCCACGAGGTGCTCGCGCTGTACTTCGCCCGCCCCGCGCCGGAGCCGACGGCCGAGGACGCCGACCTGTGCGGGCGGCTGGGACTGCCGGCAGTGTGCGTGCGGGCACGCGACGGCGAACACGTCGAGGCGCAGGCGTTCTCGTTCGGCTCCGACGGCCCCGTGGCGGTGACGTTGCAGGTGGTCGCGGAGCAGGGACCGCAGGACCGGCCGCCCGCGCCCGTCGCGCCGCCCGCGGTCACCGTGTTCGACGACGGGGCCGTGGCTCTCGGCGGCTGGCGCCAGGCTCCCCGGGCCAGGGCGTCCCGGGTGGCCGACGACCCGCCCGCCTTCGGCTCCTACGAGGTGCTGCAACGCATCGGCAAGGGCGGGTTCGGACGGGTCTACCTGTGCCGGGACGCCGACGGGATCCTGGTCGCCGTCAAGACGCTGCACGCCGAGTACGCGGCGGACGCCGACATCCGGGAGGGCTTCGCCCACGAGGTACAGGCCGCGCGCCGGGTGCGCGAGGAACGGTTCACCGTCCCCGTGATCGCCGCCGACACCGCCGGTGACACCCCGTGGATGGCCGTGCCGTACGTGTCCGCGCCCTCTCTGCAGGAGTTCGTCCAGCGGTTCGGCGCGCTGGACGAGCCGACCGTACGGCGCGTGGGCGCGGGCATCGCGACCGCGCTCACCGCGATCCACGAGGCGGGGATCGTCCACCTCGATCTGAAACCGGCCAACGTGCTGATGACCGAGGACGGGCCGCGCGTCATCGACTTCGGCATCGCCCAGATCGAGCGGCTGACCGAGCCCCGCGAGGGGTTCGCGGGCACCTACGCGTACGCCTCCCCCGAGCAGTTGCGCGGCGAGGCCCGTTTCACCCCGGCCAGCGACGTGTTCTCCCTCGGCACGCTGCTGGCCCGGCTCGCGCTCGGCCGGCTGCCGTGGGGCAGCGACGCGCCGGCCGTCGTGGAGAGCATCCGCACGAACACGCCCGACCTGTCGGGCCTGCCCGCCGGCCTCGACCGTGTCGTCCGGAACTGTCTGCACCCGGACCCGGCCCGGCGGCCCACACCCGCCGAGGTCGCCGCGCAACTGCTCCCGGAGGCGGCCGAGTCGGGCCCCCTCGACGCACCGCCGCTGTCCGCGGAGGCCCGTGCCCTGATCCGTGAGCACGCCACGCTGCCGGTCACCCTGCGGCACGAGACGCTGGCGTACACGCGGAACGAGACGCAGCGGACCGCCGTCGCAGACACCGGTGACGCCGAGACGGCGACGGCGCTCGCGACGGCAATCGACGAGGCCGAGGACCGGGCGGAGGCGTCGCGGGAGGCGGCCCGGGACATCGAGGCGCGAGTGCTGGCGTGGGAGCAGGAGGGCGGGGCGAGGTCCACGGAGCAGACTCGCCGGGAGTGCGGGGAGTTCCGCGCCGAGGCCCGGGCGCGGCTGGGCGGCCGGCATCCGCTCACCCTGCGGCTCTCGGTGTCGTACGCCCTCTTGGGCTGTGCGGAGCCGGGTGGGGTGGATCGCGCCGAGCGGGCGGTGGCCGAGGCCGCCCGCCTGCTGGGCGAGGGGCATCCCACCGTCCGCGACGCCCGCGCGCTGCTGGCCCTGCTCGACTCGGGCGGGGCGGGATGAACGGCCCTGTCGACGCGGCGTTGTGAGGCCCCCTCAGGAGTGCGAGGATGCGCGGGACCTGCACCACACGACGGGGAGGCCGGCTTGACGGACGAGGACGACCGGCAGCGGGCGGCGCGCGTGTTCGACGCGCTGGGAGCCGCGTACGAGAAGGCGTTCGCGCACGCGGAGGCGCACCACCGGTCCCTGGAGTGGCTGCTCGGCCGCCTCGCGCCGGGCAGTCGGGTGCTGGACGTCGGCAGCGGGACCGGGCGGCCCACGGCGGAGACCCTCGCCCGGGCGGGTCACCGGGTGCTGGGCGTGGACGTCTCCCCCGTGATGGTCGACCTTGCCGCGCGCCAGGTGCCGCAGGCGACGTTCCGCTGTGTCGACGTGCGTGAACTCCCTCTGGAGGACGGCTCGTTCGACGCGGTCTGCGTGTACTTCTCGCTGCTCCAGCTGGAGCGTGAACAGCAGAGCGCCCTGATCGGCCGGCTGGCGCGGGCGCTACGGCCCGGCGGCAGTCTCGTGCTCGCCACCGTGCCGCTGGACGTGCAGGGGGTCGACGCCGTGTTCATGGGGCAGCCCGTACGGGTGACCAGTTTCGCGGGTGAGGATCTCGTCGACGTGGTTTCCGGGGCCGGACTGACCGTGCTGGCCGAGGAGAACGTGCTGTTCACCCCCGACCATCCCGAGGCCGTGCCCGAGCCCCACCTCTTCCTCTGCTGCGGAAGGCAGTAGAGGCGGTCAGACGTCGCTGCGGGCGGCGAGCGCCAGTACCAGCGCCGCCGCGCCCGTGCCCAGCAGCGCGCCCGCCACCACGTCACCCGGGTAGTGCACGCCGGTGTGGACCCGCGAGTAGCCGACCGCACAGGCCAGCAGGCCCAGCGGGACCGCGGCGACCGGCAGGGCCGGGCCGACGGCGGCGGCGAAGGCGACGGCCGAGGCGGTGTGCCCGGACGGGAACGACGCCGACTGCGGCATCGGCACATGCCGGCCCGGGAACGGCGAGTCCTCGGCCCGGTGCGGTCGCGGACGCCGCACGAGCTGCTTGCCGAGCAGGTTGGCGGTCGCCGAGGCGACGCCGATGGCCGCGACCCCGAGGGCGGCGGCACGGCGCGGGCGGCCGCCGCGCAGGGCGAGCGCCCCGGCGACCGCGAAGGAGAGCTTGGAGTGGTCGGCGGCGGCCGAAAGCCGGCGCAGCGCGGTGTCCAGGGTGGGCGTCCTGGTCACGGTGACCGCCTCGTACAGGGCCTGGTCCAGGGTGGCGAGGTCACTGACCAGACGTAGGGTGGACAGCTTCTGCCGACGGTCAGACATCGTAGGCCTCCTTGATCGTGCGGGGGTCGGGGTGGCCGAGCGCGAGGCGGACGACGCGTCGCCAGTCGACCGTGGGGGGCGCGTAGGCGGCGCCCGGACGGTGCCGAGGCACGCGGACGCGCAGCGTGGCGGGCCGTACCGTGCACACGACGGGGGTGGCCAGTTCGAGTGCCTCGCCGTCGACGGCCACCGCGATGCGCTCTCGGTCGGCCTCGACGACGACCCGCCGGGAGGTCACCGAGATGATGCTGCCCGCACGCTCGCCGAGCAGGGCCAGCTCGGCGGCCTGGGCAGCGCCCTCCACCCGGACGCCGATCACGCCGAGCAGTCCGGCGTCCAGCCGGGGGCGGCGGCCGCCGCCGAGCGGGTCGGCGCGCGCGTAGGGGTTGTTGCTGACCAGCAGGGCCTGCGGCGCGTGGACATGGGTGTCGTCCGTGTGGATGTCCAGGGTCGGGCCGGAGCCGCCCTGCAGCAGGTCGGGCAGTTGGTCGAGGGCGGTGGAGGCCTTGGCGTCGCGGTACTCGGGGCTCTGCACTATCTCCGCGTACGCCCCGAAGGAGACGGTGTTCACGAAGGGCCGCCCGCTGACGTCGCCGAGATCGACCCGGAGTTCGACGCCGTTGGTGAGGGCGTCGAGGCTGAGCACGGGGTCGGTGCGGTCGAGGCCGAGGTCCATGGCGAAGTGGTTGCGGGTGCCGGCCGCGATCACCAGGAACGGCACGTCGTGCTCGGCGGCGACGGCCGCGACCAGCGCCTGCGTGCCGTCGCCGCCCGCGACTCCGAGCAGGTCCGCGCCCTCGGCGACGGCCCGGCGGGCCTCCGCCGCCGGGTCGACGTAGGTGTCGTCGGCGCCCAGCAGGACGACCTTGGCGCCGAGCGCCTCCGCGCGCTCCACCAGGCCGTGCTTCTCGACCTTCCCGCCACCGGAGCGGACGTTCATGATCAGGACCGGTCGGCTCGGCGGCGGCGTCCGGCGGCCGTGCGTGCCCTTGGGCCGGCGCACACTGCGCAGCGAAGCCCGGGCCGAGGCGAGGGCCCCCGCCCACAGACCGAGCGCGCCCACCGCCACCGGCCACAGGCCGGACATGGCGTACAGCACCATGACGCCCACCGGAGCCGTGACGGCCAGCAGGCCGCCGAGCACCCGGGGTCCGCCCCGGTGCGCCAGCATCCACCACACGCCCGCGGCGGCCAGCGCGAGGAGGGCGAATCCGGCGAGCAGGATCAGCCAGCCACCGGATCCCGCGCCCGCCATCACCATCGCGACGCAGCCGGCGACCAGCACCAGGGCGAGCCGGGCCCAGCCCCGCGCGCGGGCGACGGCGTCCTGCTGCGCCCGGCCGAGGTGCGGCAGCGCCCATTTCGTCCTACGTGTCTCGTTCACCGTGCGCCCGCCATGCTCCGAGGCTCCCTGTTGTGCGTCGACAGCGCCAATGATCTCGATCAATTGTCCATGGCGCGGCACCCTGGCGTGACCGCGCTCCCGGTGCCGTCGCCCGTGTCGGCGACGGCCTCGAGGCGGCAGAGGCAAGACGCCCGTACGGGTACGTCGGCCAGGGCGGCGGCAAACTTCAGCTGCGCATCAGGTCGTCGTCGAAGACGTTGACGAAGTCGCCTGGTCCGTGACGGGCTTGTGCAACTGCTCGGGGAAGGAGTCCACCGCGAACAGCGGGGTGGTCCGGCCGCCGTCGGCGAGGCTCGGCGCGTCGACGTCGTACACGATGCGCTGCACCAGGTGCGGACGGCGCGCAAGCCTGCCGGGCAGGAGCCGTCGACGGCGGCGAAGGCCACATGGGTGCGGTGGTTGGCGCTGTCGATGTTGGCGCCGTCCCAGCAGCTCTGGAAGCGGAAGGTGCGCACCACGTCGCTGCCGGCCGGGCACAGCGGGTACTTGTCGTTCAGCTGCCGGTCCTCGAACCCGGTGCAGCTGCAGGACGCGTTGGCGTTGGCCGGGCCGTTGACGAACGCCTTGGCGTCGCCGGTGATGATGCGCAGCAGCCGGGGCATGGCGGTGAGTGGTCCTCCCGCACGGCCTACGCCTGGTCCTGGAGCTGTCGGTGGGCGGCAGCGATCTGCTCGTCGAGAAGGGCGAGTTCGCGGTCGACCTCGTGCCTGGCCGCCTCCGGGACGGACGTCAGGCCGTTTCCGACGTCCGGGCAGTCGATCGTGACGGCGCCGACTCCGGCCAGTTCCCACGAATTCATGGCACCATCTCAGGAAAACGCTCTGGCCTGGACCTTTGCTCATTGCACCGATATGTCCGCAGGCACGGACGCGATCCGCCGTCGGCGCCACTGGGCACGCTCGTGCAGCAGGCCCAGGACGATGGCGGCGGCGACCGCGATGAGGTGCTCGCGGCCGGCGAGGTTGGGCTTGGCGATCGATTCCATGACCATCGAGCCGCCGGTCAGGAAGAAGACGATGGGCGCGCGGCGGACGACCGCGAGGTACGTGAACAGCCCGACGACCGCCGCGGAGGGACCGGTGTCGAGCACATGTCCGATCTCGGGCGGCAGGCCGAGACCCCACCAGCCCGGCCCCATCGCCAGCATCACCCGCACGGTGAGCGTTCCGGCCACGGTGGACGCGTAGGCGATCAGCAGGGTCCTGCGGCGGCCGAGGGCCAGTTCGGCGAGGGCGAAGGCGAGGAACAGCTGGGTGATGCCGGCCCACACCGGCAGGTCGAGTGCCGGGACGTACAGGGAGACCGGGGTGCGCAACAGGGCCACCCACAGGGGCAGGTCGCCCTGGACCCCGCCGAGGATCCGCACCGCCGTCTCGCCGGTGGGGTGCTGGGCGATGGCGTGGAAGAAGATCACGCCCGCGCAGGCCACGAAGGCCAGCAGCAGCGCACCGGGGCCGCGCCGGCGCAGCTGTCGTAGGGGGTCGACGACGATGCCGTACCACTCGCCCCGCAGCGTCCGGGCGACGAACGCGGCGGCGGCCGCGAGCACGCGGATTCCGCCGCGCGGTCTGTCCTCGGTACGGCCGCCGCGCGGTCCGTCCTCGGCGCTGCGGTCGCGAGGCTCGCCCTCCGCGTGGCTGTCGCGGGGCCGCTCCACGTCCGGACGCAGGATGCTCAAGGTCTCCCCCCAGGCACTCGTCGCACGGGGTTTCGTACGAGTCACGCCCTGGAAGACGCAAAGACGGCCCGCGAGGCTCACTGCGTCCGCAAGCCGTTTACCTCACATTTCACCGGAGTCCGCGATGACATCCGGTCACACCGGCGTAACTCAAGTGGGTTAATGTCACTTCCGTGGAACGCACTGACCAGCGGAACATGACCCCCGCCAGGTTACGTCGCACAGCGGGCCCGACCGGCCCACGGCGTCCCTGGCCCCCGACCGTCCCGGACGACCACCGCGTGAACCGCCCGTCGCCCGTGGAAGACCGCCCCGCCGACGAACCCGTGCCGACCCTGCTCGCCGACGGCCTCCTCACCGAACGGCTCGCTCTGGACGTCCCCGAGGACAGCAGGGTCGTGGTGACGGACTACGAGATTCCGCCGGGCGGCTCGCTGCCCTGGCACTACCACGAGGGCCGGGTCGTCGCGGTGGTGACGGCGGGCGTCCTGACCCGGACCCTGGCGGACGGGTCCGAGTGTGTGACGACCGCCGGCGGGTGCATCGTCGAGCCCGTGGGGCCGCAGGGCGTGCACCGGGCGGAGAACCGGGAGCGGGAGCCCCTGCGCATCTGCGCCCTCTTCTTCCTTGCGCAGGGCGCTCCCCTTTCTACGCGCGCAGAACCGCCGGACGCCGTCGCTCGAGGGTGAGCCTGGCCGTCCTGCTCAGCGGTGTGGCCGACGGCCCGGCTCCTGGTACGGGAAGGTCTGCTCGGCACCCGGCAGTGTGGGTCTGGGCAGGGTGGCGACCTCCTCCTGCGCCTGCTGGAGCTGCTCGGCCGTGTCGTCGGGCAGCGTCGGCGCGAGCGGGATGGCGGACGCGAAGCGGAAGGCGGAGGTGAGGTCGCCGAAGGTACTGCGCCACCAGTCGCTGATGTCGGGCTGCTCGACCCCGGTGAGCTCTTCCAGGAACCGCAGGGCCGAGGTGTGGTCGAAGGGCTCCGTGGCCACCCAGCCGCCCACGGTCCAGGGCGAGACGATGATCGCGGGGACCCGGAAGTCGCCGCCGACGTCGAACAGGCCGTCGTTCTTGTCATAGTTGAGGATGAACGCGGTCGTGCGCCGGACCTTCGGGTCGGCCGCGATCGCCTCGATCCTGGAGGCGACGAAGGCCGCCCCGGCCGCCGGCAGGTAGTCCGGGTGCTCCGACCGGGGCCCCGGCGGCAGGATCACAGGACACGGTCGGCAGCCGGGCGGCCCGGGGGTCGTCCTCGAACGTGCCCTCCGGCTGCGGCCGTACGCCCCGCTCGTACAGCTCGGAGCCCGGTCGCGCGTCGACTCGGCCATGTGGTGTGTGCCCCTGTGAGCGGAGGAAGCGGTGGGAACGCCGTGACGAGGGTCGGCGCGATCCTGCTCGTGCCGCTATGGATTCCCAGCCGGGCAGGGATGTGACGGCACGTCACTCCAGCGCGTCGGAGATCGGTCGGGGCTCTCGGTTACAGTTCCCCGTCGGCATCGGGCCGGTGGCGAGAGGGGACACAGCAGTGCGCGTGGGGGCGGGGAACGTGGGGTACATGGGGCGGGGGCTGACACTGGCGGTCCTGGTGGCGGGTCTGGTGACCGGATGCGGCACCGACGGCGGGCGCCCGGACGCGGCCTCGACGGCGTCGGCGAAGGCGACCGCGAAGGTCGCGCAGCGCGGCGGATCCGTCGGGGCCAAGGGGTCCGCCTGCGAGCTTCCCGTCACCTTCGACATCGCCGAGTTCTGGAAGGCCAAGGCCGTCGACGCCGGGAAGGCGAGCAACGCCGGCGGCGACCTGGCCGACCTCGCCGACGCGCTGCTGCATCAGGGGCCGGTCACCATGGCCTGCGAGATCGACGCCAAGCCCGCAGGCAAGATCGGGTTTTTGCGGGTGTGGACCGGCGAGCCGGGCGGCGCCGACGCCCGCGCCACGCTGGAGGGCTTCGTGGCCGCCGAGAAGGAGGCGAGCGGGGCGAAGTACAGCACGTTCACCTCGGGCGACGTCACCGGCGCCGAGGTCGAGTACGTCGTCACGAGCAAGCTGCTCGATGAGCCGAGGACGGAGCACGCCCTCGCCGTCACCACGTCCGAGGGTCCCGTCGTGCTGCATCTGGGCGGGCTCGACGACGGGGAGCACACCGCGATGCTCCCGGCGTACGAACTCGCCAAGAGCACGCTGCGCACCACCGCCGCCTGACGGTCGGCAGCCGGGCGGGCAGACCTCGGCCCGCGGCCCGTCCTCGTGCGGCGCGCGGATGCGCATCCGGCCGGATGTGGCGCATTCTTGCTGTGTCGCCCCAAGCGGCGGCGCACGGACGAGGTAGGGCCGATGACTGGGAGCGCTGGGGACGAGCGGAAGCCGTCCGGACCGCCGCCCGCGCTGCTGACCGGGGCCGTGGCGGACGCGCTGCGGGCGACGGACGGCCGCGCCGGTGGCGTGTACCTGTGCTCGGCCACGTCCGGGCTGCTGCGCCTGGCGGTCCTGTCGGGGCTGCCCGGTCCGCTGTTCCGCCCCTGGTGGCGGGTGCAGGTGGACCGCCCGTTCCCGGTGGCCGACGTGTTCCGGACGGGCGTGCCGGTGGTGCTGGCGAACGCCACCGAGACGATGCGCCGCTATGCACAGTTCGCGGCGGGCCTGCCCTTCCAGTTCGGTTCGCTGTACGTGCCCGTGGTGGCGGACGGGCGCTCCTTCGGGGTGCTGACCGTGCTGCGCCCGGCCGCGGACGACGCGGCGCAGGTGCTGGCGGAGCGGGAGCAGCTGACGGCCGTGGCGGACGCCCTGGGCGCGGACCTGCTACGGCTGGGTGCGGGCGGCCGGGCCGTGACCTGGGACGACGAGCCGCTGTGCGTACGGCCGCCGGCCGCGGGACCGCCTCCGGGGCGGGTCGGGCGGTTCTCATGGGACCCGGCCACCGACGCCGTCACCCTGGACGAGCAGGCACGCGCCCTGCTCGGGCTGCCCCCGGGCGCGTTCCCGGGCACGCTGGACGCCCTGGCCAGGGCCGTCGACCCGACGGACGCCCACCGCCTCCCCGGCCTGCTGCACCGGACAGCTCTGGGCCGGCCCCCGCCGCTGCCGATCCAGGTGCGCACCACCGAGGGCGGGCTGCGGCTGCTGGAGCTGTGGGAGGCGACGAGCACGGGGGCCGAGCCGGCCGCGTCCTGCGCCGCGCCCCGCCCCATCGCCGGCGTCCTCCTCGACCCGGGGCCGGGCGCTCTGGCCGACGGCGCCGCCGACCTGCTCCCCGAGGGCGTGTTCTGTCTCGACCGGCTCGGGCTCGTCGTCTACGCCAATCCCCGGGCCGGGCACCTCCTGGGCGTGCCGCGGGAGCGACTGGTCGGGCGGCCGCTGTGGGAGACCGTGCCATGGCTGAACCAGGCGACGTCCGAGGAGCATCTGCGGGGCGCCCTGCTGACGCCGGATCCCGCGCACTTCCATGTGCGGCTGCCCGCCGCCGAGCCGCCCGCCGGCACCGAGCCGCCCTCCGTCGCGCGGCCGTACGAGGGCGACTGGCTGCATGTGTCGCTGTACCCCGGCCCGGACCTGATCACCTGCACGGCGGCCCCGGCGAGCCGGGTGCCGCACGACGCCCCCGAGCCCATGGACCCGGACGCTCCCGCGCCGGACTCCGCCGCCTCGACGGCCCCGCAGTACCGTCCCATCGTCCTGGCCATCGCGCTGACGGAGGCGGTGACCGCCCAGCAGGTGTCGGCGGTGGTCATGCAGGAGCTGCTGCCGGCGTTCGGCGGCCGTCGGCTGGCCATCTACCTCCTCCAGGAGCGGCACCTGTATCTGGCGTGGGAGTCCGGCTTCCCCGAAGGCTTCCTGGCCCCCTTCGAAGGGGTTGCCCTGGACGCCCGGCTGCCCGGCGTGGAGACGCTCACCACGGGCCGCCCGCTCTTCTTCGACTCGATGCAGCAGCTCGCGGCCGCCTATCCGGGCATCGCCCTGGATGCGGTCGAGGGCTCCCGCGCCTTCCTCCCGCTGATCGCCTCCGGCCGTCCGGTCGGCTCGTGCATCCTCGGTTTCGACGGTCCGCGCAGCTTCACCTCGGAGGAGCGCACGGTGCTGACCGCGCTCGCCGGGCTGATCGCCCACGCGATGGAGAAGGCCCAGCGCTACGACACCGAGGCGGCCCTCGCCCGTGGGCTGCAGCAGGCGCTGCTCCCGCGGCGGCTGTCGCAGCACGTCGGTGTGGAGACCGCCGGCCGCTACCTGCCGGGCACGGAGGGCATGGACGTGGGCGGCGACTGGTACGACGTCGTGGAGGCCGGCGACGGATTGGCGCTGGTCATCGGGGACGTCCAGGGGCACGGGGTGCAGGCGGCGGCCACCATGGGGCAGTTGCGCAGCGCGGTGCGGGCGTTCGCGCTCGGGGACCGGCCCCCGCAGGAGGTCATGGGCGCCACGAACCATCTCCTCATCGACCTGGATCCCGGTCAGTTCGCCAGTTGCTGCTATGTCCGGCTGGACCCGGTTACCGGGGTGGCCCGGGCGGCCCGCGCCGGGCATCTGCCGCCGCTGCTGCGCCACGCCGACGGGCGAACCGAGGTGGTGGAGCTGCCCGGCGGTGTGGTCCTCGGGGTGGATCCGCGTGCCCACTACCCGATGACGGAGCTGCGGCTGGAGCCGGGCGCGATCCTCGCCCTGTACACGGACGGACTGGTCGAGCGGGCCGGCCATGACATCGACGAGGGCATCACGGCGCTGCGCACGGTCCTCGCCGAGGCCGAGGGGCCCGTGCGCCGTTCCCTCGCGGACGTCGCCGACCGGCTCACCGCGACGGCCCGGCAGGCCGTCGACCGGCCCGACGACATCGCCCTGCTGCTGGCCACGCGGCGTGGCGACGGGGCTCACCCGAGGCGAGCGTGACCCCGACGGCCGGTGACCCTCCGTGATGCCTCTCGCCTCACGCGGCCGGGCAGTGTAGACATGGCACATGGTCCGACTCCTGGGGCGCTCGGATGCCCGGCCGGCCCGTCGTCCCCGGGGCCCGCGGGTGCGGCGTACACCCGAATCCGCGCTGGGCGGGCGCAGTCTCGCCGCGCAGGTGTTCGTCCTGCAGGTGGTCATCGTGCTGGTGCTGGTGGTGGCGGCCGTGGTGGCGCTGCTGCTCCAGGTGCGGCACGACACGACGCAGGAGGCCCGCAACCGCTCCCTCGCCGTCGCGGAGACCTTCGCCAACTCGCCGGGCATGGTGCAGGCGCTGGCCGACCCGAATCCGACGGCCGTGCTCCAGCCCCGGGCCGAGGCCGCCCGCAAGGCCGCGGAGATGGACTTCCTCGTCGTCATGAACACCGACGGCATCCGCTACACCCACCCCAAGCCGGACCGTATCGGCAAGAAGTTCGTCGGGACCATCCAGCCGGCGCTGGACGGCGGTGTCGTGGTCGAGGAGGTCAACGGGACCATTGGCCGGCTGGTGCAGGCCGTCGTGCCGGTGAAGGCGGCCGACGGGCGGGTGGTGGGGCTGGTGTCATCCGGGATCACCACCGCGCACGTCGGCGGCAACGCCGACCGCCAGCTGCCGCTGGTCCTCGCCAGCGCGGCGGTGGCCCTCGCCCTGGCCACGGCGAGCACGGCGCTGGTCAGCCGTCGGCTGCTGCGCCAGACGCACGGTCTGGGACCGCGCGAGATGACCCGCATGTACGAGCATCACGACGCGGTGCTGCACGCCGTGCGCGAGGGCGTGATCATCGTCGGTGGGGAGGGCGATCTGCTGCTCGCCAACGACGAGGCGCATCGGCTGCTCGACCTGCCCCCGGACGCCGAACGCCGCCAGGTCCTGGATCTGGGACTGGACCGGGACACGGCCGAGTTGCTCGCCTCGGGGCGGATGGTCACGGACGAGGTGCACCTGGTCGGGGACCGGTTGCTGGCGATCAACCAGCGGCCCACCGACCTGGCGGGCGGACCGGCCGGCAGCGTGGCCACGCTGCGCGACTCCACGGAGCTGCGTGCCCTGTCGGGCCGCGCGGAGGCGGCCCGTGAGCGCCTGGACATACTGTACGCGGCCGGGGTGGGCATCGGGACGAGTCTTGACGTGGCCCGGACGGCGGAGGAGCTGACGGAGCTGGCGGTGCCGAGGTTCGCGGACTTCGCGACCGTCGACCTGTTCGACGCCGTCCTGAGCGGTGAGGAGCCGGAGGCGCGGGGCGCGCTGCGGCGCACGGCGATGAGCGGGATCCGCAAGGGCGCGCCGCTGTACGCAGTGGGCGAGCGGCTCCGGTTCGTGGACTCCGCCCCGCAGGCCCGCAGTCTGAGCGGGGAGCAGGCGGTTCTGGAGGCGCGTCTCGCCCGGTCCCCTGGCTGGCGGGCCCAGGATCTGGAACGGACCGAGCAGGTCGTGGAGTTCGGCATCCACTCGCTGATCACCGTGCCCGTGCGGGCCGGGGCGCTGATCCTGGGCGTGGTCAGTTTCTGGCGGTCGGAGCGGCCCGATCCGTTCGACCCGGACGAGGTGGCGCTCGCGGAGGAGCTGGTGGCGCGGGCGGCCATCTCCATCGACAACGCGCGCCGCTTCACCCGTGAGCACGGTATGGCCGTGACGCTGCAACGGAGTCTGCTGCCACGTACCCTGCCCGAGCAGAACGCCCTGGACATCGCCTACCGGTATCTGCCGGCCCAGGCGGGCGTGGGCGGCGACTGGTTCGACGTGCTACCGCTGTCCGGGGCGCGGGTGGCGCTCGTCGTCGGTGACGTGGTGGGTCACGGGCTGCACGCGGCGGCCACCATGGGCCGGCTGCGCACCGCGGTCCACAACTTCTCCGCCCTGGACCTGGCGCCCGAGGAACTCCTGGGGCTGCTGGACGAGTTGGTGACCAGGATCGACCAGGACGAGGCGGCGGACGGTGTCAACGCGCCGGTTTCCGGGGCGACATGTCTGTACGCCATCTACGATCCGGTGGCCCGGCGCTGCACCGTCGCCCGGGCCGGGCATCCGCCGCCGGCGCTGGTCCACCCCGACGGCCGGGTGGAGTATCCCGAAGTGCCCGCCGGGCTGCCGCTGGGGCTGGGCGGCCTGCCGTTCGAGACGGTCGAGCTGGAGCTGGCGGAGGGCAGTTCGCTCGTGCTGTACACCGACGGGCTGGTGGAGGACCGGTCGCGGGACATCGACACGGGTCTGGAGATGCTGCACAGCGCCTTGGAGCGAGGTGCCGACGGCTCGCCGGAGCAGACCTGCCAGGCCGTCCTGGACGCGATGCTGCCCGCCCGTCCGAACGACGACATCGCGCTGATCGTGGCGCGCACCCGGGCGCTCGGCGAGGACCGGGTCGCCGAGTGGGACGTACCGGTGGATCCGGCGGCGGTGGGCGAGGTGCGGGCGGCGGTGGTCCGGCAGCTGGCGCGCTGGGACCTGGATGATCTGTCGTTCACGACGGAACTGATCCTGAGCGAGCTGGTCACCAACGCGATCCGCTACGGCAGCGCGCCCGTGCGCGTGCGTCTGCTGCGGGACCGCACGCTGATCTGCGAGGTCTCGGACGGCAGCAGCACGTCACCGCACCTGCGGTACGCGGCCATGACGGACGAGGGCGGGCGCGGGCTGTTCCTCGTGGCCCAGCTCACCGATCGCTGGGGAACCCGCTACACACCCAACGGCAAGATCATCTGGGCTGAACAGCCGCTGCCGTGACGGGCGTTGATTCCCGAGTTACTCATAAATGATGTTTATGAGTCCATAGACCGGACCCGCGTACCGGGTAAGGCTTGCCTCAGCTTAGGCTTCCCCCGAGTCGATCTGTCGCCACTCGAAGGGAAACTGATCATGCCCCGCCCCCTGCGGGTAGCCATTGTCGGAGCCGGCCCCGCCGGGATCTACGCCGCCGACGCGCTGCTCAAGTCCGATGTGGCCGCCGACCCGGGTGTCTCCATCGACCTCTTCGAGCGCATGCCGGCCCCGTTCGGCCTGATCCGTTACGGCGTCGCCCCGGACCACCCGCGCATCAAGGGCATCATCACGGCCCTGCACCAGGTCCTCGACAAGCCGCAGATCCGCCTCTTCGGCAACGTCGACTACCCGGGCGACATCAGCCTGGACGACCTGCGCGCCTTCTACGACGCGGTGATCTTCTCGACCGGCGCGATGGCCGACCGCGAGATGTCGATCCCCGGCATCGAGCTGGCGGGCTCCTACGGCGCCGCGGACTTCGTCTCCTGGTACGACGGCCACCCGGACGTCCCGCGCACCTGGCCGCTGGAGGCCGAGAAGGTCGCGGTCCTGGGCGTCGGCAACGTCGCGCTGGACGTGGCCCGCATCCTGGCCAAGACGGCCGACGAGCTGCTGCCCACGGAGATCCCGGCGAACGTCTACGAGGGTCTGAAGGCCAACAAGGCGCTGGAGATCCATGTCTTCGGCCGCCGTGGCCCGGCGCAGGCGAAGTTCTCCCCGATGGAGCTGCGCGAGCTGGACCACTCCCCCAACATCGAGGTCATCGTCGACCCCGAGGACATCGACTACGACGACGGCTCGATCGCGACCCGGCGTGGCAACAAGCAGGCCGACATGGTCGCCAAGACGCTGGAGAACTGGGCGATCCGCGACGTCGGCGAGCGCCCGCACAAGCTGTTCCTGCACTTCTTCGAGTCCCCGTCCGAGATCCTCGGCGAGGACGGCCGGGTCGTCGGCCTGCGCACCGAGCGCACCGCCCTCGACGGCACGGGCAATGTCAAGGGCACCGGCGAGTTCAAGGACTGGGACGTCACGGCGATCTACCGCGCCGTCGGCTACCTCTCCGAGAAGCTGCCGAAGCTCCCCTGGGACCTCGACTCGGGCACGGTCCCGGACGAGGGCGGCCGCGTCATCGAGGAGTCCGGCGCGCACCTGCAGTCCACGTACGTCACCGGCTGGATCCGGCGCGGTCCGATCGGTCTGATCGGGCACACCAAGGGCGACGCCAACGAGACGGTGTCCAACCTGCTGGACGACCACGCGAACGGCCGTCTGCACACGCCCGTCTCCCCCGAGCCGGAAGCCGTGGAGGCGTTCCTCGCCGAGCGCGAGGTCCGCTTCACCACCTGGGAGGGCTGGTACAGGCTGGACGCCGCCGAGAGGGCGCTGGGCGAGCCGCAGGGCCGCGACCGCGTGAAGATCGTCGAGCGCGAGGACATGCTGCGGGAGAGCGGCGCGTAGTCCGAGGAGCAGGGTCCGAGGAGCAGGGTCCGGGGGCCGCTTCAGGCCCCCGGCAGGCTTCCCGGCGTGCCGGCAGGGCCCCGGCCCGAACCCCGACTCACCGGCGATCGAGGGCGGTTGCCGGTATTCGCTGGGCCACGTGATCGACACCTGTTAGCGTCCCGGGGTGTTCTCCCTCCACGAACCGCCCTTCTTCACCCGGCTGCGCGAGGCGCGCCGGGTGCTCGTCGCGGGCGCGGGCGGCGGCTTCGACGTGTACGCGGGCCTGCCGCTGGCGCTCGCCCTGCGGTCGGCGGGCAAGGAAGTCCACCTGGCCAATCTCTCCTTCGCCGACCTGTACGGCCTGCCCACCGAGGTGTGGCAGGAGCCGGACGTGGCGGCGGTCCGCCCCGGCACCCCGGCCCGCGGCGACTACTTCCCCGAGCACACCCTGGCCACCTGGCTGGACCGACACGACCTGCCCGCAACGGTGTACGCCTTCCCGCGGACCGGTGTGAAACCCCTGCGGGACGCCTACCGCGCCCTCCTGGACCACCTGGGCGGGATCGACGCCATCGTCCTGGTCGACGGCGGCACGGACATCCTGATGCGCGGCGACGAGCACGGCCTCGGCACTCCCGAGGAGGACATGGCGAGCCTGGCGGCCGTACGCGCCCTCGACGAGGTCCCGCACCGGCTGGTGGCCTGCCTCGGCTTCGGCGTGGACGCCTACCACGGCGTCAACCACGCGCTGGTCCTGGAGAACCTGGCCGCGCTGGACCGCGACGGCACCTGGCTCGGCGCGTTCTCCCTGCCCCGCGACAGCACGGAGGGCGCCCTCTACCTCGACGCGGTCGCCCACGCCCAGGCGGCCACCCCCGGCCATCCGAGCATCGTGCACGGCTCGGTCGCGGCCGCCGTGCGCGGTGACTTCGGCGACGTGCGTTTCACCGAACGGACCCGCGACAGCGAGCTGTTCGTGAACCCGCTCATGGCGCTGTACTTCTGTGTCGACGCCGTGGGCCTGGCCCGCCGCAACCTCTATCTGGACCGGCTGGAGGACACCGTGCTCATGCGTCAGATCAGCACCCGCATCGAGGAGTTCCGGGAGGGCCTTCCGGTTCTGCGGCAGCCCCGGGCGTTCCCCCACTGACACAGTCCGTCAGCGGGCCGAGAGGTCCCGTCCGGCGGTGACGGCCAGCGCCGCGGTCACGAGCAGTGCGGCCGCGCCCTGGGAGACGAACGCCGCCAGTGTCACGGCGGGGAGGACGTCGAGCCACGGGTACAGGGTGGCCAGGCGCAGCGCGAGAACCAGCAGACCGAGGACGGCCAGGGCCAGCGTGGCCTCCCCGTTCGCGGCAGGGTGGCGGGTACGCCACACGAGCCGGCCCAGGGCCGCGACGAGGAAGCAGGTCGTCGGCGCCCACACCGGGTCGGCGGCCATCGGCACCAGCACGGTCGAGGCGCCCATCACCACACAGCACGCCAGGTAGGCCAGGCCCGGTGGCATCGCGGGCAGCACGGCCGCGGGCGCGTCGCGGTGATGGGCGGCGCACAGGGCCAGGGCCGACAGCCAGGCGAAGACCACGGAGACGGAGGCGTACGGCGTGTCCGGCAGGAAGGCGTCCGTCACCAGCGGCGCGAGGAACGGCCACAGGCTGGGCAGTGCGGCGAGGAGCGCGGCGACCTGCGCGAGGCGGCGGCGGTCGTGCAGCAGCGCGAAGTAGGCGACGGTCCACAGCAGGGGCAGCAGCCAGATCGCCACGGCGGCGACCCCTCGGACGGCTCCCCCGCCGGTGAACCCGGTGAGGAACATGTGCCAGGGCGCGGACCCGCCGGTGGTCGCCCAGGTCAGCTCCAGCACCCGGTCGACGACGGCGGCGGTCGCCTGCAGCAGCACCGCGAAGAGCGCGAAGAGACGAACGGACGAGCCGAGCAGGACGTAGCGGCGGGGCGCCCCTGCGGTGCCCAGCCGGGTGCGCACGGCGAGGGCGGCGATGCTCGCCACCTCGCCGAGCGTGGGCCGGCTCTGGTCCTGCGTGTCACGGTCGATGTCCCAGAGGTAGACCTCGACCATCTCCTCCTCGCGCTCCCTGCGGTAGTACGCGGGCAGCAGACGCAGGACGGTGCGGTAGCGCGCTTCGAGCAGGGTCGTGGTGCCAGTCGCAGTCGTCATGCCAGACCTCCGGCGAGTCCGTGCCCGGTGGCGGGCGGAGTGACGGTTCCGGGAGCGCCGCGGCCCTCGGCGATACGGCGCCGGGCCGCACTGGCGCCGGCCGCCATGCGCTCCGCCTCCGCGTCGAGGGCCCGCACCCCGTCCTCGGTGACGCGGTAGTAGCGCCTGAGCCGGCCCTGCTGCACCTCCTCGCGGTCCAGGGCGATGAGGCCGTCGGCGGTGAGCCGGTCGAGCACGCCGTACAGCGTGCCGACTCTCAACCGGACCTCTCCGTCCGAGAGTTCCTCTATCTCGCGCAGGATGCCGTAACCGTGCCGGGGCTGATCGGCGAGGGCCGTCAGCACGAAGAAGGCAGCCTGGGTCATGCTCCTCGATCCCATGGACTGAATATATCGGCTTCCGATATATCCTGCACAGCGAAACACCGAGCCGGAGCGGTCCGGACCGTCACCAGCTCCGCAGGACACCGCCTCCGGTGGGGCGTTCAATGGTGCCCATGAGCGTTCGGCGCAGGACGTCACGCTGCCGGGGGAAGGCCGGGGCGGCGCTCGTCCTGGCTCCGCTTCTGCTCGCCCCGTGCGTCCTCGGCGCTGCTCCCCCTCCTCAGCCTCCTCCGCAGCTGACGCAGTCCGAGGTGGACTCGGCGGTCGGCCGGCTCGACGGCATCGTGCGGGACGGGATGGCCCGCACGGGCGTGCCCGGGGTCGCGGTCGCCGTCGTCCACAAGGACCGGGTCGTCTATCTGAAGGGCTTCGGCGTCCGCCACGAGGGCCGGTCCGGGCGGATCGACCCCGACACGGTGTTCGAGCTGGCCTCGCTGTCGAAGCCGCTGACGTCGACCGTGATCGCGGGAGCGGTGGGCGACAAGACCGTCGGCTGGGACGACCGCGTGGCCGGACGTCTGCCCGGTTTCGCCCTCAGGGATCCCTGGGTGACACAGCACGTCACGGTGGCCGATCTGCTCTCGCACCGCAGCGGCCTGCCCGACCACGCGGGCGACCTGCTGGAGGACCTCGGCTACGACCGCACGTACATCCTCGGGCGCCTCCGGTACGAGCCGCTGGCCCCGTTCCGCGCCACGTACGCCTACACCAACTACGGCCCGACGGCGGCCGGACAGGCGGTCGCCGACGCCGTGGGCACCAGTTGGGAGAAGCTCGCCGAGGACATCCTCTACAAGCCCGCCGGGATGGCCTCCACCAGCTACCGCTTCGCCGACTACGAGGCCTCACGGGACCGGGCAGACCTGCATGTGAAGACCGCCGACGGCACCTGGAAGGCCCAGTACGTGCGCGACGCCGACGCCCAGGCACCGGCCGGCGGCGCCAGCTCCTCCGCCCGTGACATGTCCCGTTGGCTGCGTCTGCAACTGGCGGAGGGCAAGCTCGACGGCAAGCAGATCATCCCGGCCGAGCAGCTCGACCACACGCACGTCCCCGCGATCGTCTCGCAACCCCCGCCCGCCGCCGCCGGCCGCGCCGGCTTCTACGGCCTCGGCTGGAACGTCGGTTACGACACCCTCGGCCGTCTGCGGCTGAGCCACTCGGGCGCCTTCGACCTCGGCGCGAACACCAACGTCACCATGCTGCCCGGCGAGGACCTGGGCATCGTGGTCCTCACCAACGGCGCGCCCACCGGCCTCCCCGACGCCATCGCACAGACCTTCTTCGACACCGCCGAGCACGGGAAGGCCACCGCCGACTGGCTCGACCTGATCGGAAAGATCTACGCGCAGGAGGCGGCGGCGGGCCGTTCCCCCACCGACTACTCCAGGCCGCCGGCCGACGCCGCCGCGGCCCGCCCCCTCGCCGCCTGCACCGGCACTTACGCCAACGGCTACTACGGTCCGCTGACCGTCACCGCGTCCGGCGGCGAGCTGACCATGCGGCTGGGCCCGAAGCCGACCACGTTCCGGCTCACCCACTACGACGGCGACACCTACAGCTTCCGGACCGTCGGCGAGAACGCCGTGGGGCTGTCCGGCGTCACCTTCCAGGGCGACCGGAACGGCAAGGCGACGCGGGTGACCGTGGAGGCGTTCGACGAGAACGGCCTCGGCGTCTTCACCCGCCGATGACCGGACCGGCGGATCGCCGCAGGGCACCGCCGGATCGCCGCCCGGACGTCCGCGGTCAGCCATCCTCACGCGGATGGGTCTCGATCACCCGGCCCCGCACGTCGGCCCGGAGGTAGGCGCTGCCGTAGTCGTCGGAGAGGTACACGCTCATCGACGGGTCGGTGTGGAAGACGGTGGAGGCGGAATTGATCGTCAGGTAGCGGTTCGTGGGCTCGGGCACGCCGAGTGTCCTTGCGGCCCGGGCGAGCAGCGCGGGCACGGCGTCCCAGTCGTAGAGGTCCAGGTCGACGGGGACGGCGCCGCCCATGACGGTGCCGCCCGGCCCGTCCTTCACCGCCACGTCCCCGCCCCGGTAGACGTACCGGTCGTAGAGCTTCGGGTGGCCGGCGACCGGTGCGTCGGCGATCGCGTACTCCCCGTACACGGCGAGGCTGGTGACCTTCGTCCCGCCCATGGCCGCGGTCAGCTTCGCCACCGTCGTCCGCACCCCGTCGCCGGTGAGCAGGTCGACGGTCTCCGCGGCGGCGGCGCCGGACGAGCCGCCGGAGGACGCCTGCCGGACACTCTGCGAGGGGGACGGGGACGGACCGGTTGTGGGCGCACTGCCGGGGTCGTCGTGCTTCGTCTGCGGCAGCAGCGCCCACACCAGAACTCCCGTCAGCGCCACGGCGACGACGGCTCCGGTGACCGCCGCGGCGGGGACCCGGCGGCCCCGCGCCGGGCCGCCGGCCTGCGACGGGGTGAGCGTGACGGCCGCCGCGGCCGGGGCCGGGGCTGCGGCCGGCGCGAGCGGGTAGGAGGTCGGCCGAGCCTGCTGGGACCGCTGAGCCTGCTGGGCCTGTGGAGCCCACCCGGGCGGTTCCGGGGCGTCCTCGGTCACGGCCTCGAGCATCCGGTCGACCTCCGCCGCGTCGGGGCGGACCTCGGGGTCCCGGACGAGCAGCGCCGTGAGGACGCCGGTCAGCGGTCCGGCCCGAAGTGGCGCGGGCACGTCCTCACCGAGTACGGCGGCGAGCGTGGCGAGCGTGCTCGCCCTGCGCAGCGGATGGTGGCCCTCCACGGCGACGTACAGCAGCATCGCCAGTGACCAGAGGTCGGCGGCGGGACCGCCCTCCTTGCCGCTGACCCGTTCCGGCGCCATGAAGTCGGGCGAGCCGATGACGGCGCCGGTGGCGGTGAGACCGGCGGACTCCCGGACGGCGGCGATCCCGAAGTCGGTGAGCACAGGCCGCCCGTCGGGGCGCAGCAGGACGTTGGCGGGTTTCACGTCGCGGTGCTCGATATCGACGGCGTGCGCGGCGCGCAGCGCCGACAGCACACCGCGGCCCACGCGCGCGGCCTCGATGGGGGTCATCGGGCCCCGCTCGAGCCGGTTCTGGAGAGAGCCCCCCTCGACCAGCTCCATCACGATCCACGGGTAGGTGTTCCCGCCGCCGTCGACGATGTGGTGGATGGTGACGACGTTGGGGTGGTGGACGCGGGCCAGCGCACGCGCCTCGCGCAGGACGCGCTCGCGCAGCGTACGGGCGCCCTCGGGGTCGTACTCGGCCAGGTCCGGATCCGGGGGCCGGACCTCCTTCACGGCCACGTCCCGATGCAGGGCCAGGTCGTGGGCCCGCCACACCAGTCCCATGCCTCCGCCGCCGAGCCGCTCGACCAGTTCGAAGCGGCCGTCGACGACACGTCTGTGGGGTTCCCCTGTGCTCATGGCAGGAGCTTAGGGGTACGCGCCGACAGGCGGCGTGTCCGCCAGAGGGAGCACACCGTGAATGGTCCGCGGGGTCACGGGCATGCTGTCAACGAGGTCACTTCCGCCGGTCCGTGCCGGAACCGCCACCCCGGACCGCTCCGCGACTCACCGTCACCCTCCCGTGCCCGTTCCCTCCCCCGCGAAGGACATGTGCTTTGGCTCTTATGCACCCTGACGCTCCCTCGGCCCGCCGTCCGGGCCGCTCCTGGACGATCCGCGTGGTCGGACACCGGGACCGCAGCGCGTCGGTCACCTGCTCCTCGGCGTGCACGATGCCGCCGCGTTCCCGTGACATCGCGGCCCTGCGCCGCTTCGCCGAGGCCCACGCGGCCGCGCACGCCCGAGCGGCGGCGGTGCATCACGACGCGGCCTGCTCGTGCCGCCGCCAGCGGTGCGCGCTGCACGAGGGCACCCGGATCAGCTGCGCGGGCGCGGTCGTCCTCGTCCTGCGGCACGACCCGTCGGTCGGCCAGGTCTGGACACTGAGCGAAGTCTGCTCCGCGTGCGCCGCGTTGATGCCGCACACCCGCCTGCTGAGCCGGGCGGTCCCGCGACCGCCGCGCGTTCCCGACGCGGAGACGGACACCTCTACGAGCCGGGGCACAGGTCCGGGCACAGGCCCGGCGATGGGTCGGGAGGCTCACGGCCGTCCCGCTCCGTCCGGTCCTGCGACGCCGACCGTGGGGCCGCCGCGACTCGTCCCCGGCGGGTTCAGCGCACCCTCGTCGGGCGCCGGCACCGGCCCGGAACGGCGGGCCGGCCGACGGCGCGGACGCGCGGAGGCGGAGGGCGGCGCGGCATGACCGGGCCGGGCCGGGCTTGACCCGGCCGTGGTCCTCTCTCAGGGCTGATGCCGGGACTGCGGCGGTATACGCACCGGCAGGGCGCCGAGGATCCGGCCACGGGCAGTCGGCGGCGGAACCGGCTGCCCCCGGGTGACGGCGGGCCGCTCGCCCGCGAACCGTGTCGCCGCGAGTTCGGCGATGCGGGCGCCACTGCGCCGCCCCTCCAGGTGCAGACGGCCGACGTTGGTGCGGTCGTCGGCGAGCAGCGTCAGGATGGCGGACGGACCGGCGGCGTACGTCGCGAGGTAGCCACCGGCGCCGCGCACGATCATTTCGCGGAACTCGCCGCGGGTCGCGACATCGACCATGCGGCGCCCCACGCCGAGCGCCGCGGCGGTGAGCGCGGCCAGCCCTTCCGGCTCCCCGTCCGGCATGTCCTGGGCGAGGACGAGTCCGTCGACGCTGGCCGCCAACGACCCCGTCAGTTGTGGCATACGGCTGCGCAGCCGGTGCAGTTCGTTCAGAACCTCGGCCTCGACGGCCATGACCGGTGTCCCTTCGGCGCGTTGTCGACTGATGCGGATCAAGTGCGGTGCGGCGCGGGGTCGTTCAGGTGACCCTGAGGCTACGGAAAGTGTCGGCCGAAAGCGACACCTTTGGCATTTTCCTCAGGAAAATTCAGCGCGGTCCGGAGGTGACCTCGATATCAGGCCCTCTGCTTGAATCGTTGCAGGTCAGAACCAGTTTCTTAAGAAAACGACCAGTCTCGTGTGCGGGTGCTGGCTGCAGGGTTTTCCAGGACTCATGCTGACCAAATGCCGACTTTGCTGACACTCCGTCAGGTCCTGGCCAGGGAATCGGTCGCCCCTCACCCAGACGCTTGCCACGACGAAGAGGACGATCCTCACGTGCGCTGCCCACCTCTGGAGGGGCGTCGCCACGCGGTTCACTGATCGCATAACGGACCGGGGGGCGTCCTGGGACGTCGGCCGGCCCTTGGCGTGGGCATCTGAGCATGCAGGCCGGCGGTGGCGGGCCAGACAGCGCCGGAACATAACAGCCGATCGCCGGTTAGCCAAACCGGCTGGTTTCCTGATCATTGGCGTTGCCCCGCGCGGTGCGATACGGGCGGAGGCAATTCCGACATTGGAATGTCAGTAGCAAGGAGCAGCCTTGACCGCAACGCAGCAGGGCCCTGCGCCGCAGGTCCTGTCGGACCTCCCGTGATGAGTACGCTTTGCCTGCGATGACCGTGTCGGGTCTTTGCCGCGGCCGCCCGGCGCCTGCACGGGGCCCGCACAGATTCCAGGACTGCTTTGAATACGGTGCGGTCGTTGACGTTGCCGGGGGTGAGGACGACAGCCAGGGGCAGGCCACGACCGTCGCAGGCGAGGTGGACCTTGGTGGTCAGCCCGCCGCGGGAGCGACCCAGCGCCTGGTCGGCCGCCGAGCGTGCCGGACCTTCCAGCCCGCCGTTCGCGCCCGCCCCCCTTTCCGGGCGCCGGCCGCCTGCTGGTGGGAGCGGTTGATGGTGGAGTCCATCGACACCGTCCAATCCACCGCTCCGACAGAGTCGTCCTGCGCCTAAATCTGCTCCAGGAGGTGGGCCCAGGTCCTAACACGCCGTTGATCACCTGCCGCCTGCCGGTGGTCGCGCCACGGGCCGCCTGGCCCATCGGTAGCTGACAGTAGGGGCTTCAGCGCCTCCCATGCAGCGTGCGTCAGCTCGCCACGTCCTATCACGTGATCGGCCACGAACCGGGCCTCATGCACCGCTGTGGCAGGCCGCCGGCCGCGAAATGCGTGTCGGCGAGCTGTCCGAGTCGCTCGACTGGGACAAGAGCCGCGTCTCGCATCAGCTGACTCGCATGGAAAAACGCGGCTTCGTCAAGCGCACGCAGTACGGGGCTGATGGTCGTCGCGCGGGGATCGGGCTGACCACCGAGGGTCGTCGCGCCGCGCAGAGTGCCGTCCTCGTGCACGGCGGCAACATCCGCCGCCACTTCCTCGACTCACTGACCCCCGAGCAGGCATCAGTCATCCGGGCATGGAGCGAGCAAGCAGTCGATCGCCTGGAGCCGCATCGCAGCGAGGCTGCCAGCGACGGCGCGTCGTAGACCGCGTCCCACACCGCCCTCATAGACGCCGCCGATACGGCCCTGGGCATTGCCAGACAAGCCTCCCCGTCCGACGGATACCGACGGACCCGATCGGGATGGTCGGCCGCGTTGCCGTACACGTGGGCGAGGCAATCACACGATGGTGCAGTCGAGTTGAACTGGACGGACTCGGCGTGCCCAACGGGAAGATCACCCCGGCGGGAAACCTGTTCGACCCGCACGTCCCAAGATCTGCATAGCTATAGCTGCGTCGTTACGGCCAGACGGTGGCTCCTGCTTGGAAGACTTCGGGACCGCTCTCCACGGGTAGTACACAGACCAGGTGCCCACCAGGTACGCGTAGCACGTGGCACTCCTGCCACCGTGAAATCTGCTCCGCACCTAGGGCGATCAAGCGCGTTGTTTCCGCCTCGACGTCGTCAGTCTCAATGTCCAGGTGGATACGAGGTGCGTCGTCGACCGCCTGGACGGCAGTGATGAGTCCTGGCAGAGCCTGATGGAGGGTGGTGAACTGTGGTGCCGGGCGAAACGGTTGAGCATCGACGCCGAGAGCCGCTGCCCAGAAGTTCGCTGACTGGGCAGACTCGGCTTCGGGTGTGTCGATTATGACGGCGTAAACCCGACTTCTGTGCATGTATGGTGACCTTCCATCAGACGTTGCGGAATCATCGTATAGACGCGCGCGGAGTTGACGACGTCAGGGCCTCCCGGCAGTGCTCGGTTCGATTCGCATCCCCGGGCTACCGAGAGGCAAAGGCGTTGGACATGGCGGTGAGTGATCAGGCGAGCGCCGTCACCTGGGCCGGGTCGGGTCGAGCTGGGCCGCGAAAAAAGCCAAGGCCGTCCGCAATACCTCATTCGCACGCTTGAGCTGGGCGTTCTCCTTACGCAGGGCGGCAAGCTCCTCACGCTCGGCGGTGGTGAGCATGTCGCCTCGCTCGCCAGCGTCGGCCTCGGCCTGGCGAATCCAGTTACGCAGGGCCTCATGGTGCACGCCGAGTTCCTCGGCCATGCGGCGGATCACGGGCTTCGGCTCGGAAGCGCGCTACATCCGCACCGCACGCTCACGCAACTCCAGCTGGTACTTCCTCGGGGCAGGCATCGTCAGAACTCCTCTCGTGAGCCCCATCTGGCCTGCTGTCACCTCTCCCTGCATCTCGGGGGAACCTCACTCGTCCGTATTCGTTGTCGGCCGAGTCCACCCATGCCAGGATCCGGCGCGATAGCGGGTGAGCATGAGGGCTACCGCTTCGTCCACGATCGTGGTGTCGGTGGGGTCGGGCGGAATGAAGTCGGTCCGTACGAGTTGGGGCCACAGGAGCTGGCCGCAGATCATGCCGAGGAACTGTTCGGCGACGGCGGATGTCGGCTGTGTCTGTCCGTCGGCCGAACGGAAGTCGAGTGTGCCGGCCTGTGCTTCGGCATCCAGGTAGTCGCGGAGCCGGTCGAAGAAGGGTCCGCGGTCGATGGCGAAGCCGGTGCCGACGATGTCGGCGAGTTCCGGCATCTGGGGAAGTTCGGTGATGATGAGGCGGCACAGCGCCGCCGTGCCGGGCCGCGAGACCAGGCAGGCATAGTCGCGGCCGATGTGGTCCAGACCGTACCGGGGATCGCCGGGCGGGGGCGCTTCGGCGTACTGCACATCCAGCTGCCACTGTTCGGAGGTGACGGCTGCGAACAGCGCGGCCTTGGACGGGTACCGCTTGAAGAGGGTGCCGGTGGAGACTCGGGCCTCCCTGGCGATCTGGGCCAGGGAGGTCTTGTCGTATCCCCGGGCGAGGAAGAGGTCGCGGGCAGCGCGGATGATGCGCGCGCGGTTCTCCGCCTTGATCTGCGCGTGATACCCAGCCTGGCACGTATCGCCACCGGTTTCCGCTCGGTCACGGTCCGCCGCCGTCATACCCACGCCCCTTGTCGCGTTCCTCAGACGCGTCCTCACATGTCAGAGGATGGTCTGGCCGCCGTCCAGGATAAGGTCCTGGCCCACAGCGAAAGCGGAGACATCGCAGGCCAGGTACACGACGGCTTCCGCGACCTCCTCGGGCATACCCATGCGACCCAGAGGAATGCCGGAGCTGATCGCCTCCAGAACCGCCGTCTGCTGCGCGGGATCCTCGATCCCGAGCTTGGAGTACAGCGGGGTGTCCACCGGGCCGGGGCTGACCGCGTTGAACCGGATGCCTTGCGACCTGAGCAGGTCCGCGTTCCACGACCGCATCAGCGAGCCGACAGCCGCCTTCGTCGCGGCGTAGGCGTTCGACTGCCCGTAGCCTCCGTGCGCGCTGTTGGACGCGTTGAGGATGACCGACGACGGGTTGGCAAGCACGGGCACCAGGGCCTGGGTGAGAAAGAAGACGCTCTTGACGTTGATGTCGAAGAGCCGGTCGTAACTGTCCTCCGTGTGGTCCTCGAACGGCCGCCAGTCCGAGACGCCGGCGTTCAGGAACGCCACGTCCAGCTCCCCGAAATGCTTACCCACCCGCTCCGCCAGGCCACGCTGCGCATCGAGATCGCGCGCATCGGCCTGCACCACCGGCACCTTGTCCCCGAGGATCTGCCGTGCCCTCTCGATTTTGAACAACGCAAAGGACTTGGGTGGCCCTCTCCTTTCGGTGAGGGCGACCCCCGAGGAATTACTTCTGCTGGGCAAGCCAGTCGGCGAACCGGGTCCCGGCGATCTGCGCGTCCGGGCCGGGCAGGAGCGTGTTCTCCTGCAGCGGGGCGCCCCAGTACGTCGCCTGCGGATCCGTGACGATCTTGCGCGGGTCGTTCAGGGCGGTCAGCCCCATGCGGATGAACTCCTCCAGCTGGAACACGTCGGGGCCCCCGACCTCCACCACTCCGCCCACCGGTGCGCCGACCGCGGTGCGGGCGACGGCCGCGGCCACGTCGTCGGAGACGATGGGCTGGATCTTGGCATCGGGGAGGTGCACGGTGTCCCCTTGGGTGACCCCGTCGGCGAGGCCCTTCGCGAACTCGAAGAACTGGGTGGCGTGGACGATGGAGTAGGGATTGCCGGACGCCTTGATCAGGTCTTCCTGGACCTGCTTGGCGCGGAAGTACCCGCTGCCCTGGAGGCGGTCGGTGCCGACCACGGACAACGCCACGTGATGCGCCACGCCGGCCTGGCTCTCGGCCTTCAGCAGGTTGGTCGTCGAGGTGCGGAAGAACCCCATGACGGCCTCGTCCTCGAACGAGGGCGAGTTCGACACGTCGACCACCACCGACGCACCCTCCAGGACCTCGGCCAGCCCCTCGCCCGTCAGCGTGTTGACGCCGGTGTTGGGCGACGCCGCGACCGCCTCGTGCCCGTGCTCGCCGAGCCCGGCGACCACCTTCGAGCCGATGAGCCCGGTTCCACCGATCACTACGACCTTCATGACGGAATTCCTTTCGGGTTCTCCTGATGCCTGTATCAGTAGAGACCGGGCACCGGATCTGTTTGTGACACCTTCTGGTCGACTTCTATTCGACGAGTTTTCCCGTGGTCGCGACTTCCGCCATCAGGGGGGAAATCTCGTCGGGGACGGCCGGAATGCTCTCGCGGGTGACGCCCGTCGTCGGGGACCACACGAGATTCACCTGTAGAGCGGAATCCAGGCCGGGGTAGTCACTGCGGTTGTGGCAGCCACGCGTCTCGCGGCGCTCCAGCGCCGATTCGAGGGTGGGCCGGGCGGCGAGCGCGGCCGACTTGAGGTCGAAGGCGTGCGCGAGGCCGCGAACCCGGCGGCGAACAGCTGCTCGGGGTAGGTTCCCCGGCCGTCTCCGCCCAGTTCGGCGGGGAGGCGCAGGTCGAGGTCGAGGATCCCGTCGTCCGAGCGCGCCCTCCCCGAGGCTCTCCCGTGGGCCGCCATGGGGTCTCGGACCACTGGTTGACCGACGAGTGCCCGATGGTGTGACGACCCGGCCCGTTCAGGTGCCCAGCGATGCCACGTAAGGTGTCAGTTTCTCCGGGTTCATGACCCACATGGCCCGCTCGATGCCGCGCTCCGAGATGTCGAGGGTCAGCAGGACCACGGCCGTCCCACCGTCCTAGACAAGAGCGGCCGGCCCGCCGTTGGCCTCGACCCACTCGATCTCCTTGCGCGGCCAGAAGCGCGGGCGGTTTCTCCAGGAGGAAGAGAACCGCCAGGTCGAGCGCCTCGGCCCGCTCGGCGCCCAACTGCGGATCGGCTCGCGTGTCGATCGGCTCCGGCAGCCAGGGACCGATGTACGACTCGCGCCGCACCCTGGCGGACTGGGCGAGGTTGATCGCCAGCCGGGCGGTGACGGTGGCGAGGAACGCCTTGGGCTCGCGGACCGCGCCGCGGTCGGTGTGCTGCCAGCGCAGCCACGCCTCCTGGAGGATGTCCTCGGCCTCCGCGGTGCTGCCGAGGACGCGGTAGGCGATGCCGTAGAGCTGGGGCTACTCCTGCATTCCCGCAGCGTAAAGGCTGCACCACCCGATCAGGACAGATACTCCAAGATCGAGGGAACACCCCCTGGCCGCAATGCCGTTGCTTTCGATCGCCGTCTTCGGCCTGTACCAGCGTTTGGCCTCGGATCTCGTGCTGCCGACCCGGACTCGCTTCTGGGGATCCGATCTCACAGGTGGGTAACGCTCAGTAGTCGACGGCGTGTGACGTAGCAGTGGTCGCAGGCCGGATCGCAGCGCCTGTGCACCTTGAGGACGTTCGGGTGCCGGTCGTTGGCCGCAGGGTCCCCATCGCGGGAGATACCGACCTTGTCCGGTCCAGGGGACAGCCGCAGCATTGCCGAGGGACGTGCGCTGACCTGTCGTCGAAGGCAGGCCGAGCCGAGCGCCTCTAGGCGGTGAGCTTGAGCGCGATGTCCCAGGCCAGCCGGGACACTCCTACCAGCGCGGCAAGGAGACGGATACGGTCGCTCCGGCGGCGTTCCTGCGACTCGGTCCTGCTCTTCTTACGGGTAGCGACTACCCGCTGGCCTCGGGTCTTCGTGTTAGGCATCGTCGACTCCTCGCTCGATTTCGCTGATGCCGCGAAGAGTATCGACCCAACCGAATGCACGGGCTTCCCTGAGGCTCGGCGAAGCGGCAAGCAACTCTGCGTAGTTGCGGCATCGGTCTGGCGGCCGATCCGGCGTCCCGGAGGCGCCCGACGTCCGCTGACGTGCGGGTGCCACCGACCGTCGTCCGCATCCCGCCGGACCTCGACGATCGGCAGCATGGTGACGTTGACGGGGAGGCCAAGCTCCCGCGATGCGGGGCCGGCGGGTGTGGGGATGTCGGAAAGCCGGGCAAGGAGAGCGTCAATGGCGGTTTGGCCGTCATCAACGGCAGCCTGCTCGTCCTCGGTCAGCGGAATGGCGGCGAGCATGCGCTGCAGGTTCTCCCTGGCTTCGAGGAGTTGGGCCTGGCTGGTGATTTAGGCGCGGACGTCGCTGGCGGGGACCCGGCCTTCGTGCATGGCGCCGGGATGATCGTGCGGTTGATGTAGTCCTTGCAGACGCGTTTGGCGCAACTCTCTTACATGCAGAGCGACATGGGCCCGCGTGGCCCGCACCGGGTCCACGCTCTCCCGTTCGCACAACGTCCTGACGCAGAGCAGTGACCCCGAGCTGGCCGTCGCCAACATCGAGCGCCCGAAGGTCATCTACCACAGCACGACCGGCAATTACGTGATGTGTATGCACAAGGAGAACGGCAGCGACTACACGCAGGCCCGCGCCGTCGTCGCCGTGTCCAACACCGTCGACTACACCTACCAGAGCAGTTTCCGGCCGCCCACCGGCACCACGTCCCGCGACATGACGCTGTTCAAGGACGACGACGGCACCGCCTACCAGATCACCTCCGCCAACAACAACGCCGATCCGCCAACAACAACGCCGACCTGCAGATCTTCAAACTGAGCGCCGACCACACCTCCTACGACAGCCTGGCCACCAATCCTTGGCCGGGCACGTTCCGCGAGGCTCCCGCGCTATTCAAACGGAGCGGTGTCTACTTCATGCTCACCTCCGGCAACAGCGGCTGGAAGCCCAACCAGCAGAGGTACGCGACCGCCACGAGCATCACGGGGCCCTGGACCGTCATGACCGACGTCGGTGACGACACCGCCTACGGCTCCCAGACCGCGTTCGTGCTGCCCGTCCAGGGCACTCAGGAGACCTCGTACCTGTACATGGGCGACCGCTGGGGCGACTCCATGGGCGGCACGGTCAACGACTCGCACCTGCCGTGGTACCCGCAGATCCCCGTCGACACCGACGCCGGCACGATCGGCGGGGCGGGCGGCGGTCCCGACTACAAGCTGATCGCCCGGCACAGCGGCAAGTGCCTGGACGTGGCGAACGCGTCCACCGCCAACGGCGCCCGGCGAATCCAGTGGGCTTGCGGGACCGGCACCAACCAGCAGTTCCAGCGGGTGACCGCCTGACCGGGGACGTCGTTTCGAGGTCCTGGTCGTCGGCGAACTCCACGGGGGCATGCACAGGGAGACTGTTGCGCGACGGTCAGTCGAACCGTGGGCTGGCCGACCGCACTCGACCGGGACGGAGGATCCGGATCCGGCAGCCGCAGCAGACACGGCACCGGTTCGCGGTCAGCGGTGAAGGGACCTTGAGGCTGTGTACGTAGTAGTCCGCGCGTACCCGGCCCTGACCATCGACCGAGTGCCGGATCTCGTAGGTGCCCTCCCAGGCATGCCCGCAGCGCAGACACACGAACGAATAGGCTTCATGTATCGGCCCGGACTTCATCGTCATCACGCCCTCGTCCCGGAATCGTCGCGCCGCGCGGCTCCAGAGCTGTCACACCCAGCTTAACATTGCATTCTGCAATGATTGCGGTGGCGGAGCAGACCGTGCCGGACCGTGAGGTCACCGAAGAAAGAGGTGGGACGGACACGATGACGCGGCAGAAAGCACACCGGCTCGAGCCCGCCACCGAGCCGCCGCCCTCTCATGCGGAACTCGACCAGGAGGCCGAGGAGGTCACGCTCGCCGTCATGGCGGCATCCAGGCTGCTCGTGGCAGTGTCCGCCCGCGCGCTCGCCTCCACCGACGACACCCTGACCCTGCCCCAGCTGCGCGCCCTGGTCGTACTGAACACCTGCGGACCCGTCAAACTCGCCGCCATGGCCTCGACCCTGGGAGTCAACCCCTCGACGGCCCTGCGCATGGTCGAACGCCTGGAGTCCGCCGGTCACATGGACCGCAGAACCAATCCCGACAACCGGCGCGAGGTCATCCTTCGCCTCACGCCCGCAGGGCGAGAACTGGTGGAGCGCGTCCTCGCCCACCGGCGCACCGAGATCCGCGCTCTCGTGCAACGCCTGCCCGCCGAAGCGCGCTCGGCTCTCGTTCCCGCCCTGAGGGCGCTGACCGAGGCCGCCGACGAGATGGCCGTGGACCCCTTCGACGAAGTTCGCCGCGTCCATGGCCTCGTCGACGACCCGCTCAACCCGGCCCCGCCGGGTTCACCCCAGGGAGGCCGCCGTCCCCCGAAGGGCGGAACAGTCTGACGCCGACGGTGGCGCATCGAGACCGCCACGCCTGCTTGGCGTTCAGCCCTGCCGGCCTCGCCCGGTGAGCATGTCGCGGACGCGGTCGACCATGCCGGCTCCCGGTGCGAGGAGTTTGTTGAGCGGCGGTGTGTCCGGTGCCGCCGGGTGGGGACGGGTCGGAGCGGTCTTCTTCGCCGCCCGGACCTTGTCGCCCAGCTCATTGAGCGACTCGGCCGGGCATGCCTCGGCGAGCAGCGGGAAGAGACGGTCCTCTTCGTCCCTCACGTGTGCCGTGACCGATGACTTCAGCTGGTTGATGAGCAGGTCGAACCGTGCGTCAGCAGGCTGACAGTCCTCCAGTTCCTTCAGCATTCGCTCTACCTCTCTGTGGTCGGCGACCTCCTTGTCGGCGAGATCATCACCATCGTCGACGTACCGGCGGACCGCCGGGTACAGGTGCTGCTCCTCGGCCACCGAGTGCCGGACCAGCTCCATCGTCAACTGGTCGGCGAGGGCACGGCGCGCGTCGGCGTCCGCCGTCTGCCTTCCGATCTGCTCGAAAAGCGCTTCGACCTCGCGGTGATCGGCCATGAGTTCCTGGATGACGTTTCCTTCATGTCCCATGACGGGGCACTCCTCTCGGTGCACAGCCTTCGGTGGTGTCGGTGGTCCTGGACGCCCGGCTCGGCGCAGCGCTCAGAGGCCATACGTCCCACTCGAACGCCAAGGCTTCACGGACACGGCATGCCACCACCCGGACGGCCGAGCGAACCGGGCCCCGCCGGGTGCCGGGCCCCGGCCGGAGGGCGCTGCGCCACGCGCTCCGGGGCCCTGCGCCTGCCCGTCACAGGCTCGTCAGGATCTGGGGCGAGAGGACTTTGATCATGGTGTTGGTCCAGCGCATCTGTCGCAGGGTCCGCGGATGACACGCGGAGGCCAGGGTGAGGAGTTCGTCGTCCTTGGTGGCCTGCGCGGCCTGGGCGAGCATCTCCCAGTGGAGCGAGTTCTCGGTGGCGTCCAGGTGCAGTTCCCGCAGGTCGCGCAGGAGCAGCAGGCCCGTTTCGGGGCGGTGGCCGACGGCTTCGGCGGCCTTCTCCCGGAGCGTCGACAGGACGCCGGGGGTGGGGTCGCCGGGTGCGCCGTGGAGGTCGAGGTCATGGATGTGGGCGGTGTCCGCCAGGCGCTGGACGTGTTCGCGGGACCATGCGGCGAGGTCGGTGGCGACATGGTGGATCTCGTGGTTGGTGCGGTGGCGTTCGGCCACGGTCGTCAGGTGCCGGGCGAGGTGTTTCTCGCCGTGGTGCAGAGTGCGAAGGGTGAGGGTGATGCCGTTCACTCGGCGGCCTCCTTACGGCCGGCGGGCACCGCCTGCGTCGCGCGGGCGGACGTTCCGCCCGCGGTCGCCGGTACGGCGTCGGCGCGCGAGGGCGCGGACGCAGTGGTGGTCGGTGCCGGGGCAGGGCGGCCGTCTCCGCGTTCCACGAGGTGCAGGGCGGCTGCGGCGGTCTTGAACAGCGGCTGTTTGGAGGCGGGGTCCCAGTCGGTGACGGTCGTCTCGTTCGCGGCACGCGCGGGCGTGGCGCCATCGGGGCGGTGTCCGGCCTCGGTGTCCCAGTAGCCGTAGTGGAAGGGAACGAACAGCAGTCCCGGCCGGATGTCGGTCACCCGCAGCCGACCGCGCAGGGCGCCGCGCGGGGTGCTGACCTCGACCAGGTCGCCTTCGTCCAGTGCGAGCGCGGCCGCGTCGGCAGCGGAGGCCTCGACCCACACGTCGGGAGCCGCCGCGTTCAGCTGGGGCGCCCGCGCGGTTTTCGTGCGCGTGTGGAAGTGGTAGATGGTGCGGCCCGTGGTCAGCTGGAACGGATACTGCTCGTCGGGCATCTCGTGCGGTGGCAGATAAGCGGCCGCCTTGATCACTGCCTTGCCGTCCGGGTTGAGGGAGCGGTACTCGACCACGTCGTCGGTCGCGCCGGTCACCAGGTCCTTGCCGTAGCTCTCGCAGACGTCGGGGTGCGCCCAGCTGATCCCGTCGGTGTAGAGGCGTTGTGTGCCGTGCGGGGCCTGTTCGTTGCACGGCCACTGGATCCCGCTTGCCCCGCGCAGCCTGTCGTAGGTGAGGCCGGTGTAGTCGCAGGGCCGGCCGGCGCTGCACCGTTTCCACGCCTCGAACGCGGACTCCGGGTCGTGCCAGGTGATGAGCGGGGCGCCGTCCTTGTCGCGGAAGTCCATCCGGGCCGCGTAGTCGAGGAAGACGGCCAGGTCCGGCCTCGCCTCGCCGGGCGGTTCGACGGCCTTGTCGGACAGGTGCACGGTGCGGTCGGCGTTGGTGAACGTGCCGGTCTTCTCGCCCCAGGTCGCGGCGGGCAGGACCACGTCGGCGAGCTGTGCGGTCTCGGTCAGGAACAGGTCCTGCACGACCGTGAAGAGGCGGTCCTGTCCGAGGATCGAGCGGATGCGGGACAGTTCCGGGAGCGACACCGCGGGGTTGGTGCCGCTGATCCACAGCATGCGGATCGAGCCCTGTTCGGCGTAGCGGAACATCTGCATGGCGTGAGTGGGCGGGGCGTAGTGCGGGATCGTCTCCGGGTCGACGTTCCATACCTTCGCCAGGTCGGCGACATGGCTGTCGTTCTGCCAGTTGCGGAAGCCGGGCAGGTCCCCGTTGGCGCCGCACTCGCGGGTGTTCTGGGCGGTGGGCTGGCCGTTCATCTGCAGCACGCCGGCGCCGGGCCGTCCCAGCATGCCGCGGATCAGGTGCAGGTTGTTGACCTGCACGGCCGCCGCGGTGGCCTGGTGGGACTGGTAGACGCCCTGCAGCACCGTCGACAGCAGCCGGTCGGCGGTGCCGATGAGTTCCGCGGCCTCGCCGATCCGCGCGGCCGGCACGTCGCAGATCCGGGCCGCCCACCGCGGGGTGCATTCCCCCACCCGGGAGGCCAGTTCCTCGAATCCGACGGTGTGCGTCTCGATGTAGTCGTGGTCGACCCGATCGGTGCGGATGATCTCGTGCAGGAGTGCGTTGAGCAGCGCCACGTTCGTACCGAGGCGCGGAGCCAGGTGCACGGCCGCCTTGCGGGCCACCTGCGTGGGGCGCGGGTCGACACAGATCAGGCGGGGCGGGTCGGCGCCCTCCAGGCGGTCCAGGATCCGCATCCACTGCACGGGCTGCGTCTCGGCGATGTTGTGCCCGAACAGCGCGATGACGTCGGCGTGATCGATGTCGTCGTAGCTGCCCGGCTGTCCGTCACAGCCGAAGGACTCCTTCAATGCCTCGCCGGCCGTCGCCGTGCACAGGCGCGTGTTGCCGTCCAGGTGGTTGGTGCCGATCCCGGCCCGTGCCAGCACCGCGAGCGTGTAGTACTCCTCCAGGAAGAGCTGCCCGGTGGTGTAGAAACCGATCGACCCCGGACCACGTTTCTCCAGCAGGTCCCGCGAGCGGGCGACGATCCGATCCATCGCCGTGCCCCAGTCGCACTCCACCAGACGACCTCCCTCGCGGACCAGCGGCATCGTCAGCCGGTCCGGTGAGGCATTGGCCTGCCAGCCGAAAAGGTCCTTCGGCCCCAGCCGGCCACGGTTGACTCGGTCGTCCGCCCGCCCGCGCACCCCTGCCATACGCCCGTCCACGACCGCGATGTCCATGGCATCACCGTCGGAATGCAGGACCGACGCGGCCTGCACCCAGCGCTGCACCTGGCCGGGTTCGACACCCGCCATGAGATACGTGTCCACGCGCTCGGGCCACGGCTCGTCTCGGCCGTACGGAGTACGGCTGCCCCATGGCTGCGCGATCCGGTCCACCGAAGCATCCATGCCAGCCTCCCAGCGACCACGGACGGCACCTGGCGCGCCGCCCGTCATCGGTACCCCCTGGTGCTGCCGCTTAACACCTCTTTCGTCAGCCCCAAGAGGATTTTTGCCCTGTGCAATGGTTCGCCTCGGTGAATCAGGAAACACACGGATAAAGAAGGCAGCTTTTTCAAGTGAAGGGAGCGGCCGAAATGGCCACGCAACCGTCACGGATCGAGCAACACCCCGACATCATGGCCCTGCGCACTCGTTATGCGCAGGCATCGGCGAGGCCGACCGCTCAGGCGACCGAGGGCCTCACCCTGCTGGCGGGGCTCTACCTGGCGATCTCCCCCTGGGTCGTCGGGTTCAACGAAAGCAGCACGCTGACCGTGAACAACCTCGTCACGGGCATCGCCCTCGCGGTACTGGCCCTCGGCTTCGGATGGGTGTACGAGCGCACCTACGGCATGGGGTGGGTCGCGGCCGCGATCGGCGTCTGGACGATCATCGCTCCGTGGGCCGTCTCCGGCGCCCCTGATACGGCGAAGGTCGTCGTCAGCAACGTCATCACCGGAGCGGTGGCCATTGTGCTGGGGCTGACAACGATGATGCTGGGGCGCATGCAGCGCACCTGAGACACCGAGGCCGGCCGGGCGGTCAGCAGTCGATCGGGGGGAGGGGGGCGTCGTTGAGGCTTGTCGCCAGCCACTGCTCGACGGCGGTGATGTGGACGGTCGCGGCGGAGGCTGCCCGCTGGGTGCGGGTCGAGAGGACCTGGAGCAGCATCGAGAGGACCGGGTTGTCCACGGCTTCGACGATGCGCAGGTGGAAGGCGATGTCGTGGGCGACGAACTCCTCGACCGTGGCGGCGGAGCGGCACCGGTCGAGGATGTCGCGGAGTTCCTGGAGGTCCTGCGACTGCAGTACGGCCGCGGCCAGCCCGGTCGCCTGGGATTCGAGGAATCTGCGTACCTGGAGCAGTTGCAGGGCGGTGCGCCCCTGGGAGACGTCGGCGGCGAAGGACAGCGTCTCGAGCAGGAGGTGGGGCTCCAGGCTGGAGACATATGTGCCGTCGCCCTGCCGGGTGACCAGGATCCGCATGGCGGTCAGTGCTCGGACGGCTTCACGCAGCGAGTTGCGGGACAGGCCGAGCTGTCCGGCGAGGACGTCCTCCCTGGGCAGGCGGGAGCCGGGCGCGAGTTCCCCGGCGACGATCATCGCCTTGATCTTGTCCATCGCCTCGTCGGTCAGTGCCACGAGGGTGCCTCTCTGTGCGGAGTGCGTAGGGGCCGTCGCGCTCCGCCCGGTGCACCTGAGGGCGCCGGGCGGAGCCGCCGTGAGCCGGCGTCTACTCCTGCTTCTCGCCGGAGGCGAAGCGGGAGATGACCAGCGCGACGATGATGATCGCGCCGTTGAGGAACTGGTTCCACAGCGGTGGCACGCCCGCCAGCGTCATGACGTTGACGACCAGTTGGAGGGTGAGTACGCCGGTTAGGGCGCCGAAGACGGAGCCCTTGCCGCCGTTGAGGCTGACCCCGCCGATGACGGTCGCGGCGAAGACCTGGAAGATCCAGCCGCTGCCCTGGGTGGCGGAGATGGAACCGTAGTGACCGCTGTAGAGGATGCCGGCGAACGCGGCCAGCAGGCTGCCGAGGATGAGGACGACCCAGACGATCCGGTCGACCCGGATGCCCGCGGTGCGCGCCGCCTCCGCGTTGCCGCCGATCGCGTACAGCGCCCGGCCGTGCCGCAGCCAGGCCAGCGCGCTGCCGCCGACCGCGAAGAGCAGCCCGCACACCCAGATCGCGGCGGGCATCCCCAGCCAGGACGCCTTGCCCAGGTAGGTGAAGGAGGAGGGCAGTTCGACGATGGACTGGCCCTCGGACAGGGCGACTTGGAGGCCGCGCAACATGGTCAGGGCGCCGAGGGTGACGATGAAGCCGTTGAGCCGCAGCTTGAGGATGAGGAAGCCGTTGACGGCGCCGATCGCCGCGCCCACCAGCAGGCAGAGCGGGACCGCCATCCATTCGGGAAACAGCCCGAGACCCGTGAAGCGCCCGCCGCTGGAGGGAAGTACGAGCCACACGGCGATGACCGGAGCGACGCCGATGGTCGACTCCAGGGACAGGTCCATCCGACCGCTGATGAGGATGAAGGTGGTGGCGAGGACGAGCAGGCTCAGCTCGGTGGACTGCTGGGCCACGCCGATGAGGTTGTCGGCGGTCAGGAAGGCCGGCGAGACGATGAACCCGATCACCATCAGGACCAGGATCGCCGGGACCAGGGACAGCTCACGGAAGCGGCCGAGGTCGACCCGGCGGCGGGCGGTGTCCGCGGTGGCCGGCTCCGCCGCGCTCGCGGTGGACTCGGTGAGATCTGTGGTGGCGGACATGACTACCTTCCGTGCTCGTCGGTGCCGGATGCGGTGGATGCGGTGGTGGTGCCGACGCCTTCCATGGCGGCGACGACATGTTCGTCCTTCCAGCCGCCGGCGAACTCGGCGACCGCCCGGCCGTGGAACATGACGACGACCCGGTCGCACACCCTGAGGTCGTCGAGCTCGTCGGAGACGATCAGCGCGGCCTTGCCGGCGTCGGCCACCTGCCGGATCCGGCCGAGCAGGAACTCCTTGGACTTGACGTCCACGCCGTTGGTGGGCCGGATGGCCACCAGGACGTGGGGGTCGGTGGCCAGGGCGCGGGCGACGACGACCTTCTGCTGGTTGCCGCCGGACAGCGCGGAGACCGGGGTGGCCGCCCCCGGCGTCTTGATGTCGAGGTCCCGGATCATGCGCCCGGCGAAGGCCCTGGTCCGGGCCGGCAGCACGGTGCCGAACGGGCCGAGCTGGCCGGTGACGGTGAGCGTCGCGTTCTCCGCCACGCTGCGGTTGTTGACCAGCCCCTGGAGGTGGCGGTCCTCGGGGACGAAACCGACCCCGGCGGCGAGGGCGGACGGCACACTGCCCGTGCGCACGTTTCTGCCGCCCACCGAGATCCTGCCGTCCTCGGC
This sequence comes from Streptomyces sp. NPDC050121, assembly GCF_044460385.1. Lineage (NCBI taxonomy): Bacteria > Bacillati > Actinomycetota > Actinomycetes > Kitasatosporales > Streptomycetaceae > Streptomyces > Streptomyces sp. NPDC050121. The sequence continues at coordinate 1,326 of NZ_JBITJV010000012.1, read as the reverse complement.
CCGGTGGAGACCGGCGACCGCCTCGCCCACCTGCACATTGCCGCTGGCCGTCGCTCCGGCGAGGCCGACCACCTCACCGGAGCGGACCGACAGGGACAGGTCCTGGCAGGCGTCGGACAGCGTCAGGCCGTCGATCGCCAGCAGCTCCGCGCCACCGGTCCGCGCCGCCGAGGGCCCGCTCACGACGGCGCTGCCCGAGGAGGCGGACTCCCCCGTCATCGCCTCCACCAGGTCCTGGTGGCCGAGTTCGGCCACGGGCGCGGTGAGGATGTGGGCCGCGTCGCGGTAGACCGTGACCGTGCTGCAGAGGTCGTACACCTCTTGCAAGTGGTGCGAGATGAAGAGGAAGGCGACGCCCTGGTCCCGGAGGTCACGGAGTTTGTCGAAGAGCCTGCCGATGCCACGGGCGTCGAGCTTCGCGGTCGGCTCGTCGAGGATGATGAAGCGCGCGCCGAAGGACAGCGCCCTGGCGATCTCCACGAACTGCCGCTGCTCGACCGTCAGGTCCTTCGCCCGCGCGGCCGGGTCGACAGCCACCCCATACTCGCCGAGCAACTCCTCGGCTCGCAGGCGGAGTTGCTTCCAACGGATGGGCTGTACCGCTCCGGCGCTCTGCCGGTTCAGGAAGAGGTTCTCGGCGACGGTCAGGTCACCGATGATCGTGGAGCGCTGGTAGACGCAGGCGACGCGGGAGCGCCAGGCGTCGATGTCGCCGACGGACGGCGCCGGCTCGCCCGAGAAGCGCAGGGAGCCGGTGTCGGGCTGCTGGAGGCCGGTGAGGATGGACACGAGCGTCGACTTGCCGGCGCCGTTGCGTCCGACCAGGGCGTGCGATTCGCCCGCTGCGATGGTGATGCGTGCGTCGCGCAGCGCGACGGTGGCGCCGAACCGTTTGCTGATGCCGGTCGCCTCGGCCACCGGGGCCGGGCGCTCGGGGCCGGTCGCCGGGGCGGTCGCGGTGTCCGCCATGGTGGATACCGTCCTTCGTGTGCGGAGGTGGGGCGGGGAACGCGGGTGTGACGCGGTGGGGAGAGAGGGGACAGCCCGTCTCTCCGCACCGCGGGCGTGAGCTGCCGGCCGTCAGCCGACGTTGTTGCCCCACAGGGTCTTGTCGTCCACGTTGTCCTTGGTGACCAGCGGGGCGGGCAGCTGGTCCTCCAGGCCGTTCGGGATCTTGATGATCGTGGACTCGTGGTCGGTCGCACCCGGCTTGAAGGTCTTGCCCTCGGCAGCGGCCTTCGCGTAGTACAGCGCGTACTTGGCGTAGAGGTCGGCCGGCTGGGAGACGGTGGCGTCGATCTGGCCCTTGCGGATGGCGTCGAACTC
>NZ_JBITJV010000011.1:0-261905 GCF_044460385.1 Streptomyces sp. NPDC050121 | reverse complement strand
CCGGGGACGGGGTATCAACATATCTGGCGTTGATTTTTGGCACGCTGTTGAGTTCTCAAGGAACGGACGCTTCCTTTGTACTCACCCGAGAGACTCTCTCAGGCTTTCCTCCGGGCGCTTCCCTTCGGTCTTGCGTTTCCGACTCTATCAGATCTTTTTCTTGATCCGATTCCCTGTCGGGGGGATTGTCTTGGGCTTTGGGCTTTCGCTCCGTCGACCTTTCGACATTCACTACGTTAGCCGATTCCCTCTGCAACTCATAATCGAGTTCCACCGAGTTGGAATTCGGGCATGCGGACATGCCGAACTCGCTCCCGTTGAGGGGCGTTGTAGGTAGTGGGTTGGCCGCTTCCGGCTGCTGGCGAATGCCGTACCCGGGTCAAGCGGCTCGGGCTACGTTACGCCCCGGCCAACAGCGAGTCAACTTCGGCGTTGCCTGGGGGCGTGGGCCCGATAGGGGCTCACCGTAGGGTCGTTGGCGACCCAGTACCGCCAGGGGTGGACGGCGCCGTCACCGGAGACTCCGGTGCGCGGACCACTGCGTACCTGGTCGAAGGGGACCGGGGTACCGGTCAGGACCCTCAAGGGGGTGTCCTCGGTGGCGCAGGCGTCCGTGCCGTCGAGGGCACGGCCCACGTCCAGGGCGGTGGCCAGGCGGGCAGGTCCTTTGGCCAGTTCCATGTCGTTTCGGGCCGAGAGTCGACGTTTACGGGCCGACTCGGCGCCTTCGATGATCTCGCCGGCGCGGAGCAGGACGGCGCTCGCCCTGCCCTCCGGACACGAGGTTCATGCAGTGCCACATGCCGTAGGTGACTCACCAAGCATGTATGTCGTTGCAAGGCAACGACAAGCAGGAGATATGCAGTGCGAGCGATCATCTACGCCAGGCTCAGCCCCACCCCGAGGGGCGAAGAGTCCAAGGGCGGGAACCTGACACAACAGGTCGAGCTGAGTCAGGCGCTGTGCGACCGGAACGGCTGGTCCGTCGTAGCCGTGATCGTCGAGAAGGACACGTCAGCCTCGACCAAGCGGGAGCCAAGCGAAGCGACGAGTGGGAGCGCGTCAAGGCTCTGGTGGAGGACGGCAAGGCAGACGCCATCGTGGCTCGCCACTTCGACCGCATGTACCGCACTCCCTGGGATCTTGAGGACCTGGTGGACCTGGCCGAGTCGACCGGCGTCACGCTGGCCGCCGCACAGGCTCAGGGAGTGCTCGACCTGTCCACCCCGTCCGGCCGTCTTGCTGCTCGCACCGGCGCTGTGGTGGCTCGCAACGAGACCGAGATGCGAGTAGAGCGGCAGGTACTCGGACACCAGCGCCGTAGAGAGTCGGGCAGGCCCTTCTGGAGTACTCGCCCGTTCGGCTTCGAGCGCGATGGCAGGCACCGTGAGGCAGAGGCAGAAGCCCTACGGCAGGCGTACCGGGATGTCCTGACCGGTGTCTCCCTCTGGTCCATCGCAAAGGACTGGAACGCCCGTGGACTGCTCTCGCCGCACGGCAAGGAGTGGCGCAGCTCGAACCTTCGGGGTGTCCTCTTGAAGCCGAGGAACGCGGGAATCCAAACGTACTCGCAGTGGGTCGAGAAACCGGACGGGAAGCGGGTGCGGCTGACCGAGGAGACCGGTGCGGGCAACTGGGAGGCGATCGTCTCCGAGGGCATGTTCCGGGCACTGGTCCGCTACCTGAGCGATCCCGAGCGCAACACGGGCGGCGGCGGCAAGCGCAAGGCCCTGTTGTCCGGCGTCGTCCGCTGTTCGAAGTGTCAGGCCGTCGCCACTCAGGGGTGGAGCAAGAAGAACGCGGCAGGCGAGCGGTACCGCATCTACACCTGTTCAGGTGGCCGGTGCATCACCTGCCCGGCAGATGCTCTTGATTCCTTCGTGGTCCCGAAGGTCATCGACAAGGCCGAGGAGTGGAACGCGGCACCGGCCACGGACAACGGAGACGAGGAGCGAGAGGCCGAACTGCTGGCCGAGGAGACTGCCGCGTCCGAGAGGCGCACCGCCCTGGCGGAGATGTTCGCTGTAGGAGACATCGACGGGTCGACCCTGCGGACGGGCATCGGCAGATGTGACGCCGACCTGACCAAGATCCGGGCCGAGCTGGCAGACCTGGCAGCGAAGCGGGTGCGCGTCGACCTGGGCGACATCGAGTTACCTGTGGGAGGAACTGGACTACGAGGACCCCGACCGCATCGACTACGTGCGGACCGTCGTCACGCAGGTCTGCGAGCGAGTCGAGCTGATGCCGCGCGGTCGAGGGGTCCGAAGCTTCAAGGCCGAGCACTGCCGGATCACGTTCCGGAACCCCTGAGATCCGATCGAGGAGGGCCGAGCCGGGTGCCGGCGCTCAGTGAGCACGGGCCCTGTCTGACGCGAGTAGGGCGGGGCCCATCGTCATACCCGGCGAGGAAGAACCGGACATCCCCCAGAGCCTCTGTGCGCCCCTCTCGCCCCCAGTTCATGCAACAACGTGCGTGAGTCACGTCCGTGCATGGACGGCCGCAAGCGGCGCCCGTACGGTCCTCTCAGGCGGCCCGACCGGGCCGACAAGTCAAGGGGGTTCCGCATGGCACGCGAAGAACTGACTCGGCTCACCGGCAACGGCAACGGCACGTGTGGAGAGGACGACTGCCCGAACGTCTACCGCACCGCCTCCGGTTCCATCGTGGTTCAGGGCGACGTGTCCGACGCCTTCACTCCCCCACAGGGGTAAGGGCTCGTGGAGATCCCCGAGAGCGTTCTTCGGGAGGCCGTTCGTGCTCTTGGATGGTGACGAGTGGCGGGCGATGCTCCGAGGCTTCCAGTCGGAGGCGTGGCGGCTGGAGACCCTGCCCGAGTACCTCGTACCGCAGGAGGCGGAAGAACTCGAAGCCTTCCGCGCAGGCAAGCGCGTCGACCCGGACACCTACTCGTCGGCCTACACGGAGGACCTGAGGCGGTTGCGCGGTGAGGGGAGGAGCAAGGGTCGAGTGCACGTCCTGACTCGACCGCTCTCCGAGTACCTGCGCTTCGAGTTCTCTCGGTACTACGCACCGCACGTGCTCGCCGGGGAGGACATCCGCATCCTTGACGTGACCGAGCGCGAGAACCCGTTGCCGGATGTCGGGGACTTCTGGATGTTCGACCGCTCCACGGTCGTCCTGATGCACTACGAGGGCGACGGCACGCAGATCAGCCGGGAACTGCACGAGGGTGACCCTGCGCCGTTTATCGAGTGGCAGCGCATCGCTGTTGCCGAGTCGGTTCCCTTCCTTGAGTACGCGGAGCGCGTGAAGGAGTGACGTTCGAAGCTGAGCAGCTTGGCGAGTCTGGTACCGAACTCGCCTCTCTGCTTAGGGACTTGCGCAAGCGAGCCGGCCTCTCTGGGGACCGGCTCGCAGCGCGCTGCAACATGTCCCAGTCGAAGGTGTCTCGCATCGAGAACGGCCGGACACGGCCGTCCCTGGTCGATGTCGAGCAGATCTTGCGAGCGCTGGACGCTCCGCCGGAACTGGTTGCCGAGGTCTTTGCCCTCGCCAGGATGGCGAACACTGAGTGGCGGAACCTCCGAGAACTTCGGCGCAAGGGGCTCGGTACGAGACAGGCCGAGCTGAAGTCGCTCGAAGCGTCCTCTACGCACATGCGCTACTTCCTGCTCTCGATGGTTACCGGACTGCTCGCAACCCCGGAGTACGTACGGGCGAGCCTGGCCCACTCGACGGCCGACACGAGCAGGGCGGTAGCCGGGAAGCTGGGACGGCAAGCCGTCCTCTACGACGCCTCGAAGCGGTTCACGTTCGTTCTGACCGAGCAGGCGGTTCGCTGGCCGGTCGTCTCCCCACTGGCACTGGCGGAGCAGATGGACCGGCTGGCGTCCCTGTCCTACCTCCCAAACATTCACATCGGGGTGATCCCCGTAGGGGCACCCACGCCCCGGCGGGCCGCGAGCAAGGCGTACAGCGGCTCAGGCTCCGGCGGGCGGCTTGGCTCTCGGGCTCAGTCGGTACGCCGAGACCGTCGGATCACCGGCAAGGTAGAACCGGTGTTGCCAGTCATGGGCCCTGCTCACGCCTACCCGAGGACCAACCTGGATGAGCGCGGTAGGCACCGACTCACCCTCGGACAACACGACCGAGGTACCTGTCAGGAGGTCTGCGCCGTTGTGCTCCGCCGTGATGCCGAGTGCCTGGCAGAAGTTCCCCGGACCTCGGGCAAGCCGTGGACTCTCGACCCTCTCCCCTCGTCGCTTGCGTGCCAGGTCTTCCCCCTCGATGACCCTGCCTGCCCGGATGAGGACAGCCGAGGCGATGCCGTCCGTCCCGGTGACGACGTTGGCACACCAGTGGAGACCGTGGGACCGGTAGACGTACAGGTGTCCTGCGGGTCCGAACATGACGACGTTACGGGGTGTCTGGCCTCGGTAGGCATGGGAAGCTGGGTCAGCCGTACCGGAGTACGCCTCGGTCTCCGTGATGGCGATGCTCACGGTTCCCTCGGGGGTCTTGCAGGTGAGGACGCACCCGAGCAGCCTGGGGGCGACCTCTTCAGCAGGATGGGCGAGGAGGTCAACGTTCATGCTGACTGCCTTGACATGCCGTAGGTGAAGTAGACGTACACATGTCCGGGCGGGCCGAACATCACGCTGTTGCGGGCCGTGGGTCCCCGGAAGGCGTGCGAGCCGGGGTCGTTGGGGCCGTCGTAGGCCTCTACCTCCGTGAGGCGCAGGGTGATCGGACCGTCGGGGGTCGTACGGAGGAGGAGGCGGCCGAGGAGATCCTGGGCGACCTGCAGGACAGGGCGATCGAAGAAGGTCCTGGGGAGGGGCGTACGGTCGGGGGTCGCGATCATGCCCTCCGAGCGTAGTGCAGAGCAGTGGGTGCGTCGGGGTGGTCAGCCGCCGCTCGGCTTGCCAGGGTGTGGAGCGCGGAACCGGCCACGTCCGGATCGCGTTTGTAGGGATCAAGGGATCCCGTAGTTGAGGTCGTAGAAGGTCACGAGGGAGAGACATGGCGTTCAAGAAGCTGCTCGCGAGTCTGGGGGCCGGCGGGGCTTCGGTCGAGACGGTGCTGACCGAGGTCAACGTCGTTCCGGGCGGCGTCGTCCAGGGTGAGGTGCGGATCCAGGGCGGGTCCGTCAACCAGCAGATCGAGGGGCTGTCGGTCGGGCTGCAGGCCAAGGTCGAGGTCGAGAGCGGCGACCAGGAGTACAAGCAGGACATCGAGTTCACGAAGCTGCGGCTCGGGGGTGCCTTCGAGCTGCAGGCGGGTGCTGTGCACGCGGTGCCGTTCGGGCTCGAGATCCCTTGGGAGACGCCGGTCACGACGATCGACGGGCAGCCGCTGCGCGGCATGCACATCGGGGTGACCACCGAGCTGGAGATCGCCCGCGCTGTGGACTCCGGCGACCTGGACCCCATCAACGTCCATCCGCTGCCGGCGCAGAAGGCGCTCCTGGACGCCTTCATCCAGCTGGGCTTCCGCTTCAAGAACGCGGACATGGAGCGCGGTCACATCCGGGGGACGCGACAGAAGCTGCCGTTCTACCAGGAGATCGAGTTCTTCCCGCCGTCGCAGTACCGGGGGCTGAACCAGGTCGAGCTGAGCTTCGTGGCCGACGAGCACGCGATGGACGTCGTGCTGGAGATGGACAAGAAGCCCGGCCTGTTCAGCGAGGGCAGTGACACGTTCCGTTCGTTCCAGGTGGGTCTGCACGACTACCAGGGGACCGACTGGGCGGCGTACCTCAACCAGTGGCTGTCCGAGGTCGGCAGCAAGCGCAACTGGTTCTGAGGCGGTTACGCGTAGAGGGCCCGGAACGCCGTGTGCGTTCCGGGCCCTCCGCGTGTGCTGAACCAGAGTCGTCACATGCGGGCGTAGCCCTGGGTGGTGACCTTCTCGAAGGCGAGGTGGACGACCGCGGCCCGGTCCGTGGGGTCGGTGTTCGTCTCGCGCAGGCGGTGAGCTCGTCCGTGGTGAGGGTCCGGCGGATCAGGCGGAACTCGTCCAGGGAGCCCGTGAGGCGGGTGGTGACGGAGCCCGCCGGGATCGTGCCGGGGTGCCTGGCGTGCCGTCGGCGGAGAGGGTGAGTTGGGTGCCCTTGTGTTGAAGGACCACGTGGTGCCAGGCGGTGCCCGTGCGGGAGGCGGTGTCCGGGGCGTAGGCCGGGGCGGGGAAGTTCAGCGCCTGCCGAAATCTGCCGCTGACGGCCGCCGTGGTGCCGGTGAGGTGGGCGTCGTTGGCGTCCGGTGTGCTGTCGGGGTGGTGGGGCCGGCGTCGGGGGTGGGCTGCGGGAGGATCGTTCCGTCGAAGGTGCCCGGGAGTCCGATGGCCGTCGGGGTGAAGCGGCTGAAGCAGATGTTCGCGGTGGAGGAGTCGGTGCCGCCCTCGTAGACCAGGCCGGGTTCGCCGCCGGTGAGTTCGGCGAGGTCGGAGTAGTCGGCGCGGTCGGCGTTGAGCTGCCCGTCGGGTGCGTCGGTCCAGGTGGTGCCGCGGTCGGTGGAGTAGCGGATGCGCAGTTTCTCGCGGCCGGTGCTGCCGCTGGGGGCGGCCAGGACGAGGGGGTCGCCGGGAGGGTCCTGGTAGGTGTGGCGCAGGGCGAGGACCGAGGCCTGGATCTGGGCTGTGGTGAGGTTCGCGACGGTGTGGCGGCCGACGGTGGCGCCGCCGTCGGTGCTGATCGCGTGGGTGCGGTGGGGCTTGGTGTCGTCCAGTTCGTTGCGGACAGCGAGGTGGATGCGCGCGGGGCCGGTGGCGAACCAGCCGCTGGTCTTGCCGCTGAGCCGGGTGAGGACGCGCGGCGCGCCGAAGGTGAGGCCGTCGTCGGTGCTCTTGTGGACGTACGGCAGGCGGGTGCCGCGGGTGACGGGTTCGCCGGTGGAGGCGAGGAAGACGTTTCCGGTGGTGTCGTCGGCGACGGGGGTGGCGTTGTCACGGGTGTACGGCGCTTCGGGGTCGGTGTCGCTGCCGGAGAGGGCGGTCCTGATCGGGCCCCAGGTGCGGCCGTGGTCGGTGGAGCCTCGGGCGACGATGTCGATGGGGCCGCGGTCGGCGCAGGACGGGAAGTGGCGGCCTTGGGCGAAGGCGAGGAGGCTGCCTGCCTTGGTGCGTATGAGGGAGGGGATGCGGAAGCAGCCGTAGCCGCCGGAGCGGAAGAGGGTCTGCTGGGTGCCGACGAGCCGCATGGACAGCAGGGCGACGGCCAGGGTTCTTCGGCGCCGCCTGCGGCTGGTGAATGATCGCTGATCCGGCATCGGGCAACGGTATGTGACGGCGTGTAGGTCGTAGGCTCCGGAGGGAGTGCTTTTCGATCTACCAGGAGGTGTGTCGAGGTGACCGAACCGAAGAGGCGGCCGCTGCCCCACGATTTCCATCCGCCGGTGCCGTCGTTCACGGTCACGAGCGAGGACGTGCAGGAGGGGGCGACGCTCAAGGACGCGCAGGTGTTTGCGGCGGGCAACACCTCGCCGCAGCTGCGGTGGGAGGGTTTCCCGGCCGGGACCAAGAGCTTCGCCGTGACCTGCTACGACCCCGATGCTCCGACGGGCAGCGGGTTCTGGCACTGGGTGGTCTTCGACATCCCGGCCTCGGTGACCGAGTTGCCGGCCGGTGCGGGCAGCGGCTCGTTCAAGGGTCTGCCGGCGGGTGCCGTGCAGGCGCGCAACGACTACGGCAGCAAGGAATTCGGCGGCGCCGCTCCGCCGCCGGGGGACGGGCCGCACCGGTACGTCTTCACGGTGTACGCGGTGGATCAGGACAAGCTCGGTCCGGACGCGGACGCCTCGCCTGCCGTCGTGGGCTTCAACCTGCGGTTCCATGCGATCGCCCGCGCCCAGCTGATCGGTGAGTACGAACATCCCACGGAGGGATGAGTCAGCTCATCGTTCATTGAACGTTTGCCCGCCTCTGGTCTTGGAAGTGATCAGAGGCGGGCATTTTGTTGCCGGGGGTCGCGGGGGTCACCTCCCGTGGAGCAGCAGATATTGCGTTGTCCATCTCGGCGTGCCCGGCCAGAGTTGATCCCAGCCCGCCACGGGGTGGGCCGGTGCACACAGGAGGTGGGCTGGTATGCGGGACACGCTGGTACTGAACGCGAGCTTCGAGCCGCTGTCGACGGTGACGTTGAACCGAGCCGTCGTTCTGGTGCTTCAGGACAAGGCCGTCGTCGAGCAGGCCCACCCCGAGCTGCGGATGCGCGGAGCCGAGGTCGACATACCGGCGCCGCGGGTGATCAGGCTGTGCAGGTACGTGCGGGTGCCGTTCCGAAGACAAGCCCCGTGGTCGAGGCGGGGTGTGCTGGTCAGGGACCGGCACCGGTGCGCGTACTGCGGTCGCCGGGCGACGACCGTGGACCACGTGGTGCCGCGGGCGCAGGGGGGTCAGGACTCGTGGCTGAACACGGTCGCCTCGTGCGCCGAGGACAACCACCGTAAGGCGGACCGGACTCCGGAGCAGGCGGAGATGCCGTTGCTGCGGCAGCCGTTCGAGCCGACGCCGGCGGACGCGATGCTGTTGGCTTTGGGGCAGGAGGACTTCGCTGCCCTGCCGGACTGGTTGGCGGGAGAGGCCGCGTAGCGGTTCGCTGGGGTCGGCTGTTTGTCTGTGGGCGCATGTGGCTGGTGGCGCCCACGCGGCGGAGCCGCACATCGAACGCGAACGTTCCCCGCGCCCTTCAAGGCGCGGGGAACTGACCGGAGTCGAAGAGAACTCTCAGTCGATGGACGGCTTCTCGCGGCGTTCGCTGCCGCTGCCGTTGCCGGAGTTTCCGCCGCCCGAACCGCCGCCGAAGTTGCCGAAGTTGCCCATGGCGCCGGACAGGCCCTTGAGGGCGTCGCCGATTTCGCTGGGCACGATCCAGAGCTTGTTGGCGTCGCCCTCGGCGATCTTCGGGAGCATCTGGAGGTACTGGTAGGAGAGGAGCTTCTGGTCCGGGTCGCCGGCGTGGATCGCCTCGAAGACCGTGCGGACCGCCTGGGCTTCACCCTCGGCGCGCAGGGCGGCGGCCTTGGCCTCACCTTCGGCGCGCAGGATCTGGGACTGCTTCTCGCCCTCGGCGGTGAGGATGGCGGCCTGGCGGGTGCCTTCGGCGGTGAGGATCGCGGCGCGCTTGTCACGGTCGGCGCGCATCTGCTTCTCCATCGAGTCCTGGATGGAGGTGGGCGGTTCGATCGCCTTGAGCTCTACGCGGTTGACGCGGATGCCCCACTTGCCGGTGGCCTCGTCGAGGACGCCGCGCAGGGCTGCGTTGATCTCCTCACGGGAGGTCAGGGTCCGCTCCAGGTCCATGCCGCCGATGATGTTGCGCAGGGTGGTGACGGTGAGCTGCTCGATCGCCTGGATGTAGCTGGCGACCTCGTAGGTCGCGGCCCGGGCGTCGGTGACCTGGTAGTAGATGACCGTGTCGATGTTGACCACCAGGTTGTCCTGGGTGATCACCGGCTGCGGCGGGAACGGTACGACCTGTTCGCGCAGGTCGATGCGGTTGCGGATGGTGTCGATGAACGGGACGACGATGTTGAGGCCCGCGTTGAGCGTGCGCGTGTAGCGGCCGAAGCGCTCCACGATGGCGGCGCTCGCCTGCGGGATGACCTGGATCGTCTTGATCAGGGCGATGAAGACCAACACCACCAGAATGACCAGGACGATGATGACCGGTTCCATCGCGGCTCCCCGTACCTTTCTTCGCCTCGGCGCTTTCGGAAGATCTTAATGTCTGTTGAAGATCTTGCTGGTCGAGTCTGTCAGACCGTCGTGCGGCTCGCGAGGTGTTCTGTTCACTTGCGTCGTGCGGGAGTTGTGCATGGTCAGATGACGATCGCCGTGGCCCCTTCGATGTCCACGACATCGACTTCCTGCCCCACGTCGTAGGCGCGTTCGGTGTCGAGTGCGCGCGCCGACCAGACCTCCCCGGCGAGCTTGATACGACCGCCCGAGCCGTCGACGCGCTCCAGTACGACGGCCTGCTTGCCCTTCAACGCGTCGACGCCGGTGGCGAGTTGGGGGCGCTGCTTGCTGTGGCGGATCGCGATGGGGCGTACGACGGCGATGAGGGCGACGGAGACGACGATGAAGACGAGCACCTGGGCGACGGCTCCGAGGCCGAGGCCCGCGGCGATCGCGGCGGCGACGGCGCCGACCGCGAGCATGCCGAACTCGGGCATCGCGGTCACGACGAGCGGGATTCCGAGCGCTGCCGCGCCGACGAGCCACCACACCCATGCGTCGATGTCGTTCACACGGTCATGGTAGGGCCGCGGGTCCCGTCGGGGACAGGGCGCACAGGGGGCATCACCGGGTCAGGACAGCGGCAGACCCTGGGCCGTCCAGCGGTCGCCGACCTGTTCCACGACGAGCGGGAGGCCGAAGCAGAGGGAGAGGTTGCGGGAGCTGAGTTCGAGCTCGACCGGGCCCGCGGCGAGGACCTTGCCCTGGCGGATCATGAGGACGTGGGTGAAGCCGGGGGCGATCTCCTCGACGTGGTGCGTGACCATGATCATCGAGGGGGCGACGGGGTCGCGGGCGAGCCGGCCGAGACGGCGTACGAGGTCCTCGCGGCCGCCGAGGTCGAGGCCGGCGGCCGGCTCGTCGAGGAGGAGCAGCTCGGGGTCGGTCATCAGGGCGCGGGCGATGAGGGTGCGCTTGCGCTCGCCCTCGGAGAGGGTGCCGAACTTCCGGTCGAGGTACTCGCTCATGCCGAGGCGGTCGAGGAAGGCGCGGGCGCGCTGCTCGTCGACGTCCTCGTACTCCTCCTGCCAGCCGGCGGTCATGCCGTAGGCGGCGGTCAGCACGGTCTGCAGGACGGTCTGGCGCTTGGGGAGCTTGTCGGCGAGGGCGATGCCGGCCATGCCGACGCGCGGGCGCAGCTCGAAGACGTCGGTGCCGGGCTTGCCGAGGGTCTCGCCGAGGACGGAGACGGTGCCGGCGCTGGGGAAGAGGTAGGTGGAGGCGATGTTCAGGAGGGTCGTCTTGCCGGCCCCGTTGGGACCGAGGATGACCCAGCGCTCGCCCTCCTTGACCGACCAGGAGACCTGGTCCACGAGAGCCCGGCCCTCACGGACCACGGATACGTCCTGAAGCTCCAGAACATCGCTCATGAGCGCGTTGTCTCCCCTTGCAGTGTGGCCGGTCGGTTGTCGCGGGCGCCTTGTGGCTCGGACCGCCGCGCGTGGGTGGGCGCGGCCCCTTCGGGAAAATCTACGCCACCGGTCGGGCGGCCCGTTCCATCGGTCTGGTCCTTAGGGTGGGGGCATGCTCTCGGAACCGCGCTCTGGTCGCCTCGCCGCTTGGGGAAATGCCCTGTTGGCCGGATTTGTCTCACCGGATGATGCCGTCGTCGCCATCGTCGGCGAGGACGCCCTGCACCGGGTGGAGGGGCTGCCCGGCGAGTCCGGGCCCGTCGGGCTCACGCTCGCGCTGGGGCGGCTGCGGACGCTCGGCGTGAGCGGGCTGCGGGTGGCGCTGCCCGCGCCGGGGCATCCGCTGGGCCTCAGCGGGCCGCCCGAGTTCAACGCGCGGGCGCTGGAGGCGGAGGAGGCGGTGGTCTGTCACGGCGCCGGGTACGGGCTCGTGCCCGAGGTGTACGAGGCCGGGCCCGAGGGTGATGTGCACGTCGAGGTCGGGTGGCACTGCCTGCCGGTGCGGGAGGCTCCGCCGGCCGATGTGCCGTCGCTGGGCGAGGCGGAGCGGGAGCTGGCGGAGGCGCTGCGGGACGCGACGGCGGTGCTGTCTCGGCTGGACCTGGCGGGGTCGGGGCCGGTGGCGGAGGCGGCGATCGACGCGTACCGGGCTCGAGTCGACGGGTCGGCGCGAAGCGCCTCGTTGAGGGGTGGCGGTCGGGCGACGGGCGGGAGGGGGCGGGAGGTGTTGGCGCCGGGGTATCCGCCTCGGGCGGTGCGGGTGCTGGAGATGGCGCAGCGGGTGGGGCTGCTGGTGTCGCTGGCGTTCGAGAACGGGCCGGGCGGTGCGGTGAGCTCCGCGGAGATGGCGGCGCGGGCGGAGGCGTTGCGGCCTGTTGAGCGGACGGCTCGGCGGGCGCAGGTCGCCGCGTACAACTCCGTTGTGGAGGGGCGGGAGCGGGGGGTGCGGTGAGGGTTTGTTTCTTGGTTGGCGTCTGCTGGTGTGGGCGTCCCTGGGGGCTGTGCCCCCAGACCCCCCTTCGGCCCTGAAAGGGCCTCGTCCTCAAGCGCCGGACGGGCTGAGTGTGCGGGCCTGCGTTGAAAAGGTTCCGGCAGGGCAAGGGGCAAGCAGGCCGGCCTCCCCCGGTGGGGGCCGGGGGAGGCCGGAGGTCACTGCGGGTTCGGGCGGGTCCTCAGTGGTTGAGGCCCTGGTTGCCGAAGGCCGGGTTCAGCACGCCGATGACGTTCACGCTGTTGCCGACGACGTTGACCGGGACGGCTACCGGGGCCTGGACGAGGTTGCCCGAGACGACGCCCGGCGAGCTCTTGGCCTCGCCGAGGGCCGTGGCGCCCTCGGTGGCGGAGGCCATGCCGGCGCCCGCGGCGATCAGCCCGCCGGCCACCATCGTCACAGCCGCTGCCTTCTTCAGGTTCTTCACTTCTGACCCCTCCTAGCGATGACCGCGGCAGTCGCCGCGGCACGCACTGGAGAACGGCGGGGGCCCGCGAAGGATGCGCCATCCGGGGGACATTCCCACGACGGTATGAATCTCGGATCGGAAGTTAACCTTCCCTGTTGCCGGTCCGGTCTGTCTCAGCCGGCCACGCCATGGCGTACGGCCCACAGCGCGGCCTGGGTGCGGTCGGCGAGGTCGAGCTTCATCAGGATGTTCGAGACATGCGTCTTGACCGTCTTCTCGGAGAGGACCAGGGCGCGGGCGATCTCGCGGTTGGAGCGGCCGTCCGCTATCAGTCCGAGCACCTCGCGCTCCCGTTCGGTGAGCGAACCGCCTCTCCCCTGGCCCGAGTTGGCCTCGTCCTGGGAGAGGAGCGCGCCGGCGACCTCCGGCTGGAGCAGAATGTGGCCGGCGTGGACCGAGCGGATGGCGCCGGCGAGGGCGTCGGGGTCCACGTCCTTGTAGACGTACCCGGCGGCGCCCGCGCGCAGGGCCGGGACCACCGTGCGCTGTTCGGTGAAGCTGGTGACGATGAGGACGCGCGCGGGGTTGGCGAGTTCGCGGAGTCTGCGGAGGGCCTCGACGCCGTCCATGCCCGGCATCTTGACGTCCATCAGGACGACGTCCGGTTTCAGGTCCTCGGCGAGGGCGACTCCATCGGCGCCGTCGGCGGCCTCGCCGACGACCTCGATGTCGTCCTGCACTTCGAGGAAGGTGCGCAGGCCCCTGCGGACGACCTGGTGGTCGTCGACGAGCAGCACCTTGATTGCGTCAGCCACCGGGAGCCTCCATCTCGATCGTGGTTCCCTTGCCGGGCCCCGATTCCACCGTGAGCGTGCCGCCGATCCCGCTCGCCCGGTCCCGCATCGACACCAGACCCAGGTGGCGGCCGGCCCTGCGGGTCGTCGTCGGGTCGAAGCCGGTGCCGTCGTCCGTGACGCGCAGGACCGTGTCCTGGCCGCGCTTGTGGAGGGTGACCTCGACCCGCTGCGCTCCGGAGTGGCGCAGCGCGTTGTGCAGGGCCTCCTGGGCGACCCGCAGCAGGGCCTCCTCCTGGGCGGCGGGCAGGGCGCGGACGCCGTGGCTGGTGAAGGTCACGCGCGCGCTGTGGGCGCGGTCCAGGACCTGGATCTGGGTGCGGAGGGTCGCGACGAGGCCGTCCTCGTCGAGGGCGGCGGGCCGGAGCTCCACCACCGCGGCGCGCAGTTCGTCGGCCGCTTCCGCGGCCAGTGCGGCGACCTGCTGCAACTCGCCCTTCGCGCGCGAGGGGTCGCGGTCGACGAGGGCCGCGGCCGCCTGGGCCGTGAGGCGCAGGGAGAACAGTTTCTGGCTGACCGCGTCGTGCAGCTCGTGGGCCAGCCGGGAGCGTTCCTCGGCGATGGTGAGCTCGCGGCTGCGCTCGTACAGGCGGGCGTTGGTGAGGGCTATGGCGGCGTGCTGGGCGAGGATCGAGAGCAGTTCCTCGTCGTCCTCGGTGAAGCCGCAGCCGCCGTCGGGCTTGGGGCAGTTCTTGTTCGCGAGGAACAGCGCGCCGATGACCTCGTCGCCGTCGCGGATGGGCAGGCCCAGGAAGTCTGACATGTCCGGGTGCGCCGACGGCCAGCCCTCGAAGCGGGGGTCGTCGCGGACGTCGGCGAGGCGCTCGACCTTGGCCTCCTGGAGCATCGCGGCGAGGATGCCGTGCTGACGCGGGAGCGGGCCGATGGCCTTCCACTGCTTGTCGCTGACGCCGTCGACGACGAACTGGGCGAACCCGCCGTGGTCGTCCGGCACGCCCAGAGCGGCGTATTGCGCGTCGAGCAGCTCACGGGCGGAGGCGACGATCGTCTTGAGGACGTCGCGCACCTCCAGGTGCCTGCTCATGGCCAGCAGCGCGGTGCTCACCGCGGCGAGGCCGGACCGGGGGCCTTGACTCATGCCCTCACGGTACCGGCGGGGTGTGACAGCGCGGATCGGACCTGTGACGGCCGCGGGCTGCGGCGGGAGACCTAGGTCGGAGGTCCTCGGTACGGCGGCTTAGGGCGCGGGGAGGGGGTGTGGGGGCGTACGGCTAAGGGACCCTTTCGCTTGCGTCCTGCGTCCGAGGCGGGGGCGGGGGCCGCTTCCTAGGTTGGGGGCATCGCCGAACGGAGGCGGATCGGACGAGGGGACGGTTGTCATGCCGGTAGCGATCATCACGGGTGCCTCGAAGGGGCTGGGGCGGGCGTTGGCGCAGGCGCTGGCCGCGCGGGGCTGGGATCTGGTGCTCGACGCCAGGACTGCGGAGGTGCTGAAGGAGACGGCTGCGGCCGTGGCGTCGTACGGGGTCCGGGTCGAGGCCCGCGCGGGGGATGTCACGGATGCGGGGCACCGGGCCGAGCTGGTGGCGGCGGCCGGGCGGCTGGGCGGGTGCGACCTGCTGGTGAACAACGCCAGTGCGCTGGGCGCCGAGCCGCTGGTACGGCTGGAGAAGCTGTCGCTGGACGGGCTGCGGCGGGCGCTGGAGGTGAATGTCGTGGCGGCGCTGGGGCTGGTCCAGGAGGCGCTGCCGCTGCTGCACGGGGCGCGGGCGGGTGCGGTGATCACCGTCAGTTCGGACGCGGCCGCCGAGGCGTACGAGACGTGGGGCGGCTATGGGGCGTCGAAGGCGGCCCTGGACCAGCTGGCGGCGGTGCTCGGGGAGGAGGAGCCGGGGCTGCGGGTGTGGGCGGTGGACCCCGGGGACATGGCCACGGACCTGTACGCGGCGGCCGTACCGGACGACGACGATCCTCGGCCGGATCCGGCCGAGGTGGCGCCGGCCTTTGTGCGGCTGCTGGACGAGCGCCCCGCGAGCGGGCGGTACGCGGCTCCGGCGCTGCTGGAGGGACGGCGATGACGTTGGCCGTGGGGGTCCACCCGCTCGAGCCCGGTCGAGAGCGGCGCAGGGTGCCGCAGGAGTTGTCGGCGCGGGTGCCGGCCGAGCAGCGTGGGCCGGGGCGGGACCGTGCTGACGTACGGCTGCTGGTGTCGCGGGGGACGGAGGTGGCGCGGCACGCCTTCCGGGAGCTGCCGTGCCTGCTGCGGGCCGGGGACCTGCTCGTGGTGAACACCTCGCCGACGCTGGCGGCGGCCGCGGACGGGCGGGTCGGGCACGCGCGCGTGGTGGTGCACTTCTCGACGCGCGGGGACGACGGCCGGTGGGCGGTCGAGCTGCGGGATCCGGACGGCAAGGGCACCACGCGTGCGCGTGCGGGAGGGCCGGCGGGGACGCGGGTGCGGCTGCCCGGGGGTGTGCAGCTGGTGCTGGAGGAGCCGCTGAGTCCGGGGAGCGGGCGGTTGTGGTGGGCGCGGGTGTCCCCCGGCGGGGCGGTGCCGGGGCTGCTGCGGGAGCACGGGCGTCCCATCCGGTACTCCTATACGGAGCGGGATCAGCCGCTGTCCGTCTATCAGACGGTGTTCGCGCTGCCGTCGGCCGACGGGGCGGGCAGCGCGGAGATGCCGAGTGCGGCGCGGCCCTTCACGCCGGGGCTGGTGGCGGAGCTGGTGAGCCGGGGGGTGCAGTTCGCGCCGATCACGCTGCACACCGGGGTGGCCTCGGCGGAGGCGCACGAGCCGCCGTATCCGGAGCGGTTCGCGGTGCCGCAGGCGTCGGCCCGGCTGATCAACGCGGCGAAGGCCGGGGAGGGGCGGGTGATCGCGGTCGGTACGACGGCCGTGCGGGCCGTGGAGTCGGCGGCCGGGGTGGACGGGGTTGTACGCGCGCGTGCGGGGTGGACGGATCTCGTCGTCACTCCCGCGCGCGGGGTGCGGGTGGTGGACGGGCTGCTGACCGGGCTGCATGAGCCGGAGGCCTCGCATCTGCTGATGCTGGAAGCGGTGGCGGGACGGGCGGCCGTCGACCGGGGCTACGACGAGGCGCTGCGCGGGCGCTACCTGTGGCACGAGTTCGGAGACCTGCACCTCATCCTCCCGGCGGAGGCCCCTGACACAGAGCATTGCTTTGGCAACCAGCAGTGAGAACGGGGCGAGGGTCGTGTGAGCCCGCACATAGGGCGCAGATCACCTACGAGGGTCAATAGGAGATAAAGAGGACCCATGTGAGCGGGGCAGATAGTTCCATCTGTCCCGTTTTGCCCTTCCCTGATCCACTATCGAGGATCGTACGTCACACCTTTGCCTGCCCATTTTGCGGCCGCTAAGAATTGCTCTCGTCGCTCAGCGCCGTGGGTCTTCCCCGCGGCGTTCGTGCCGAAAGCACCCGCTGTCCGCCGTCGGACGAGGAGAGCGACCTCCGCGCTATTCGAAGAGGTCCTTCCGCCATGCCCAAGAACACTCACAAGATCGCGATCGCGGGTGCCGCCACCCTCGGCGCCGCCGCCCTCGCCTTCTCCGTGGTGCCGGCCGACGCGCAGACGACCACTACGGACGCCGTCTCCTCGGCCCCGGTCGCCTACAGGTCCCAGCCGGTGCAGGACGTCAAGGCCAGCGTGACCGACCAGCTGGCCCAGGCGAGCGTGAAGGTCGACGCCATCGAGGCGAAGAAGAAGGCCGCCGCTGACGCCGTAGCCATGAAGAAGGCCGCCGCCGAGGCCGCCGCGCAGAAGAAGGCCGCCGCCGCAGCCGCCGCGCAGAAGAAGGCCGCCGCCGAGAAGAAGGCTGCCGTCGCAGCCGCCGCCAAGAAGGCCGCTGCCGCACGCAAGGCGCAGGAGGCCGCGAGCCGGTCCGCCAAGCGCGTCGTGATCAAGAAGGCCGGCGTCAAGAAATACGCCGACAACCTCGACGGCTGGATCAAGCACTCCCTGGACATCATGAAGTCCAAGGGCATCCCGGGCAGTTACCACGGCCTGCACAAGAACATCATGCGGGAGTCCTCGGGCAACCCGAACGCGATCAACGACTGGGACATCAACGCCATCAACGGCATCCCGTCCAAGGGTCTGCTGCAGGTGATCCCGCCGACGTTCGCCTCGTACCACGTCTCCGGCACGTCCTGGAACATCTACGACCCGGTCGCCAACATCACCGCCGCCGCGAACTACGCGGCCGACAAGTACGGCTCGATCGACAACGTCAACAGCGCGTACTGAGCACCCCCTTTCATACGCCGATGGGCGGCACCCCCGCTACGGGGCGCCGCCCATCGGCGTACTGCGTGGCGTACTGCGTGAGCGTCTACTTGCGCATGACCTCGGGCTCGTGGCGGCGCAGGAAGCGGGCCACGAAGAAGCCGCAGATCACGCCGAGGACGATCAGCGCGGCCATGTCCATGCCCCAGGCGCCGACGGTGTGCTCCCACAGGGGGTCCGTCTCGCCGCCGTCCTTGGGCGGGCTGATCTTGTTGAAGTCCAGCGTGGCGCCTGCGGCCGCGACGGCCCAGCGCGAGGGCATCAGATACGAGAACTGGTTGACGCCGACAGCACCGTTCAGGGCGAACAGGCAACCGGTGAAGACGACCTGGATGATCGCGAACATGACCAGCAGCGGCATGGTCTTCTCGGCCGTCTTCACCAGCGACGAGATGACCAGGCCGAACATCATCGAGGTGAAGCCCAGCGCCATGATCGGGATGGAGAGCTCGATCATGGTGGCGTTGCCGAGGACCAGGCCCTCCGTCGGGATCTCCCGGCTGGCGAAGCCGATCACGCCGACCATCAGGCCCTGCAGCACGGTGATGACGCCGAGCACGAACACCTTGGACATCAGGTACGCGGAGCGGGACAGGCCGGTGGCGCGCTCCCGCTCGTAGATGACCCGTTCCTTGATCAGCTCACGGACGGAGTTCGCCGCGCCCGCGAAACAGGCGCCGACCGCGAGGATGAGCAGGACGGTGGTGGCCGTGCCGTTGGGGATGATCCGGCCGGACTTCGGGTTGACCGGGTTGGGCAGCAGGCTGTTCCCCGAGTCGATGAGCAGGCTCACCGCGCCGAGGACGGCCGGCAGGATCACCGTCAGGGCCAGGAAGCCCTTGTCGGAGGCGATCACCGAGACATAGCGGCGCACCAGTGTGACGAACTGCGACATCCAGCCCTGCGGCTTCGGCGGCTTCATCGCCTGCATCGGCGGCATCTGTACGGACTGCGGTGCGATGGCGTCGATGTCCGCGGCGTACATCTGGTAGTGCTGCGAGCCCTTCCAACGGCCCGCCCAGTCGTAGTCGCGGTAGTTCTCGAAGGCGGAGAAGACGTCGGCCCAGGTGTCGTAGCCGAAGAAGTTCAGCGCCTCCTCGGGCGGCCCGAAGTAGGCGACGGAGCCGCCGGGGGCCATCACGAGCAGCTTGTCGCAGATCGCGAGTTCGGCCACGGAGTGCGTGACGACGAGGACCGTGCGGCCGTCGTCGGCGAGGCCGCGCAGCAGCTGCATGACGTCGCGGTCCATGCCCGGGTCGAGGCCCGAGGTGGGCTCGTCGAGGAAGATCAGCGACGGTTTGGTGAGCAGCTCCAGAGCCACCGAGACGCGCTTGCGCTGGCCGCCGGAGAGGGAGGTGACCTTCTTCTCCTTGTGGATGTCCAGCTTCAGCTCGCGCAGCACCTCGTCGATGCGGGTGTCGCGCTCCGCCGGGGTGGTGTCGGCGGGGAAGCGGAGCTTGGCCGCGTACTTCAGGGCCTTCTTGACGGTCAGTTCCTTGTGCAGGATGTCGTCCTGCGGGACCAGACCGATGCGCTGGCGCAGCTCGGCGAACTGCTTGTAGAGGTTGCGGTTGTCGTAGAGGACGTCGCCCTGGTTGGCGGGCCGGTAGCCGGTGAGCGCCTTGAGCAGGGTGGACTTGCCGGAACCCGACGGTCCGATGACCGCGATCAGCGACTTCTCCGGGACGCCGAAGGAGACGTCCTTGAGGATCTGCTTGCCGCCGTCGACCGTGACGGTCAGGTGACGGGCGGAGAAGGAGACCTCACCGGTGTCGACGAACTCCTCGAGCCGGTCGCCGACGATCCGGAACGTCGAGTGGCCGACGCCGACGATGTCGGCGGGGCCCAGCTGGACCGAGCCGCCCTTGGGGATCGGCTGGCCGTTGACGTAGGTGCCGTTGTGCGAGCCGAGGTCGCGGATCTCCATGCGGCCGTCGGGCGTCGAGTGGAACTCGGCGTGGTGACGGGAGACCTGCAGGTCGGAGACGACCAGCTCGTTCTCCAGGGCACGGCCGATGCGCATCACGCGGCCGAGGGAGAAATGGTGGAACGTGGTGGGGCTGCGGTCGCCGTAGACCGGCGGCGCCCCCGCGCCACCACCGGGAACGTTCTGCGCGTAGCCCGCGGCCGGTCCCTGCTGCGGGACCTGCGGTGCGGCCTGCTGCGGCTGCTGCCAGCCGGCCTGGGCGGCCTGCGCGACCTGCGGTTGCGGGGCCTGCTGGGCCCAGCCCGGGTTCGCGGCCTGCGCGGCGAAGGGCTGCTGCTGCGGCTGCGCGACGGGCGCCTGTGCCCCCGTCAGATCCACCCGCGGCCCGTCCGTCGCGTTGCCCAGGTGCAGCACCGAGCCGGGGCCGAGCTCCAGTTGGTGGACCCGTTGGCCCTGCGCGAACGTGCCGTTGGTGCTGCCGTGGTCCTCGACGACCCAACTGCGGCCGTTGAAGCTGACCGTGGCGTGACGCCAGGAGACCCTGGCGTCGTCGAGGACGATATCTCCCTGCGGATCACGTCCGAGGGTGTATGTCCTGGACGGATCGAGCGTCCAGGTGCGTCCGTGCAATTCCAGTACGAGTTCCGGCACTCCAGCCCCACTGAGTTGTCCCCCGAGTTACCCCCATTGGCAGGGAGTCTAGGGATGTCGAACATCGGGGGGAACTATTTCAGTAGCGGCCCCCTGACCGAAAGTCGGGCCTTGTGAAGAGCGTGCGCAAGCGTATCGGCCGTTCCCGTTGACGGGGTTGAAACCTGCCCGGAGAGTGGTAAAAGCACGCGAGGGGGGACGGAAGCGGCGATCTTCGCCGCTGCGCGCCGCGGATCGGGGGGTCTGCATGAGTGCCGGCACGGGTGTCGAAGGCAGGGGGAGCGCGGCGCGCGGCGGGGGCCTGCCGTGGACGGACGTGCTGCTGGCCGCTGTTACCGCCGTGAGCTGGGCGTTGATCGGGATGGCGGGGACGGCGGCGCTCGGGCTGCATCTGCTGGAGGCGGACTCCGCGGGCTCGTTGGGCCCGATGACGGCTGCGGTGGTGGCCCTGGGGGCCGGGGGCTCGGTGACTCCGTCCGGCGATGTGTCCGCCTTCGGACTCACCGGCGCGGAGGCGGACACGGCCATCGAGATCACGCCATTGGGGGTGAGCCTGGTGGGTGCGCTGCTGCTGTCCTGGTTCTTCCTGCGGTCCCTGCGTGCGGCGGGAGTCGTGATCGCCCCGGCCGAACTCCTCGCGCGCGTCGGCACGGTGGTCGCGCTGTTCGTGGCGATGCTCGGCGGGCTGGTCTGGGCGGGGCACGACGTCATCACGTTCGACGGGGGCGCGCTGGGCCTGGACGACCTGCCCGGCGGAAGCGGGGGCGGGGGAGCAGGAGGAGGCGGCGGCCTGGACATTCCCGGGCTCGGGGATGTCGGGGACATCGGGGGGCTGCTGCCCGACCGGCTCGGTGGCCTGGTCGACGCGAAGGCCTCGGTCGGCTTCTCCGTCGACCTGGCGCCGACGGTGCTCGGTGGCCTCGGCTGGTGCGTCGGCATCCTGCTGATCGCCCTGCTGGCCTCGCGCCGCACGCCGCTGCCGCGGGGCTGGGAGGCGGTGCATCGCGTGGTGCGGCCGGCGGTGTCCGCCGTCGTCACCGTGCTGCTGGTGGCGGTGGCGGCCGGGTTCGCCGCGGCGGCGTACGCGGCGATCGGCGACGACCGTCCCGGGCGGATCGCTGGAGCGGCGCTGCTCGGCGCGCCGAACGGGGTCTGGCTGGGCATCCCGATCGGCCTGTTCGTCCCCTGGGACGGACACGCGACGGGAGCCCTGACGAACGTCCTCCCACACCCCCTCGACGACCTCCTCAGGGTCGGCACCGACCAGCGGGTGACCCTGCCCCGCCTGGCCGAACTGGACAGCCGCGTATGGCTGCTGGGAGTGGCGGCGGCCCTGATGATGCTGCTGGCGGGAGTACTGACGGCGGTACGAACACCCTTGGGCGGGACGGGGTTTGGCGGGGGGGCTACGGGCGGGACGGAGCCGGGGGTGCTCGATGCGGGGGCGAGTGCGGCTGCGGGGCGGGGGGCTGGGCCGGGGGCGGGGGCGGGGGCTGGACGAGGAGCAGGCTCGGGGACTGGGCCGGGGGCGGAGGCTGGGCCAGGGGCGGGAGGGCGGTCGGGCTCGGGGGCGGGCCGGAGCTGGGGGGCCGGGTCGGGCTCATCGGGCGGTGTTGTCGGGTTCGCCGGACGGTGTGCTGTGCGGTTGGGGGTGGCGAGTGCCCTGGCGTTGACGTTGGTCGGGTGGCTGACGGAGGTGTCCGTGAACGCCTCGCTGTCGGTGCTGGGGTTCGATGCGTTCGGGGCCGGGCTCGAACTGCGCGGGCATCTCGGGGCAGCGCTGCTCCTGGGGGCCGCGTGGGGTGCGGGAGCGGGCGGCGTCGGTGCACTGCTGGCGTGTGCCTCGGGGGCGGCGGGGTGGCGGGCCGCGCCGCTGGCACGGGGTGTCGTGGGGAGTGCTGCGGCGGAGGGTCCGGGCGAGCATCGCGGGCCGACGGGGGTCGCCGGTGAGCGGACGGGACCGTACGCGCCGAGTGCCTCGTACCGGCCGCCGAATCCGGCGACCAATCCCTACCTGCGCCTTCCGGAGGAGCTGCTGGAGGTGCGGGACGCGCGGCCGGAGGCGGCGCGCGGCGAGGGCGCGGGCGCGGGTGACAGGGCCGAGCGGTCGAGGCCGTACGAGAGCTCCCGGCGGGGCGAGCCGCCGGCGACCGGCGGGCGTCCGCCCGAGGTTCCGCCAGAACAGGACGACGTCTACGGCGCACCGACCGTGGTCCGGCCGATCGGGCCGCCTCCCCGCTCACCGCGTCGGCCTCCCGGCCCGCGCCCCGGCTCGCGGCCGTCGTCCGGGCCGGACGAGAGGCCGCCTCCGCCACCCCCTCCCCCTCCGTCGCCTCCCCCGCCGAGGAGGCCGAGGGGGTCGCGGTGATGCTCGTGGGAGGCTGGTGCGGGACACTGTTGAGGTCCGCGCCATCTCGCCGACATCCACTGTTCCCTGTCCGTCAGGCGGACCTCGGCGGCGAAGGGCACTGGGTGCCGGATACGGTGGAGGCACCATGAGCGCTTTGCAGACTTCGTCCTCCGACGTCCCCACGCTCCTTGTCAAGATCTTCGGCAAGGACAGGCCGGGCATCACGGCCGGCCTCTTCGACACCCTCGCCGCCTACTCCGTCGACGTGGTCGACATCGAGCAGGTCGTCACCCGAGGCCGGATGGTGCTGTGCGCGCTCGTGACCGAGCCGCCGGGCGGCCTGGAGGGGGACCTGCGGTCGACGGTCCACAGCTGGGCCGAGTCGATGAAGATGCAGGCGGAGATCATCTCCGGCCTCGGCGACAACCGGCCGCGCGGTTTCGGCCGGTCGCTGGTCACCGTGCTCGGGCATCCGCTCACCGCGCAGGCCACGGCGGCGATCGCCTCGAAGATCACGAAGGCCGGCGGCAACATCGACCGTATCTTCCGGCTCGCCAAGTACCCCGTCACCGCCGTCGAGTTCGCCGTCTCCGGCGTGGAGACCGAGCCGCTGCGCACCGCCCTGGTCATGGACGCGGCGGCGCTCGGGGTGGACGTCGCCGTGGTGGACGCCGGCCTGTACCGGCGGGCCCAGCGGCTCGTCGTCATGGACGTCGACTCCACCCTCATCCAGGACGAGGTGATCGAGCTCTTCGCCGCGCACGCGGGCTGCGAGGCCGAGGTCGCCGAGGTGACGGCGGCCGCGATGCGCGGTGAGCTCGACTTCGAGCAGTCGCTGCACGCGCGGGTCGCGCTGCTGGAGGGGCTGGACGCCTCGGTCGTGGAGAAGGTGCGCGCCGAGGTGCGGCTGACGCCGGGTGCGCGCACGCTGATCCGGACGCTGAAGCGGCTCGGCTACCAGGTGGGCGTCGTCTCCGGCGGTTTCACGCAGGTCACCGACGATCTGCAGGAGCGGCTCGGGCTGGACTTCGCCCAGGCGAACACGCTGGAGATCGTCGACGGCCGGCTGACCGGCAGGGTCACCGGTGAGATCGTGGACCGTGCGGGCAAGGCGCGGCTGCTGCGCAGGTTCGCCGCCGAGGCGGGCGTACCGCTGTCGCAGACCGTGGCGATCGGTGACGGCGCCAACGACCTGGACATGCTGAACGCCGCCGGTCTCGGGGTCGCCTTCAACGCCAAGCCGGTGGTGCGTCAGGCGGCGCACACGGCGGTGAACGTGCCGTTCCTGGACACCGTCCTGTATCTGCTGGGCATCACCCGCGAAGAGGTCGAGGCCGCGGAGACGCACGACGAGCGGTAGGCCCCCGGGCGGGGACCCGGACGCAACGGGGAGGGCCCGGCACCGTCGACGCTTCGACGTCGCCGGGCCCTCGCGCGTGCGAGGGTGGGTTACTCGGAGGGCGTCCAGTAGTCGAGCAGCGTGGCCACGCCCGGTTCCAGGGACTTCCAGGAGCCGTCGAAGGAGATGACGGCGAAGGCGGCGGCCGGGAATCCGCGACGGTGCATCCGCTCGCCCGCGTCGCCGTCGGCCTGGCCGGACAGGACGTCGGCGAGGCCCTGGACGCCCGGGTTGTGGCCGATCAGGACGAGGTTGTGCACGTCGTGGGGTGTCTCGTTGAGCAGGGCGATGAGCTCGCCCGGGGACGCATCGTAGATCCGCTCCTCGTAGACGGTTTTCGGCCGCTGTGGGAACTCCTGGACGGCGAGCTTCCACGTCTCCGTGGTGCGGACCGCGGTGGAGCACAGGGCCAGGTCGAAGGGGATGCCGGTGTCGGTCAGCCTGCGTCCGGCGACGGCGGCGTCCTTCCGGCCCCGCTCAGCGAGCGGACGCTCGTGGTCGGTCACCTGTGGCCAGTCGGCTTTCGCATGGCGGAAGAGGACGATCCTGCGGGGTTCTGCGACGCTCATACGTCCCAGCTTCGCATGAAACAGGCCATGGGGCGCAGGGAGTTGACATGCGGCTTCACCAGCGGTCCCGAGGTGGCCAGGGCCGCCCCGTGCGGGGTGCGACGGGCACCGTCCTAGCGGGCGATCAGCTGCTGCACGCGCTCGACGAGGTGAGGGATCGCCGGGTCGCCGGTGGCCGCGTGGGCGTCGGCGGGGTTCAGTATCAGCACGAAGAGGGCGATGAAGGCGAGCATCGGGAGGGCGAGGGCCCACCAGGGCAGCCGGGTGTCGACGCCGCCCGAGGTGGCCGCCCGGGGCCGGGTGTGCGTTGGGGCCGACATGGGTGCCTCCGCTGTCTTCGAGTGGTCCGTGGTCCCCGGACCGTGGTCCGTGGCGGTGATCCGCGTCGCGGTCACACCTCGAAGTTACGGAATCGGCGGCCCTCAACCCATCCGGAGATCCACCCACTTGACCCTGACCTCCACCCCCTAGGGGACAGGGGGGTTAACCCCACCACCCCGCTCCCAGCCCGCTCCCCCACCGGGCCACGACCGGGATGGGACGATGGCGGGGTCGGCTTCGGGCCCGGACTCGGGCTCGGGCTCGGGGTCAGGCTCGGGGTCGATCCGTCAGGGCGAGGCGAGGGTCGCGATGACGGCGATGATCACGAAGATGGCGAGGAACGAGCCGAAGACGATCAGCATCTTCTTCTGGCCGTTCTGCGGATTCGGGTCGAGCAGGGGCATACGGCAAGTCTCGCACCCTGCGCCCACGAGGCTCCCTCCGGGGTCAGCGCGCGGCTTCCGCCTCCACGGTGCGGTCACGGCCGGCCAGGACGCCCACGACCGTCTGCGGGACCATCAGGGCCGCCATGAGGGCGAGGGGCAGGCCCCAGCCGCCGCTGTGCTGGTAGAGCACTCCCACCAGGAGCGGGCCGGGGATGGAGATCAGATAGCCGGTGCTCTGCGCGAAGGCCGACAGCTGGGCCACGCCCGCACCGGTCCTGGCGCGCATCCCGACCATCGTCAGGGCGAGGGGGAAGGCGCAGTTGGCGATGCCGAGCAGCAGGGCCCAGGCCCAGGCGCCCTCGGTGGGCGCGAAATACAGGCCCGCGTATCCGACGAGTCCGCAGACGCCGAGGGCGACCACGATCGGGCCCTGCTGCGGCAGCCGGGTGGCGACGCGCGGGATGACGAAGGCCAGGGGCACGCCCATCGCCATCGTCACCGCGAGGAGCACTCCTGCGGTGGACGCGGGCACGCCCGCGTCCCGGAAGATCTGCGGCAGCCAGCCCATGGTGATGTAGGCGGCGGTGGCCTGGAGGCCGAAGAAGACGGCGAGCGCCCAGGCGGTACGACTGCGGGTGATGCGCAGCCGGGCCGACGGCTGCCTCGCGCGCGCGTGCGCCTGCGGTTCGGATCGCCCCGCCCGCTCCTGCCGCTCCCCCGGCTCCCGCGGCCCCGTCGGCGTCCGCCGTTCGCGCTCCCGCCGCCGTCCCGGCTCCCGCCGCCGTCCGGGCTCGTGCCGCTCCCCTGCCGTCCCCGCCTCGCCGGGCGCCGTCGCGCGGTCGCGGACGAGCAGCAGCCACGGCAGGACGGCCGCCGCCGCCAGACCCGCCCACACCGCGAGCCCGGTGCGCCAACTGCCGCCCAGCACCTCGGTCATGGGCACGGTGACCGCGGCGGCGGTCGACGTGCCGAGGGCCAGAGCCATCGAGTACAGGCCGGTCATGGAGCCGACCCGGTCGGGGAAGTGGCGCTTGACGATGACCGGCATCAGGACGTTGCTGACGGCGATGCCCATGAGGGCGAGGGCGCTGGCGGCGAGGAAGCCGGCCGTGCCGCCCGCGTAGGGGCGGACGAGCAGCCCCGCCGTGATGGCGGCCATGCCCGCGCACACCACCGCTCCGGGCCCGAAGCGGCGGGCGAGGCGGGGCGCCGTCACACCGAAGACGGCGAAGCAGAGCGGCGGCACGGAGGTGAGGAGCCCGGCCACGCCGCCGCTCATGCCCAGTCCGTCGCGGACCTCTTCGAGGAGGGCGCCGAGGCTGGTGATGGCGGGGCGGAGGTTGAGGGCGGCCAGCACGATGCCGACCATGAGCAGCCGTGTCGTCCACGCGCGCGTGGCCGCTCGTGGGGGCTCACCCGCCGCCGGGGTGGGCAGGGGCGTGGTCGTCCTCGTCCGTGTCCGCTCGTTCGCCATGCCGCCTATCATAGAATCATGGGATGATTGTTTGTCCATTCCGGGTTGCCCACGCCCGCCCCACCCGTGCGAAGGTGTGCCATGCCTCTGAGCCATCCCCGTCGCTCTGCGCTCTCCGAGCAGGTCATCGCCGCGCTGCGCACCCAGATCACGTCGGGTGAGTGGCCGGTCGGTTCGCGCATCCCCACGGAGCCCGAGCTGGTCGAGCAGTTGGGTGTGGCGCGCAACACCGTCCGCGAGGCCGTCCGCGCGCTCGCGCACAACGGGCTGCTGGACATCCGGCAGGGCTCGGGCACCTACGTCGTGGCGACCAGCGAGTTGGCGGGCGTGATGCACCGCCGCTTCGCCGACGCCGACCCCCGGCACATCGCCGAGCTGCGCTCCAACCTGGAGTCGGGCGCGGCGAGGCTGGCGGCGGAGCGGCGCACGGAGAAGGACCTCAAGCAGCTCGACGCGCTGCTGCTGCGGCGCGAGGAGGCGTGGGAGTCGGGCGACGCGGAGGCGTTCGTGACGGCCGACGCGACCTTCCACCTGGCGGTGGTGGCGGCTTCCCACAACGACGTCATGACGGCGATGCACGCGGACCTCGGCGAGGTGCTGCGGGACTGGCTGCGCGAGGACGTCGGCGAGGAGCTGACGCCGGAGACGTACATGGACCACACGCGGCTGGTGGACGCGATCCGCGCGGGCGACGCGGAGACGGCCGCGGTCGAGGCGGCGAGCTATCCGCTGCTGTGCCGGCCCGGACGGCTCAGCCCTTCCGGTGACTGATCCAGGCCGAGCGGACTTCCTTCCAGCAGCGGCCGGTCAGTCGTACCGTCATGGCCGGTTCGGCGTCGACGGGGGCGCCGTCGGTGTCGAGGTCCCACCAGCGGTCGCACTCGATGTGGAGACTCACGCGGTCGGTGTCGGCGTAGGGGTTGTGGCAGTAGGCGACGACGTGCGAGCCGTCGATGCCGGTGCGGCACTCCGCGCCGAAAGGTTCGGGCTTGGCCTGCACGCGCGCGTGGGACGACGCCTCATGAGGCGCGCAGAGCGCGATCGCGACGACCGCGGTCACTGGGGCGAGGAAACGGAACAGGCGCACAAGGGAACCTCCTCGGCAGAGCTGGGGAGGGCAGCGCGTGGGTGAACGCGCACTTCATCGTGCCTGGTCGGGGACCTCACCCGCCCGGCCAGATAGGCCGGACGGGTGACAGGTGACAGGTGACAGGTGTGCCGGTGGCGTCAGGCGCCGATGGCGTGCAGACCGCCGTCCACGTGGATGATCTCGCCGGTGGTCTTGGGGAACCAGTCGCTCAGCAGCGCGACGATGCCCTTGCCGGCCGGCTCCGGGTCCTTGAGGTCCCACTCCAGCGGGGAGCGGTCGTCCCAGACGGAGGCCAGCTCGCCGAAGCCCGGGATGGACTTGGCGGCCATGGAGCCGAGCGGGCCCGCGGAGATCAGGTTGCAGCGGATGTTCTGCTTGCCCAGGTCGCGGGCGAGGTAACGGCTGGTGGCCTCCAGGGCGGCCTTGGCCGGGCCCATCCAGTCGTACTGCGGCCACGCGAACTGCGCGTCGAAGGTGAGGCCGACGACCGAGCCGCCGTTCTGCATCAGCGGCAGACAGGCCATCGTCAGCGACTTCAGGGAGTACGCCGAGACGTGCATGGCGGTGGCCACGGACTCGAACGGCGTGTTGAGGAAGTTGCCGCCGAGCGCGTCCTGCGGCGCGAAGCCGATGGAGTGCACGACGCCGTCCAGACCGCCGAGCTCCTCGCCGACCAGGTCGGCCAGGCGGGCCAGGTGCTCGTCGTTGGTCACGTCGAGCTCGATGACCTTGGTCGGCTTGGGGAGCTTCTTGGCGATGCGCTCGGTCAGCGTGGGCCGCGGGAACGCGGTCAGGATGATCTCGGCGCCCTGCTCCTGGGCCTGCTTGGCGGCGTGGAAGGCGATGGAGGACTCCATCAGCACACCGGAGATCAGGACGCGCTTGCCCTCGAGAATTCCGCTCATGGTTGTCAGTGACCCATTCCCAGTCCGCCGTCAACGGGGATGACGGCTCCAGTGATGTACGAGGCGTCGTCCGAGGCGAGGAACCGCACCGTCGCGGCGATCTCCTCCGGCTGCGCGTACCGGCCGAGCGGGACCTGCGAGACGATGCCCGCGCGCTGCTCATCGGTGAGCACCTTGGTCATGTCGGTGTCGACGAAGCCGGGCGCGACGACGTTGAAGGTGATGTTGCGCGATCCCAGCTCACGGGCGAGGGAGCGCGCGAAGCCGACCAGGGCGGCCTTGGAGGCGGCGTAGTTCGCCTGCCCGGGCGAGCCGTAGAGCCCCACGACCGACGAGATCAGGACGACACGGCCCTTCTTGGCGCGCAGCATGCCGCGGTTGGCGCGCTTGACCACCCGGAAGGTGCCGGTGAGGTTGGTGTCGATGACCGAGGTGAAGTCCTCCTCGGACATGCGCATCAGAAGCTGGTCCTTGGTGACGCCCGCGTTGGCGATCAGGACCTCGACGGGACCGTGCTCGGCCTCGATCTCCTTGTAGGCCTGCTCCACCTGCTCGGAGTCGGTGATGTCGCACTTGACCGCGAGGAAGCCTGCCGGCGGCTCCCCCGAGCGGTACGTGATCGCGACCTTGTCGCCGGCGTCGGCGAACGCGCGGGCGATGGCGAGGCCGATGCCCCGGTTTCCTCCGGTGACGAGAACCGAGCGGCTCAACGGATCACCCTTTCGATAGGGGTCTGACGCACCTGCCAGGGACCTGGACGGCAGGCGGCTTCCCTCGAAACCTATCGGTCGGCGTCCGGCCGAGGACATTCGGGCACCGACAGTGGCGCACGGGACAGTCTGTGGGGTCCCTACAGAAAGTTTGCGGGCGCAGGGCGGAAAGGTGTGGTCCGGGGGCCGCCCGGCGCGACATGATCGAGGCCTTCACACCGCGACGACACCAGGGAGAGACGTAGGTGCCCCATAGCATCGATGAAAGTTTCACGGCCCTACCCCTACGCGCCCTCGCCGACGCCGCTCTCGCACGCGCGCGTGCGCTCGGGGCGGAGCATGCGGACTTCCGGTTCGAGCGGGTGCGCAACGCGTCCTGGCGGCTGCGGGACGCCAAGCCGGCCGGGTCGTCCGACACGACCGACCTCGGGTACGCGGTGCGAGTCGTGCACGGCGGGACGTGGGGGTTCGCCTCCGGCGTGGATCTGACGATGGACGCCGCGGCCAAGGTCGCCTCGCAGGCCGTGGCGATGGCCAAGCTGTCCGCGCAGGTGATCAAGGCCGCCGGGTCGGACGTGGGGGCACCTCCCACGCCTTTCGGGCAGTGGGAGAGGGTGGAGCTCGCCGACGAGCCGGTGCACGCCGAGCAGACGTGGGTGTCGTCGTACGAGATCGACCCGTTCACCGTGCCCGACGAGGAGAAGGCGGCGCTGCTCGCGGACTGGAGCGCGCGGCTGCTGGCGGCGAACGGCGTCAACCATGTCGACGCCTCGCTGCTCACCGTCCACGAGAACAAGTTCTACGCCGACACGGCGGGCACGGTGACCACGCAGCAGCGCGTGCGGCTGCACCCGGCGCTGACCGCGGTGTCGGTCGACGAGTCCAGCGGCGAGTTCGACTCGATGCGGACGATCGCGCCGCCCGTCGGGCGCGGCTGGGAGTACCTCACGGGCACCGGCTGGGACTGGGACGACGAGCTCGCCCGGATCCCGGAGCTGCTCGCCGAGAAGATGCGCGCGCCGAGTGTGGACCCGGGGCTGTACGACCTGGTCGTCGACCCGTCCAACCTGTGGCTGACCATCCACGAGTCCATCGGGCACGCCACCGAGCTGGACCGCGCGCTCGGCTACGAGGCCGCCTACGCCGGCACCTCCTTCGCCACCTTCGACCAGCTCGGCAAGTTGAGGTACGGCTCGGAGCTGATGAACGTCACCGGTGACCGCACCGCCGAGCACGGCCTCGCGACCATCGGCTACGACGACGAGGGCGTCGCGGGCCAGTCCTGGGACCTGGTGAAGGACGGCACGCTGGTCGGCTACCAGCTGGACCGGCGGATCGCGAAGCTCACCGGGTTCGAACGGTCCAACGGGTGCGCCTACGCCGACTCGCCGGGGCATGTGCCCGTGCAGCGCATGGCCAACGTGTCGCTGCGGCCCGATCCGGCCGGGATGTCGACGGAGGATCTCATCGGCAGCGTCGACCGGGGCATCTATGTCGTGGGCGACCGCTCGTGGTCCATCGACATGCAGCGCTACAACTTCCAGTTCACCGGCCAGCGGTTCTTCAGGATCGAGAACGGGCGGATCACCGGGCAGCTGCGGGACGTGGCCTATCAGGCGACGACGACCGACTTCTGGGGTTCGATGGCGGCGGTGGGCGGTCCGCAGACGTATGTCCTCGGCGGCGCCTTCAACTGCGGCAAGGCCCAGCCGGGCCAGGTCGCGGCGGTGTCGCACGGCTGCCCGTCGGCCCTGTTCAAGGGCGTCAACATCCTCAACACCACGCAGGAGGCCGGTCGATGAGCGCCCGTAGCAACAAGCCGCACGAGGTCGTCGAGCGAGCCCTCGAGCTGTCGCGGGCGGACGGCTGTGTCGTCATCGCCGACGAGCAGTCGTCGGCGAACCTGCGCTGGGCCGGCAACGCGCTCACCACCAACGGCGTCACGCGCGGGCGCACGCTCACCGTGATCGCCACGGTCGACGGCAAGGAGGGCACCGCCTCCGGTGTCGTCTCGCGGGCCGCCGTCACTGCGGACGAGCTGGAGCCCCTGGTCCGGGCCGCCGAGGCCGCCGCGCGCGGTGCGGCACCCGCCGAGGACGCGCAGCCGCTGGTCACGGGCGTGGCGCCGTCCCCGGAGTTCACGGAGGCGCCCGTGGAGACCTCGTCGGCGGTGTTCGCGGACTTCGCGCCCGCGCTGGGCGAGGCGTTCGCACGCGCGCGTGCGGGCGGCCGCGAGCTGTACGGGTTCGCCAACCACGAGCTGGTCTCGACGTACCTGGGCACGTCGACCGGGCTGCGGCTGCGGCACGACCAGCCGAACGGCACGCTGGAGCTGAACGCCAAGTCCCCGGACCGTACGCGTTCGGCGTGGGCGGGGCGCTCGACCCGGGACTTCAAGGACGTCGACCCGGCGGCGCTCGACGCCGAACTGGCCGTACGGCTGGGCTGGGCCGAGCGGCGGATCGAGCTGCCCGCCGGGCGGTACGAGACGCTGCTGCCGCCGACCGCGGTGGCCGACCTGATGATCTACCAGCTGTGGTCGGCGTCGGGCCGGGACGCGACCGAGGGCCGGACGGTGTTCTCGCAGCCCGGCGGCGGCACCCGGCTCGGCGAGAAGCTGACCGACCTGCCGCTGACGCTGCGCAGCGACCCGGCCGAGCCGGGCCTGGAGTCGGCGCCGTTCGTCATCGCGCACTCCTCGGGCGGCGACCAGTCGGTCTTCGACAACGGGCTGCCCGTGCGGCCCACCGAGTGGATCGGCGGGGGCGAGCTGAAGCATCTGACGACCACCCGGCACAGTGCGGGCCTGACCGGGCTGCCGGTGGCTCCGGGCGCCGACAACCTGATCCTGGACGGCGGCGCGGACCGCTCCCTGGAGGAGATGGTCGCGAGCACCGCGCGCGGGCTGTTGCTGACCTGTCTGTGGTACATCCGCGAGGTGGATCCGGCGACGCTGCTGCTCACGGGTCTGACCCGGGACGGCGTCTACCTCGTCGAGGACGGTGAGGTCGTCGGCGAGGTGAACAACTTCCGGTTCAACGAGTCGCCGGTCGGCCTGCTGGGGCGGGCGACGGAGGCCGGGCGCACGGAGAAGACGCTGCCCCGGGAGTGGAGCGACTGGTTCACCAGGGCTGCGATGCCCGCGCTGCGGGTGCCGGACTTCAATATGAGCTCTGTCAGTCAGGGCGTATAACCTCGTAGCCGGGGATCGCTCGACGGACCGGTTCGACGGACCGGCTGGGCTGCCCGAAGAGCGTCAAGAACATCAAGAAGATCATCAAGGAGATACGAGAACCGTGACGGACATCGTCGACGAGCTGAAGTGGCGTGGCCTGTGGGCCCTGTCCACTGACGAGGACGCTTTGCGCAAGGCGCTCGCGGACGGTCCCGTCACGTTCTATTGCGGTTTCGACCCCACCGCGGCCTCACTGCACGTCGGCCACCTGGTGCAGGTCCTCACGATGCGCCGGCTCCAGGCTGCGGGGCTGCGTCCGCTGGCGCTGGTGGGCGGGGCGACCGGCCAGATCG
Organism: Streptomyces sp. NPDC050121; assembly: GCF_044460385.1. NCBI lineage: Bacteria > Bacillati > Actinomycetota > Actinomycetes > Kitasatosporales > Streptomycetaceae > Streptomyces > Streptomyces sp. NPDC050121. The sequence goes on along the minus strand of NZ_JBITJV010000011.1, from coordinate 228,960 downwards.
GCGACCCGCGCCCCACGGCGGAGCGCACGCTGAACGACCCGGAGACGGTCGCGAACTGGGTGACCCGGCTGCGCGGGCAGATCGAGCCGTTCCTGTCCTTCGAGGGCGAGAACGCCGCGGTGATGGTCAACAACCTGGACTGGACGGCCGGACTGTCGGCCATCGAGTTCCTGCGTGACATCGGCAAGCACTTCCGCGTCAACAAGATGCTGACCAAGGACTCGGTTGCCCGGCGGCTGGAGTCCCAGGAGGGCATCAGCTACACGGAGTTCAGCTACCAGCTGCTGCAGGGCATGGACTTCCTGGAGCTGTACCGGCGGTACGGCTGCACGCTCCAGCAGGGCGGCAGCGACCAGTGGGGCAACCTCACGGCGGGCCTGGACCTGATCCACAAGCTCGAGCCGGAGGCCGAGGCGCACTGTCTGGCGACGCCGCTGATGGTCAAGGCGGACGGCACCAAGTTCGGCAAGACCGAGGGCGGCGCCGTCTGGCTCGACCCGGAGATGACGACGCCGTACGCGTTCTACCAGTTCTGGCTGAACGTGGACGACCGGGACATCTCGACGTACATGCGGATCCTGTCCTTCCAGTCCCGTGAGGAGCTGGAGGAGCTGGAGCGGCAGACGCAGGAACGTCCGCAGGCCCGGGCCGCTCAGCGGGCGCTGGCCGAGGAGCTGACGACGCTGGTGCACGGCGCCGACCAGACGGCCGCGGTGATCGCCGCGTCCAAGGCCCTCTTCGGTCAGGGCGAGCTGGGCGACCTCGACGAGCGGACGCTGGCCGCGGCCCTGTCCGAGGTGCCGCACGCCCGGGTCGCCGAGCTCGGGCCGGTCGTGGACCTGTTCGCCGAGGTCGGCCTGGTGGCCAGCAAGTCGGCCGCGCGGCGGACCGTGAAGGAGGGCGGGGCCTACGTGAACAACGTCAAGGTCACGGCCGAGGACGCGGTCCCCGTGAAGGAGGACCTCCTGCACGGGCGGTGGCTGGTGCTGCGGCGGGGGAAGAAGAACCTGGCCGCCGTCGAGGTCACCGGCTGACCGGCCGGCCATAGGGCGTGAGCAAGGTGGCGGCTTCCCTCGGGAAGCCGCCCCCTTCGCCGTGCGCCGGCCGTTCAGACCCGGTGTTTCCTCTTGCCCAGCGTCGCCATGTAGAGCATGTCGCCCACGGCGACGATGATGATCGCGGCGACCAGCTGGAACGCGTGGCGGCTCCAGTCGATGCCCGGCGTGGACTCGACCCCCGCCGCCTGCGCGACCGAGTTGCCCACGATCGCGCCCAGCATGCCGAAAATGGTCGTCAGCCAGAGCGGGCTGTGCTGCTTGCCCGGGATGATCGCCTTGGCGATCAGGCCCAGCACGAATCCCACGATGATCGCCCACAACCAGCCCATGGCTGCCTCCTCGTACGGCTCTACGTGAGCATTGCCCCCAAGTCTCGATCCGCTCGCCGTACGGCGCATGTCGGGTACGGCCGTACGCGGGACGACGCAGTACGTCTCCCCGGGCGGGAGACGACCCGGTCTCGAAGGCGGCGCAGCCGCGGCGTAACGTGGACAGCCGGGGAGATGCCGATGTGGGCGGACGGTGGAATGTGATGCGGAAGCAGGGTGGCGGCGGGAACGTCCAGGTGTTCCGGATCACCGGCGCCCGGCAGGGTCTCCAGGACGACGTGCGGGGCCGCCAGCGGCGGTACGTCATTTCGATGTCGGTCCGTACGGTGTCGGTGATCCTCGCGGCGACGTTGTGGAACGTGGAACGGCATGTGGCGATCGTGGCGCTGGTCCTGGGGGTGGTGCTCCCCTATGTAGCGGTGGTGATCGCCAACGCCGGGCGGGAGAACGTGCCTTCGCTGCCCTCCACTTTCGTGACCGTGCCGGTGCGGCTGGGGGCACCTCCCGCGCTTTCGGCAGCGGGGGAGGTGATGCCGCCGCGCCCGGAGGACTCCGCGGAATTCGTCCCGGAGGGGCCGGAAAGGGAAGGCTTCGCGGAATCCCTTCGGGAGGAGCCGGCGCCCGGTCCCGCCGAACGGCGGCCATGAGCCGGCCATGGGTCCGCGGTGCGCGCACTGTGCGGCAAGCTCAGGAAAAGCTCAGATCAATCATGTTGTTCCAGTGCCGTGGGAGCGGTCGGCCGTGACATACTTCGTACGCGCTCCGCATCCCCCGTCGGAGCGACGGACCGACGCCGGGCAGCTCCCCCCGTGGCTGCTCGGCGTCGCCTTTGTGTGCGGGGTTTCTGCGAGACGAAGCTGTGAGTGACGAGACTCCGATCTGTTCCGCCAAGGGCTGCCGTGTCGACGCGGTGTGGGTGTTGGCGTGGAACAACCCGAAGATCCATACGCCGGAGCGGCGCAAGACGTGGCTCGCGTGCGAAGCGCATCGCGCGCACTTGGCGGAGTTTCTCGGGGTGCGGGGATTTTTGAAGGACGTGGTTCTTCTGAAGGACTGGGAAGCGCAGGACGTCTGAAGCCTGCGGGTGCATGGGGGCTGGTCGCGCCCACGCGGCGGAGCCGCATATCGATAGAGCCCCGCGCCCCTATCGGGGCGCTCTCCTAGCCCCCGATCGCAGACATCGGCCGGTCCGGCTGTACGAAGGACGGGTCGTCCAGGCCGGCGCCCGCCTTCTTGCCCCACATCGCCAGGCGCCAGACGCGGGCTATCTCCTCGTCGGGCGCGCCGGAGCGCAGGGCAGCGCGCAGGTCTGTCTCCTCGCGGGCGAAGAGACAGGTGCGGACCTGGCCGTCGGCGGTGAGGCGGGTGCGGTCGCAGGCGGCGCAGAACGGGCGGGTGACGGAGGCGATGACGCCGACGCGGTGCGGGCCGCCGTCCACCAGCCAGCGTTCGGCCGGGGCCGAGCCGCGTTCGTCCTGACCCTCGGGGGTGAGGTCGAAGCGGGTGCGCAGGGAGGCGAGGATGTCGCCCGCGGTGACCATGCCCTCGCGCTTCCAGCCGTGTTGTGCGTCCAGCGGCATCTGCTCGATGAAACGCAGCTCGTAGGCGTGCTCCACGGCCCAGGCCAGCAGGTCCGGGGCTTCGTCCGCGTTCAGGCCCGGCATCAGGACCGCGTTGACCTTCACCGGCGTCAGGCCTGCCTCGCGGGCGGCTTCGAGGCCTTCCAGGACGTCCTTGTGGCGGTCGCGGCGGGTGAGGGTCTTGAAGACGTCGGGGCGCAGGGTGTCGAGGGAGACGTTGACCCGGTCCAGGCCGGCCGCCTTCAGGGCGGTCGCGGTGCGGCGCAGGCCGATGCCGTTCGTCGTCAGGGACATCTGGGGGCGGGGGGTCAGGGCCGCGACCCGCTCGACGATGCCGACCAGGCCCGGGCGCAGCAGGGGCTCGCCGCCGGTGAAGCGGACCTCCTCGATGCCGAGCGTGGAGACCGCTATGCCGATCAGGCGGACGATCTCGTCGTCCGTGAGGAGGTCGGGCTTGGCCAGCCACTGCAGGCCCTCCTCGGGCATGCAGTACGTACAGCGCAGGTTGCACCGGTCGGTCAGCGAGACTCTCAGGTCGGTGGCCACCCGGCCGTAGGTGTCGATGAGCACGTGGGCCCCCTCCCTCGTAGCGGATCGCGGTTCACGCCCGTCACCTGCGAGCGTACGTGACGCCACTGACAACGACAGAGCCCGACCCCACGAGACGGGACGCGGCCGCGTCGTAGAGAGCTACGACGCGGCCGCGCAGGGGGTGTGGGCGGTGGGTGCTCAGTGGGCTCCGGTGCCGGTCAGGGAGCGGACCTCCAGTTCGGCGTACTTCTCGCTGTCGGGCTCCTCCTTCGACAGGAGGGTGCCGACGATGCCCAGCAGGAAGCCGACCGGGATCGAGATGAGGCCGGGGTTCTCCAGCGGGAACCAGTGGAAGTCGACGCCGGGGAACATCGAGCTGGGCTTGCCGGAGACGACCGGCGAGAACAGCACCAGGCCGACCGCGGTGACCAGGCCGCCGTAGATCGACCACAGGGCTCCGGCGGTGGTGAACCGCTTCCAGAAGAGGCTGTAGAGGATCGTCGGGAGGTTGGCGGAGGCGGCGACCGCGAAGGCGAGGGCGACCAGGCCGGCCACGTTCAGATCGCGGGCGAGGGCGCCCAGCAGGATGGAGACGGCGCCGATGCCGACCGTGGCGTAGCGGGCCGCGCTCATCTCCTGCTTCTCGGTGGCCTGACCTCGCTTGATGACGTTCGCATAGATGTCGTGCGCGAACGACGAGGACGAGGCGAGGGTGAGACCGGCGACGACCGCGAGGATGGTGGCGAAGGCGACCGCCGAGATGGTGGCCAGCAGGATCGCGCCCCAGTTGGAGTCGACGCCGCCGAGATGGAGGGCGAGCAGCGGGGCGGCCGTGTTGCCGGCCTTGTTGGACGCGATGATCTCGTCCGGTTTGATCAGCGCGGCGGCGCCGAAGCCGAGGGCGAGGGTCATCAGGTAGAAGGCGCCGATCAGGCCGATGGCCCAGATGACCGACTTACGGGCGGCCTTGGCGGTGGGCACGGTGTAGAAGCGGATCAGGATGTGCGGCAGGCCTGCGGTGCCCAGGACCAGGGCGATGCCGAGGGAGATGAAGTCCAGCTTGGTGGTGCCGGTGGCGCCGTACTTCAGACCGGGCTCCAGGAACGCGGCGCCCTTGCCGCTGTTGTCGGCGGCCGAGCCGAGCAGGTCGGAGACGTTGAAGTCGAACTTCAGCAGGACCAGGAAGGTCAGCAGCAACGCGCCGACGATCAGCAGGACCGCCTTGACCATCTGGACCCAGGTGGTGCCCTTCATACCGCCGATCGTCACGTAGACGATCATCAGGACGCCGACCAGGGCGACGATACCGATCTTGCCGCCGTCGCTGGTGATGCCGAGGAGCAGCGAGACCAGGACGCCCGCGCCCGCCATCTGGGCCAGCAGGTAGAAGATCGAGACGACGATGGTGGAGGTGCCGGCGGCCGTGCGGACGGGGCGCTGGCGCATGCGGTACGCCAGGACGTCACCCATCGTGTAGCGGCCGGAGTTGCGCAGCGGCTCGGCGACCAGGAGCAGGGCGACCAGCCAGGCGACCAGGAAGCCGATGGAGTACAGGAAGCCGTCGTAGCCGAAGAGGGCGATGGCGCCCGCGATGCCGAGGAAGGACGCGGCGGACATGTAGTCGCCGGAGACGGCGAGGCCGTTCTGGAAGCCGGTGAACTGGCGGCCGCCGGCGTAGAAGTCGGCGGCGTCCTTGGTCTGGCGGCCGGCCCAGACGGTGATGACGAGGGTCGCGACGACGAACACCGCGAACAGGGTGATGATCAGCGTGCGGTGCTCGCTGGCCTCGCCTGCGGCGAGCAGGGTGGTGTGCTGTGCGGGGATCATTCTCCGCCCTCCATCCGGGACTTGATGGCCTCGGCCTTGGGGTCGAACCTGGCGGCGGCGGTGCGCGCGTACCACCAGGCGATGAGGAACGTGGTGAGGAACTGGGCGAGGCCCAGGGCGAGGGCGACGTTGATGTTGCCGAAGAGCTTGGTGCCCATGAAGTCGCCCGCGTAGTTGGACAGCAGGACGTACAGCAGGTACCAGGCGATGAAGGCGACGGTCAGCGGGAAGGCGAAGCCGCGGTAGGAGCTGCGCAGTTCACCGAACTCCGCGCTCTCCTGCACCGCGACGAACTCCTCGGTGGAGGGGAGTTGGGCTTGGGTTTTCGAGGGGGGCGGTGTCTCGGTGGCCACGGAGTCTCCTCGTTGCGCATGCGGGTCGGACGGCGAAAGGAGGCGAGTTTCCTCTCGCTCCCTGCCCAAGGTCACGGCGCCGCACGGGGGCGGGTTCAACGCATCGGGCGGCTTTGTCGAAGTGGCCTTCGGCAGGTCATGACCAACGAGCGTGGGCCGCGACAGGTCATGGGCCGGCAAACTCGGCGCCTGGAAATCATTGCTGGCCGGTGAGTCAGGGAGATAGCTTCGGGCGAGCACCACCCGTCATGTACCTGTCCAGGCAGCACCTGTGCCTGGGCAGGTCCCGTTTCCGGATGATGTGGAGACCCCATGGCTCATCTGCCTTCCAGACGCCGCCTCGCTCTCGCGGTGCCCGTCGTGCTGTCGCTGACCGCCTCCCTCGGCTTCCTGCCGACGGCGGCCTCCGCGGCCCCCGTCACGACCTCCGCCACCCAGACCGCGGACGCCGGCACCCTGGCGTACGTCGTCAACACGAAGGTGGACCACCGCACGATCGCGTCGGTGAAGAAGGCGATCGCCGCGGCCGGCGGCACCGTCGTCGCGGCGTACGACAAGATCGGCGTGCTCGTCGCGCACTCGGCGAACCCCGACTTCGGCGCGCAGATACGCGCGGTGCGCGGTGTGCAGTCGGCGGGCGCGACCCGTACCGCGCCGCTGAGCGCCGCCGGGACCACCGACGAGGGCGCGGCGCAGGTCCTGTCGAAGGCGGAGGCCGCGAAGATCGAGAAGGCGTCCGACGCGGCGGGTCAGAGCGAGCCGCTCGAGGCCGACCAGTGGGACCTGCGGGCGATCGGCGCCGACAAGGCCGCCGAGATCAACCCGGGCAGCACGAAGGTGACGGTCGCCGTGATCGACACCGGCGTCGACGACACCCACCCGGATCTCGCGCCGAACTTCTCCGCGTCCCAGTCGGCGAACTGCGTCGGCGGCGTCGCGGACACCACCCCCGGCGCCTGGCGCCCGTACAACCCGGCCGAGGACTACCACGGCACGCATGTCGCCGGTGAGATCGCGGCGGCCCGCAACGGCATCGGCGTGGCGGGGGTCGCGCCCGGCGTGAAGGTCGCCGGCATCAAGGTGAGCGACCCCAAGGACGGCCTCTTCTACCCGGAGAACGTCGTCTGCGCCTTCGTGTTCGCCGCCGACCACGGCGTCGAGGTCACGAACAACAGCTACTACGTCGACCCGTGGCTGTACAACTGCATGGACGACCCCGACCAGAAGGCCATCGTCGACGCGGTCAACCGGGCCCAGCTGTACGCCCAGAAGAAGGGCACGCTCAACGTCGCCTCGGCGGGCAACTCCAACCACGACCTGGACTCCGACGCTCTCGTCGACTCCTCCAGCCCCGACGACTCCACGCCGGTGACGCGGACGGTCGACCCGCACGAGTGCTTCGACGTCCCGACCCAGCTGCCGGGCGTCGTCACGGTGAGCGCGACGGGCGTCAAGGGCACCAAGTCGTACTACTCCAGCTACGGTCTGGGCGTCGTTGACGTGGCGGCTCCGGGCGGCGACAAGTACCAGATCCCGGACACCCCGTCGGCCAACGGACGCGTCCTGTCGACCATGCCGAACAACGCCTACGGCTTCCTGCAGGGCACCTCGATGGCGTCCCCGCACGTGTCCGGTGTGGCCGCGCTGCTGAAGTCGACGCACCCGTGGGCGACGCCTGCCCAGCTGCAGGCGCTGCTCAAGCTGCAGGCCGACAGCACGGCGTGCCCGGCCGGGCCGTACGACGGCAACGGTGACGGCGTCGTGGACGCCACGTGCGTCGGCGGCAAGCGCGTCAACGGCTTCTTCGGCTTCGGTGTCGTCAACGCGCTGAAGGCCGTGAAGAAGTAGGCCCGTGTAGGACCCACGCGGATTCCTGACGGCGATTCGGTCACTGCTGCATAGTGCGGTCATGACTGGTATCGAGATTGCCTGGTCCGCGGTGGGCGGCGACCCCGCTCTGCTCCCGCGGGTGTCGACCGTGGTGCGGGAGGGCGCTCTTCAGGGGCGCCTTCCCGTCCGGGAGCTGGCGCGGGCCTGTACGGGCGCGTGCGCGCTGGCCGCCGCCGAACTGGGGGCGCGGCGGGCCGGGCTCGCGAAGGCGCCCGAGGTCCGGGTGGACGACGGGGCGGTGGCCACCGCGTTCACCAGTGAGCGTCAGGTGCTGGTCGACGGGCGGCCGCCGGTCCTCTTCGCCCCGCTGTCGCGGTTCTGGCGCACGGCCGACGGATGGGTGCGCACCCACGCCAACTACCCCCACCACCGTGCACGGTTGCTGAAAGCGCTCGACCTCGCCGCACACCCCGAGGACACCGCCCCGGCCGTCGTGGAAGCGGCGCTCGCCGAGCGCTCCGCCCTCGACGTGGAGAACACGGTCTACGCGGCCGGGGGCCTGGCGGTCGCATTGCGCACGCCCGGGCAGTGGGCCGCGCACGAGCAGGCGGCCGCCGTCGCCGCCCGCCCCCTGGTCGAGCGGGGCCGACTGGACGGGGCACGCGCGCGTGCGTTCACTCCGCTGGAGGGCGCCCCGCTGCTGCCCGCCGCCGGGCTGCGCGTCCTGGACCTGACCCGGGTGCTCGCCGGGCCGGTCGCCACCCGCACCCTCGCCCTGCTGGGCGCGGACGTCCTGCGTCTGGACGCGCCCCACCTGCCCGAGCTTGCCGACCAGCACGCCGACACGGACTTCGGCAAGCGCTCGGCGCTGCTGGACCTGACGGCGGACCGGCGCGCCTTCGAGGAGTTGCTCGCGGCGGCGGACGTCGTGGTCACGGGGTACCGGCCGGGCGCCCTGGACCGGTTCGGACTCTCCCCCGAGGCGCTGGCCGAGCGCCGGCCCGGGCTGGTCGTGGCACAGGTGTCGGCGTGGGGCGCGTACGGGCCCTGGAGCGGGCGGCGCGGCTTCGACAGCCTGGTGCAGACGGCCACCGGCATCGCGACCGTCGAGGGCTCGGCCGAGCGGCCCGGCGCGCTGCCCGCGCAGGCCCTCGACCACGGCACCGGCTATCTGCTGGCGGCGGCCGTACTGCGGGCGCTGACCGAACAGTCGTACGACGGCGGCAGTCGGTTCGTGCGGCTGGCGCTGGCGCGGACGGCGGCGTGGCTGACCGGGAGTGTCGACCGGGACGGCGGCATCGGGGCGGACGCAGCGGACGGCGTCCGGATGGGCGAAGCGGAGGGCAAAGGGATGACCAAGGAGGAGCGGCGGGAAGCGAACGGCGAGGTGGGCGGCGAGGCGTACGGGGGCCCGGGGCCCTGGCTCGCGGAGACCGACAGCCGCATCGGGCGGCTGCGGTACGCCCTTCCGGCGGTGTCGTTCGACGGCGGCCCGGGCGACTGGACGCGGCCGCCCGGCGTCTGGGGGGCCGATCCGGCGCGCTGGCTCTGAGCCGCCGACGATTCACCCGCGGGTGGGCGCCATGCCCTCCGGTCGTTTCAGGCCGACTTGCCCGGTTTTGTCGTACATGGTGAAGATCCTGCCATGGCCCTCATACGACCGACCGAAGCAATCGACACTGCGCGCCGTACCGGCCTCGGCCCCGGCCGGGCCGTTGCACTGCTCGTCCTGGTGGGGCTCGGGGCGCTGGTCCCCCTGCTCGGGCCGTCCCTCGCCGCGCACAGCACCGGGGAGGCCACGACCCCCGACTCCGGCGTGGTCGCGCTGCTGCGGGCGGCGCTGTTCGCGGCGCTGTCCGTGCAGATGGGCGAGGTGTTCGGGAGCGGACTCGCCCGGCGGCTGCCCGACGCCCCGGCCGGGCGGCCCGGCGAGTGGGCGCCGTACGCGGCCGTCGTGGGGTTCGCCGCCGCCGCGACGGCCGGAGAGCTGGCGCCGCACGGGCACGGCTCGCGGAGCGGGGTCCTCGCGCTGCTGGAGGCGGTCGCGTTCGCGGTGGCCGGGCTGTGCGCGCTCTCGCGCCGGCCGGACCGTCAGCTGTGGCCGCTCGCGGCGGTCGTCCTGGCGGAGGCGCTGCGCGCACACCCGCCGACCGAGCACACGCCGCTGATCGGCTCCGCGCTGACGGTCGCGCACCTGACGTGCTCGGCCCTGTGGGCGGGCGGACTGCTGAACGTGCTCCGTACGCTGCGCCGATGGAGCGGCAGCGAGGCGGGGACAGCGCTGCTCGGGCTCTACGCGCGCGTGGCGGCCGTCCTGTTCGCCGGGGTGACCGCGACCGGGCTGTGCAGTTCGCTGCGCCGGATGCCGTCGGAGAGCGTGCTCGACCAGCTCACGACGACGGCGTACGGGCGCGTGCTGCTCGCCAAGGTGCTCCTCGTCGGCGCCGTCGCCCTGCTCGCCCTGTGGGCGCGGACCAGGCTGCGCCGGGCCGCCGACCCGCTGACCGCCTGCTCCCCCGCGCGCGTGGAGATCGTCACGCTGGGTGTGGTGGTCGCGGTGTCGGGGTTGCTGACGGCGTTGCCGCTGCCGATCAAGGGATGACGGTCAGGGCGAGCAGCGCGGCCGGCAGGCGGTCGTCGCAGGCCGCCTCTGCGCTCAGAGGGTGGTCGAGCGCACTTCGCCGTACGACGTCGCCGCCGCGCGTCGCCCGCCGAGGGCGACGAGGGTGCCGTGCACCAGCAGGAACTGTGCGGCGACGTAGGTGAGCATGATCCACAGGTCGGGGCGCGGAGGCTGCGGCCGGTCGGCGATGCCGGTCGCGATGAGGGTGTCGGAGAGCAGGAACAGCACGCCGCCTGCGCCCGCGACCGGGCCCAGCCGGATGGCGGCGACGCAGGCCATGGCCGTGAGCAGCGTGCTGTAGACGGCGACGGGGAGGCGCAGGTCCGCGGGGAGGCCGGGCCACAGCAGGGCGACGGTGGCGACCAGGACGACGGCGTAGCAGGGGGCGAGGAGGGGGCCGCGCGCGCGTGGGCGACCGCCGCGCACGAAGAGCGTCAGATAGCAGACGTGCCCGGCGGCGAAGGAGGCCATGCCGGCGAGGAAGGCGGGGTCGGCGTCGGTGAGGAGCAGGACGTCGCCGCCCCAGCCGCACAGGAGGGCGGCGATCAGCGGCCGGGGCGCGCCGCGCAGGGCGGCCCAGGCGGCGAGGAGGGGCATGAGCAGCGGCTTGGCGAGGACGTGCCCCGTATCGAAGCCGGCCGCGAGGGAGATCAGGTCGACGGCGGTGGCGAGGCCGAACGCGGCGAGCGGGAGGCGGGGGTTCACGCGGCCGCGTTCTCCTCGACCGATGACGGGGCGGAGGCGGAGGCTGAAGCGGGGGCGGCTGAGGCGGGGGCAGCTGCGGCGGTCGACGCCGGCTGCCAGCCGGGCCCGCGGAACACCCGCCCCGTCCGCTCGCGCCAACCGCTCGCCGCCTTCAGGTCCCTGGCGATCGCGACGTACTCGTGCGTGGCCACCTTCACCGGGTTGAACGTGCCGATGTTCTTGGTCAACCCGTAGACGGGCCGGTCCACCTCGGGCACGAAGGAGCCGAAGAGCCGGTCCCAGACGATGAGGATGCCGCCGAAGTTGCGGTCCAGGTAGCCACCCTGGGAGGCGTGGTGGACGCGGTGGTGGGAGGGCGTGTTGAACACGAACTCCAACCATCGGGGCAGCTTGCCGATCCGCTCGGTGTGGATCCAGAACTGGTAGACGAGGTTGGCCGAGGAGCAGAACGCGAGCGCGGCCGGGTGGACGCCGAGGGCGATCAGGGGGACGTAGAACGGCCAGACGGTCAGCGTGGTCCAGGGCTGGCGCAGCGCGGTGGTGAGGTTGAACTTCTCGCTGGAGTGGTGGACGACGTGGCAGGCCCACAGGACGCGGATGACGTGATGGCCGCGGTGGGACCAGTAGGAGAAGAAGTCCTGCGCGAGCAGCATCAGCGGGAGTGTCCACCACAGGACGGGGACGCGCAGGGGGGTGAGTTCGTGGATCGCTGTGTAGATGGCGACGATCGGGATCTTCCAGAGGAAGTCGAAGAGAAGACTTCCCAGCCCCATGCCGACGCTCGTCACGGCGTCCTTCGCCTCGTACCCGGCCGCGCCCTCGTCGGGATGGATGCGGACGCTGATCATCTCGACCACGGTGAGCAGCACGAAGGCGGGGATCGACCACAGCACGACATCGGGCAGGTTCGGCATGCAAGGACCGTAGAACCGCTGGTGGGCCCCGGCTAGACGTTGTTACCCACAAGTATTGCCCACGGTACGCGCTTGCTTCTTGGCGATCTCCGCCAACAGCACCTCACACCCCCGCCGCCCCCAGCAGAGCCCCCACCGCGTACGTCACCCCCATCGCCAGTGCCCCGCCCCCCACGTTGCGCAGCACCGCGCGCCCCGGCGGAGCCGAGCCCAGGCGGGCGCTGGCCCAGCCCGTGACGGTGAGGGCCACCAGGACCGACCCGACCGTCACCGGGAGGCGCCAGGCCGGCGGGGGCAGGACGATGGCCAGGAGAGGAAGCAGGGCGCCGGCGGTGAAGGAGAGGAAGCTCGCCCAGGCCGCGTGCCAGGGGTTGGTGAGGTCGTCGGGGTCGATGCCGAGCTCCACGCGCGCGTGGGCCTTCAGTGCATCCCGTTCCGTGAGCTGGACAGCGGCCTCCCGGGCCACCTGCCGGGACAGGCCCCGTTCCTCCAGCAGCTCGGTCAGCTCCTCCAGTTCGGCCTTCGGCTGCTCGCGCAGTTCCCGCCGCTCCAGCGCGAGGGCGGCCTTCTCGGAGTCCCGTTGCGTGGACACAGAGACGTATTCCCCCGCCGCCATGGACATCGACCCGGCGAGCAGGCCGGCGAGGCCGGCCGTCAACAGCGCCGAGCGGTCGTCCGTCGCGCCGGCCACGCCGACGACGAGGCCCGCGGTGGAGACGATGCCGTCGTTGGCGCCGAGGACGGCGGCGCGCAGCCAGTTCAACCGGGATCCGAGGGAGGCGTCGTGGGCCTCGGCGTGGGTGGGTTCCGTCACAGGAGGGAGGATGGCACCCCGGGCGTCATGGGCCTCGTACCGACGCTCGTGCGCCGCGACCGGTCGACCGCCCGCCGTCGCCGCTCAACCGCGCCTCGGCCCCCCGCACTTGTGCGCCCGTCAGCCGGCGGTCGTACGCACGCGCACATGGGGAGCGAACTTCCGTACGGGCCGAAGGGCTTCCCGCGCCCTGGTCCCGGGGCAGGTGCGACGAGGTGTCAGTGGTGGCCCGTATCCTCAGTGACCATGCTCGAAGACCACACGACGACAGCGCCGTCCCCCACGGAGTGGCCGACCGCGTATCCCCAGGGGTACGCGGTCGTTGACGTGGAGACCACGGGCCTGGCCCGGGACGACCGGATCATCTCCGCCGCCGTCTACCGGCTGGACGCGCGCGGCGAGGTCGAGGACCACTGGTACACGCTGGTCAACCCGGAGCGTGATCCGGGGCCGGTGTGGATACACGGTCTGACGAGCGAGGTGCTTCAGGGCGCGCCTCTTTTCCAGGACGTCGCCGAGGAGTTCGCGGCCCGGCTCGACGGGCGGGTGCTCGTCGCCCACAACGCGGTCTTCGACTGGCAGATGATCGCGCGGGAGTACGCGCGCGCGGAGCGCGAGGCGCCGGTGCGGCAGCGGCTGTGCACCATCGCGCTCTCCAAGGAGCTGGGGCTGCCGCTGCCCAACCACAAGCTGGAGTCGCTGGCGGCCCACTTCGGCGTCGTCCAGCAGCGGGCGCACCATGCGCTCGACGACGCGCGCGTGCTCGCGGAGGCGTTCCGGCCGAGTCTGCGGGCCGCGGCGGCGGGCGGGGTGCGGCTGCCGCTGCTGGAGTGCCGGCCGCTGACGGAGTGGTCCGACCGGCCCGCGCCCCGGATCGGACAGCAGGCGAGCGGCCCGGGCGGCGGCTACGGCGGTTACCGCCCCGGCAGTTGGCGGCCGTCCCGCAAGAGGCCCGCCTGTCCGTACCCCAACCCCGGGCGGTACGAGGACGGCAAAAGGCTCAAGCAGGGCATGCGGGTCGCCTTCTCGGGGGACACCTCGGTCGAGCGTGAGCTGCTGGAGGACCGTGCCACGGAGGCGGGGCTGCACGTCGCCACGAGTCTGTCGCGGGTGACCAGTCTGCTGGTCACCAACGACCCCGAATCCGGCACGTCGAAGGTGGTCAAGGCCCGGCAGTTCGGGACTCCCGTCGTGGACGAGGCCGCCTTCGGGCAACTCCTGCGGGACGTGGAGCCGGCCGACGGATGACCGTACGTACGGGTGATTGACGCGCGACTCGCCCGCCGTCCGCTCGCCCGCCCGGGGACGAGCGCCCACCCTGTGGCGCATGGCGAGATGCGAAGTTTGCGGCAATGACTACGGAATGACCTTCGAGGTCCACGCCCAGGGCGCGGTGCACGTCTTCGACTGCTTCTCCTGTGCGATCCACCGTATGGCCCCCATCTGCGAGCACTGCCGGGTCCAGATCATCGGCCAGGGCGTCGAGGTCGAGGGGCACTGGTTCTGCGGCGCGCACTGCGCCCGCGCGGAGGGCAGGGTGGGGATCGTCGACAAGGTGTGAGCCGACCCCGGAGGCCTCCCTTCCGGTACCCGCCCGAATGCGCCCCACGACCGAGTTGTACGGTCGTGGGGTGTACCGCTTCCTGTTGTCCCGGCAGTGGGTGATCCTCACGCTGGTCGCTCTCCTCCTCATCCCCACGATGATCAGGCTGGGCTTCTGGCAGATGCACCGCTACGACGAGCGCACCGCGCGCAACCAGTTGGTCTCCGACGCGCTGGGCGCCGATCCGGTGCCCGTGGAGCGCCTGACCACCCCGGGGCACACCGTCACCCGCAGCGAGCGGTATCGGGGCGTGACCGCCACGGGCACCTTCGACACCGCGCACGAGGTCGTCGTCAGGCGCCGGGTCAACGCCGACGAGACGGTCGGCTTCCACGTCCTCACGCCGCTCGTCCTGACGGACGGCAAGGTGCTGCTGGTCAACCGGGGCTGGATCCCCGCGGACGGTCCGAGCCAGACCGTGTTCCCCAAGGTCCCCGCGCCGCCGAGCGGCCGGACCACCGTCACCGGGCGGCTGATGCCCGACGAGACGACCGCGGCGAGCGGCATCAAGAACCTCAAGGGGCTGCCGGACCGGCAGATCATGCTGATCAACAGCGAGCAGCAGGCCCAGCGGCTCGGCGCCCAGGTGCTCGGCGGCTATATCGCGCAGACCGCGCCCGAGCCGAAGGGCGACAGCCCCGAGCTGGTCGGGGCGCCCGGCAAGGAGGACGCGGCCCTGAACTACGCGTACGCCATCCAGTGGTGGCTGTTCGCGGCGGGCGTCCCCTTCGGCTGGGTGGTCCAGGCCCGCCGCGAGGCCCGCGACCGGGCCCAGGCGGCGGCGAAGGAAACGGAAGAACAGGCCGAACCGGCGGCGGTGTAGCGGCGGACGGAACCGTGGCCTGCGCCGAGAGCACCGCGCTGCTGCGCGACGACCGGCGGGTGCTGGTCGACGCCCCCAGCGGTTGCCGCCCCAAGTGCGAGACGCTCGTGCCGCGGCACCGGCCCGGGCTGAAGAGCGCGACGCGGTGAGCCTGGGGTCACCCCCCCGGCCGCACCCCTGATTGCCCCCCGGGTCTGCTGGGAACCCGCACCCCGTGCACCCCCGTATCGAGGACTACGCGCTCATCGGCGACGAACAGACCGCGGCTCTGGTCGGCGTCGACGGTTCCGTCGACTGGCTCTGCCTGCCCCGGTTCGACTCCGGTGCCTGCTTCGCCCGCCTCCTCGGAGGCGACGAGAACGGCCACTGGCGCATCGCCCCCAAGGGAGTGAAGGATGCCTGCACCCGGCGCGCCTACCGGCCCGACACCCTCGTCCTGGACACCGAGTGGGAGACCGCCGAGGGCGCGATCCGGGTCACCGACCTGATGCCCCAACGCGACCGGGCCCCCGACGTCATCCGCATCGTCGAGGGACTGCGCGGCCGGGTCACCGTCCGCAGCACGCTACGGCTGCGCTTCGACTACGGCTGGGTCGTGCCCTGGATGCGCCGGGTCGACGGGCACCGGGTGGCGATCGCCGGTCCCGACGCGGTCTGGTTCCGCAGCGAGCCGGCCGTGCGCACCTGGGGCGAGGACTTCCGCACGTACTCGGAGTTCACCGTCGCCGAGGGCGAGTCGGTGGCGTTCGTGCTGACCTGGCACCCCTCGCACGAGTCCCGGCCGTCGCTCGTCGACCCGTGGGAGGCGCTGCGCACCAGCGTCGAGGACTGGCAGGAGTGGGCCGCCCGCTGCCGCTACGAGGGACCCCACCGGGACGCCGTCGTCCGCTCCCTGATCACCCTGAAGGCCCTCACCTACGCCCCCACCGGCGGCATCGTCGCCGCGCTCACCACCTCCCTGCCGGAGGAGCTGGGCGGGGTGCGCAACTGGGACTACCGCTACTGCTGGCTGCGCGACTCCACCCTCACCCTCGGCGCCCTGCTGGCGGCCGGCTACCAGGAGGAGGCCGAGAACTGGCGCAACTGGCTGCTGCGCGCCGTCGCGGGCGACCCGGCGGACCTGCAGATCATGTACGGGCTGGCGGGCGAGCGCCGGCTGCCCGAGAGCGAACTGCCGTGGCTGTCCGGCTACGGCGGCTCCACGCCCGTACGCATCGGCAACGGAGCCGTCGACCAGCTGCAACTGGACGTCTACGGCGAGGTGATGGACTCGCTGTCGCTGGCCCGCACCTCCGGTATGTCGCCCAAGCCGCACATGTGGTCGTTGCAGAGCGCGCTGATGAAGTGGCTGGTCGAGAACTGGCGGCAGCCGGACGAGGGGCTGTGGGAGGTGCGCGGCGGCCGACGCCAGTTCGTGCACTCCAAGGTGATGGTGTGGGTGGCCGCCGACCGCGCCGTCCGCACGCTGGAGGAGTACCCGAAGCTGCGCGGCGACCTGGAGGGCTGGCGGGCCCTGCGTGACGAGGTGCACCGCGAGGTGTGCGAGAAGGGCTACGACCCGCGGCGCAACACCTTCACCCAGTTCTACGGCTCGGCCGACCTGGACGCCTCGCTGCTGCTCATCCCGCGCGTCGGCTTCCTGCCGCCGGACGACCCGCGGGTGGTCGGCACCGTCGACGCGATCCGCGACGAACTCGGGCACGGCGGCCTGGTGCGCCGCTACAGCACCGACGGCGCGCCCGTCGACGGTCTGCCGGGTGACGAGGGCACCTTCCTGGCCTGCTCGTTCTGGCTCGCGGACGCCCTGCACATGACGGGCCGTACGCAGGAGGCGCGGGAGCTGTTCGAACGGCTCGTCGGCCTGGCCAACGACGTGGGGCTGCTGGCGGAGGAGTACGACCCGGTGGCCGGCCGGCATCTGGGCAACTTCCCGCAGGCGTTCAGTCACATCGGCCTGGTGAACACCGCCCTCGCCCTGTACGACGGCGAGGGGGCAGGATAGGGGCCATGGATCTTGGACTGAAGGACCGGGTGTACGTCGTCACCGGGGCCACGCGGGGCCTGGGCAACGCCGCCGCGCGTGAGCTCGTCGCGGACGGCGCGAAGGTCGTGCTGACCGGGCGGGACGACAAGCGGGTCGCCGACGCCGCGGCCGAGTTGGGGGCGAACGCCGTCGGTGTCGCCGTGGACAACGCCGACGCCGGGGCGGCGGCCCGGCTGATCGCCGCGGCGCGGGAGGCCTTCGGCGGGTTCGACGGGGTGCTGGTGAGCGTAGGCGGTCCGCCGCCCGGGTTCGTCGCGGACAACACCGACGAGCAGTGGCAGGCCGCGTTCGAGTCGGTGTTCCTGGGGGCGGTCCGGCTCGCGCGGACGGCTGCCGCCGAGCTGGAGGCGGGCGGTGTCATCGGGTTCGTGCTGTCGGGATCGGTGCACGAGCCGATTCCCGGGCTGACGATCTCCAACGGGCTGCGGCCGGGGCTGGCCGGGTTCGCGAAGTCGCTCGCCGACGAGCTGGGGCCTCGGGGGATCCGCGTGGTCGGGCTGCTGCCGGCGCGGATCGACACGGATCGCGTGCGCGAGCTGGACGGACTGTCGGCCGACCCCGAGGCCACTCGGGCGGCCAACGAGTCCCGGATCCCGTTGCGGCGGTACGGCCTGCCGGAGGAGTTCGGGAGAACGGCGGCGTTTCTCCTGTCCCCCGCTGCCTCCTATCTGACCGGCATCATGGTGCCTGTCGACGGCGGGATGCGGCACGGCTTCTGAGCGTCTCGTCGCAGAGCGTCAACTGACCCTTTCTGCCTTGTGTTCGGCTGCCTTCATGCGTACCTCGGCCGGCAGTGCCTTCAGTGCCGCCGAGTTCTTCGCGTGGGTCAGGGCCTGGGTCGTCAGGTGGTCCAGGGTCGTCGCCGGGTCGACATGCGGCTCCAGGAGCAGCCGTACGTGTGCCTCGGGAGCCTCCCTCCGGCCCGTGAGCCGGACGTGGGCGTGGGCGACGCCGTCCATCCGGCCCGCCTCGCCCGCGAGTACGCCCTCCAGGGCGCGGCCCCGCAGCAGGGCGCCCGCGCCGTCGCCCGTGTCGAGAAGGACCTCGCCGAGCCGGCGGCGGCGCAGGACGGCGGTCAGCCACCACAGAGCGAGCAGCACGAGAAGGGCGAGGACCGCGATGACCGTCGGCCACCACCAGGTCTCGTCGCGCCAGCGGGTGCGTTCGGCGGTGGTGAGGAGGCTGTCGTGGGGGCCTTGGTGCAGCCACCAGGACGGCGGCGGGGCGCCCAGGCCCACGGCCAGGACCGCGCCGCCGACGGCGAGCAGCACCAGCCCGATGACGCCGAAAAGCACACGGTTGACGGTGCCGAGCATCGTCTTCACCCCTTCTTCCCGGGCCGCCGTACATGGACCGAGAGCGCGGGCGGCCGGGTCAGGCCCAGGCCGCGGACCGCGTCGGTGAGGACGGCCTCCAGGTCGGAGTGCACCTCGTCCAGGTCGCGGAAGTGGGAGACCACGCGGACGTCGGCCCTTCGGCGGCCGACGCGCACCCGGGCCGACTGCACGCCGGCGATCTCCATGGCCCGGTCGCGCAGCACCAGGGCGGCCGTGCCCCGGTGCAGGCCGGCGCGGACGTCGGGGCGGGGGCGGGTCATCGGCAGGACGTCCCTCAGACCCGGGGTGACGGCCAGCACGACGAGCCACAGGCCGAGGGCCGCCGCGGCCCCGGCGCCGATCAGCACCCAGACGTCGTCGAGGGGGCGTTCGGCGAGCTGCCGGGCGAGTTCGCGCCGCCAGGCCATGACGGGCCGGTGGGCGCGGACGGCGGCGACGTCGTAGAGGAAGGCGCCCGCGACGACCAGCAGGAGCACCGCGACTACGGCGGCGGGGACGCGGCGCGCCGACCAGAACCGGTGGTTGGCGAGGCCTGGGTCACCGCCCGCTCCCGGGTCGGTGTCCTGCGGGGGCTTCTCCAGAACGGGCACAGTGCCCTGCAAGCCTGCGGGCTCGCTCATCGCGTCCTCCCGTGTGCCACGCCGGGGGCCGACGTCAGGTGCAGCCGTTCCACCTGGACGGCGACCTCCGGAACCTCCATTCCCACCAACGCGCCTACCCGCTCGGTGACATGACGACGCACCTCATGACAGCGGGCCCCGATGTCGGTCGGGTAGTCGAGCTCCAGATGGACTCTCACGTGCGCGGCG
The DNA here is from genome assembly GCF_044460385.1 of Streptomyces sp. NPDC050121. NCBI lineage: Bacteria > Bacillati > Actinomycetota > Actinomycetes > Kitasatosporales > Streptomycetaceae > Streptomyces > Streptomyces sp. NPDC050121. Next base: position 209,780 of record NZ_JBITJV010000011.1, on the reverse strand, counting down.
TCATGGTGGACGAGGACGGTGGCGTGCGGGCGTCCGGCGTCCGCGGGCAGGGGGCCCACCGCCTCGCGGGCGGCCTGGGCGGCGATCTTCGCCACGACCCGGTCGGCGATCCGGGTCGCGCCGCGCAGGCCGGGGGGAACGGCCGCCGACCGTCCGTCCGGGGCGTCGCTCCCCTCGTTCGCCGTCGCCGTCGCCGTCGCCGTCGTCATCGCCCTCGTCACCGGCGCCGGTCGTCACGGGTGCGGGTGCGGAAGAAGTCGCCGAGTTCCAGGTCCCCTTCCAGGAACCTGCCGACGACGAAGCCGATGGCGCCCAGTGCCGCCACCAGCACGAAGGCCCCGAACCCGCCGAAGTATCCGGCGAAGCCCAGCGCCATGCCGGCGATCATGCCGACCACGGCCATGCTCAAGGTGCGCTCCCTTCGGCAGTCCTCACTGCCACCTCACTGGATCCGGGGCTCCGGCTCCTCTTCCTCTTCTTCGGGCAGTTTCACGTCGCTCACCGCGATGTTGACCTCGACGACCTCCAGTCCTGTCATCCGCTCCACGGCCGCGATCACGTTCTCGCGCACGTCCCGCGAGACCTCGGTGATCGACACGCCGTAGTCGACGACGATCTCCAGGTCGAGAGCGGTCTGCACCTCGCCGACCTCGGCCTTGACCCCGCGCGTCACGGACTTCGCCCCGCCGGGCACGCGGTCCCGTACGGCGCCGAAGGTGCGGCTCAGGCCGCTGCCCATCGCGTGCACGCCGACGACGTCCCGTGTCGCCAGGCCTGCGATCTTCTCCACGACTCCGTCGGCGATGGTGGTCCGCCCGCGGGTCGCCGGGTCCCCGCCGCCACGCCTGGCGGAGACCTTGCGGGTCTGCAGCGGGTCGGCGCCGCTGTCAGGGGTCTGCGTCCGGTTCTGCTCCGTTGTCTCGGTCTCGGTCATCGCCGTACGTCCTTACGTCCGGTTCTGTCGTCCCCTCGACCACCGTAAGCGCGGTTGCCCGACAGCGCGCCAGGAATGCGGCAGGCTGGAGGAATGACGGACGGGTGGACGAGTGCGGTGCGGCACCAGCTGGGACTCGGAAGACTGCTCCCCCTGGGTGGGCCGCGCGACGGGGCGTGGATCGCGGAGGACGCGGCCCGCACGGTGCTGCGCCGGGCGGTGGGCGGCGTGGCGGGCGTGCGGTTGGGCGCGCTGCGGATCGCGGCGGTGGACCCGACGGGGTTGTACGAGCCCGCCGTACCGCCCCCGCCGAGCGCGCTGCCGCCCGGACCGCTGCGGGTGACCGCGGAGTTCGCCGCCTCCTCGACCGAGCCGCTGCCGGCGCAGGCCGCCCGCCTGCGCACGGCCCTGGCGGCGGCCGCGACGGAACGTCTCGGCCTGGTGGTGGCGGAGGTGGACCTGCGGGTGACGGCCCTGCTGGACGAGGCCCCGGGTCCGGAGGCGGTACGGCCCGCTCCCGAGCCGTCGCCCGTCGGCAGGACCCAGCACGGCGACGAGGCACGGGCGACCGCCGCCACCCTGTCCGTGGCAGGGGTGACCCGGATGGCCGACGTCCTCGGCCGGGCGGTACGCGTCGAGGAGCTGCCGCACGCGACCGCCCTGCCGCACCGCCACGCGCGCGTGGAGATCGCGGTGAGCGCGAACCACCAGGTCCTGGAAGTGGCCCGGGAGGTGCGCGGGGCGGTGGCGCGGGCCCTACGGGATCACCCGACGGTGACCGTCGTGGTCACGGCGGTGGAGTGACGGACGCCCGTCGCGGCGCCGCTCATTCGCCCAGGCCGGCCATGTCCCGCAGACGGCGGGACTGGGCGGCGCGCTCGGCAGCGCGCTGTTCGTCGTAGGTGCGTTCGCCGGCGCCGCGCAGCAGGGCCTTGGTCTCGATGACGGCCTCGCGGGGGGCGGCCAGGATCGCCGCGGCCAGCTCACGGGTCGCCGTGTCGAGGTCCCCGGCGGGCACGGCGAGGTTGGCGAGGCCGGAGCTCACCGCTTCGTCGGCGTGCACGAACCGGCCCGTCAGGCAGATCTCGGCCGCGCGGCCGTAGCCGACGAGCGAGACGAGGGGATGCGTGCCCGTCAGGTCAGGTACCAGGCCCAGGCTGGTCTCCCGCATGGCGAACTGCACGTCGTCGGCGACGACGCGCAGGTCACACGCGAGGGCCAGCTGGAAGCCCGCGCCGATGGCGTGGCCCTGGACGGCGGCGATGGACACGAGGTCGTTGCGTCGCCACCAGGTGAAGCCCTCCTGGAACCCGGCGATGGCGGCGTCGAGTTCGGTGTCGCCGCTGCGCGCGAGATCGATGAAGGACCGCTCGCCCTCGATCCCCTCGGGCGTGAACATCTGCCGGTCGAGCCCCGCGGAGAAGGACTTGCCCTCGCCGCGCAGCACGACCACGCGGACGGAGCCCGGCACCAGTCGCCCGGCCTCGGCGAGCGCCCGCCACATCGCGGGGCTCTGCGCATTGCGCTTGGCCGGATTGACCAGCGTCACCGTGGCGAGCGCGTCGTCGACGGTGAGCCGTACGCCGTCCTTGTCGAGCAGGGGAACGAGTTCCTGGTCGGGCGTGGCCATGGGGCGCCTCCGATGAGTGCGGTCAGCTAGCGGTCAGCTAAGTGACTGCACAGTAACCACCCGGCCGATCGAAGGACCGACCGGGTGGCCACCATCGAAGCCGGTGGGCCGCCCGGGGTCAGGACGAGGCGGCCTTCTTGCCTCGTGTCGCCCCGCCACGCCCACGGAGCGTGACGCCCGACTCGCTGAGCATCCGGTGCACGAAGCCATACGAGCGGCCGGTCTCCTCGGCCAGCGCCCGGATGCTCGCACCGGAGTCGTACTTCTTCTTCAGGTCTGCCGCGAGCTTGTCGCGCGCGGCGCCGGTCACCCGGCTGCCCTTCTTCAGAGTCTCGGCCACCCGTGCCTCCTCATGGGAAGTGCGCTCTGGTCTCCTCATGATCACCCCTCCGAGGCGCGATGGCCACCCATTCGGCAAGGTCCGTGGGTGAGGGTTTTGACGACAGGAGCGCGTCCCCACAAGTGGAATCCGTTATTCCACCCGATGGCGTTCGTGGGGCCGAACGGGTTGTTGCGCGAAGCAGCAGGTCAGGGACGCGCGACGGCCGACCCCTTGTCGACAAAGGGATCGGCCGCGAAATCCGTGTAGGACACACCTCGATACGAGGAGATCTCACACAGATGATGGATCACCGGTAGGCCGAATGATCCAGAGGAATGATCCAGAGGCTCATCGGGTTCCGTGGATCACGCTCTCGATCAGGCCAGAGCGACCAGATCCGCGTAGTCGGAGCCCCACAGGTCCTCGACGCCGTCGGGCAGCAGGATGATCCGCTCGGGCTGCAGCGCCTCCACGGCGCCCTCGTCGTGCGTGACGAGGACGACCGCGCCCTTGTAGGTACGCAGCGCGCCGAGGATCTCCTCGCGGCTGGCCGGGTCGAGGTTGTTGGTGGGCTCGTCGAGCAGCAGCACGTTGGCCGAGGAGACCACGAGGGTGGCCAGGGCCAGCCGGGTCTTCTCGCCGCCGGACAGGACACCGGCCGGCTTGTCGACGTCGTCACCGGAGAACAGGAACGAGCCCAGCACCTTGCGGACCTCGACGAGGTCCAGGTCGGGGGCCGCGGAGCGCATGTTCTGAAGGACCGAGCGCTCGGGGTCGAGGGTCTCGTGCTCCTGGGCGTAGTAGCCGAGCTTGAGTCCGTGCCCGGGGACGACCTCGCCGGTGTCGGGCGTCTCCACCCCGCCCAGCAGCCGCAGCAGGGTCGTCTTGCCGGCGCCGTTGAGGCCGAGGATGACGACCCGGGAGCCCTTGTCGATGGCCAGGTCGACGTCGGTGAAGATCTCCAGCGAGCCGTACGACTTCGACAGGCCCTCGGCCATCAGCGGGGTCTTGCCGCAGGGCGCGGGCTCCGGGAAACGGAGCTTGGCGACCTTGTCGGAGACACGGACCGCCTCCAGGCCGGCGAGCAGCCGGTCGGCGCGCTTGGCCATGTTCTGCGCGGCGACCGTCTTGGTGGCCTTGGCGCGCATCTTGTCGGCCTGCGAGTGCAGCGCCTGGGCTTTCTTCTCGGCGTTCTGCCGCTCGCGCTTGCGGCGCTTCTCGTCGGCCTCGCGCTGCTGCTGGTACAGCTTCCAGCCCATGTTGTAGACGTCGATCTGGGAGCGGTTGGCGTCCAGGTAGAACACCTTGTTGACGACCGTCTCGACCAGGTCGACGTCGTGGCTGATGACGATGAAGCCGCCGCGGTAGGTCTTGAGGTAGTCCCGCAGCCAGACGATCGAGTCGGCGTCGAGGTGGTTCGTCGGCTCGTCGAGCAGCAGGGTGTCCGCGTCGGAGAACAGGATGCGGGCCAGTTCGACACGGCGACGCTGACCGCCGGAGAGCGTGTGCAGGGGCTGGCCGAGCACCCGGTCGGGCAGGTTGAGCGCGGCGGCGATGGTCGCGGCCTCGGCCTCGGCGGCGTACCCGCCCTTGGTGAGGAACTCCGTCTCCTGGCGCTCGTACTGGCGCATCGCCTTGTCACGGGTGGCGCCGGAGCCATTGGCGATCCGCTGTTCGTTCTCGCGCATCTTGCGGATCAGCGTGTCCAGGCCGCGCGCGGAGAGGATGCGGTCGCGGGCGAGGACGTCGAGGTCGCCGGTGCGGGGGTCCTGCGGGAGGTAGCCGACCTCGCCGGAGCGGGTGACCTGGCCGCCGGCCGGGATGCCCTCACCGGCCAGGACCTTGGTCAGCGTGGTCTTGCCGGCGCCGTTGCGCCCGACCAGGCCGATGCGGTCGCCCTTGGCTACGCGGAAGGAGGCGTTCTCGATGAGGATGCGGGCACCGGCGCGCAGCTCGATGCCGGAGGCGGAGATCACGGACAGACTCCAGTGCGGGGTCGTTGGCGGGATGGGCGGCTGAGGACGTTCCCGCCGTCTAATGCGCGAGGAGAATGGCCATGGGGCCAGTCTAACGGGATCGTGCAAGCACTTTTTCTGCGTTCGGGTGTTCGATCCGTGCCCGGACCCTCGCCGAGGGCCGTTGTCAGTGGTCGCTGCGAGACTTGACCGCGCATGGCATCTCCGGCAGAGATCACAAGGGAGTGATCGGTATGGCAGGCACGAACAGCGGGCGCCCGAGCATCTGTCCGACGGTGTTGTACGCCGACGCGAAGGCCGCGATCCGCCAGCTCACGGAAGCCCTGGGGTTCACGGAGCTGTCCGTGTACGAGGGGGAGGACGGCACGGTGATGCACGCCGAGCTGGTGCAGGGCAACGGCGCGGTGATGCTCGGCTCGAAGGGCCGCGGCGGCGTCTTCGACACGGCGATGAAGGGCGCGGGCCCGGCGGGGGTGTACGTCGTGGTGGACGACGTGGACGCACACCACCGGCGGGCCGTGGAGCACGGTGCGGAGATCCTGATGCCCCCGACGGACCAGGACTACGGCTCCCGGGACTACCTGGCCCGGGACATCGAGGGCAACCTCTGGAGCTTCGGCACGTACGCGCCCGAGATACAGGGCTGAGAGGCGCTTCGGGACCGGGCCCGGGGCCGGGGGCTCAGCTGCCCCCGGTGTGCACCTGGAAGGCGGCCCGGCGGACGGCCTTGGCCAGCGCCGGGTCGGGGTGCGCGGCGGCGAGCGCCACCAGCACCTGCACGGTGCGCGGGTGTCCCACGGCCCGCACCTCGGTCAGCAGAGCGGGCACGGTCGGCTGCAGCGCGGACTCCAGGTGGCGTACGAGCATCGGCGCCTCGCCGTGGTCGGCGACCGCCGCGGCGGTGTCGACCCACAGCCAGGTGGCCTCCTCCCGGGTGAGCACCTCGTGGGCGTCCTCCGGGTCGATTCCGTCGTGCTCGGCGAGCCACAGCAGCGCGTACGGCCGCAGCGCCGACTCGTCGACGACCGCGCGGACGTCGGGCTCTGCGGGGGCGCCGACGACGCGCAGCGCCTCGAAGGCGAGGCCGCGCAGCAGGGCGTCGTCCCCGCGGGCGGCGAGCAGCAGCTCGGTGACGGCGCTGCCGACGGTCCGGGCGGCGAGCCAGGCGCGGTACTCGGCGCGGGCCGCGTTCGGGCGGAGCTGGGCGCAGCCGCGGAGCATGCCCTCGGCCGACTGCTCGATGTTCCCGGCCGGGCTCTGCGCGGCGACGCAGATCTGCTCCAGCTTGACCCAGACCGCCCAGCTGCCCAGCGGGGTGAGCGTGGCCTGTCCGGCGCCGTAGGTGAGGGCGCCGACGGAGGCGAGGGCGTGCAGGGCCCAGTCGAGGAGCGGGGCGAGTTCGGCGTCCTGCGCGGGCTCCGCCGGGTCGGCCTCGGCGGAGGGGACCGGAGCGAGGGGCGTCGCGGGTTCGGAGCCGGCGCCGTAGGGGACCTCGCAGCGCTCGGTGCGCAGTTCGGTGACGCGCTGGCGCAGCAGGTCCAGGAGCTGCTCCACGGGGACGGGCCCGGCGGACAGCTGGAGGAAGGAGAGCACCTGCGGCATGGCCGAGACGACCTCGGCGACGGCGGCGGCCTCCTGCTCCTCGGGTTCCGGGGAGGCGAGCGACCAGGCGTCGAACAGGGCGACCCAGCCGCGCAGGACGGCGCTGTCGTCGCGGTCCCAGGCGCGCAGCCGCCAGCCGGGGCGGGCGCTGTCGCCGTGCACCTCGACGAGGCCGGCGAGGCGGGCGGTGTCCCAGTCGGCGCGGATCCGGTCCGTGGTCAGTCCCAGATCGCTGGCCGCCCGTTCGGCGGTCACGTCGGAGAGGGTGGCCTTGCCGTCGGTGGTCGCGGCGTCTCGGCCGGGTCCGAGGGCGTTGTCGGCCCAGCGGGCGACGCGGGCCGCGGCGGCCAGTCCGGAGCGCGCCATTCTGGCCAGCTCCGCGGGGGCCGGGGTGCCCTCCGGCGGGCGGGGTGCAGGGCGGCGCGGGCGCCGCTCGTTCACAGCTGAGGGGGCGGCGGCCAGGGGTCGCGGGCGGACGAGTCGAAGCCTGGAGTCGCGCGGGATACGGGACGTCACGGGTGCAGTCTTCCGGTTGACGGTCCGAAAACCCAAACGGAATGTCACGGCGGGCTACGGGACTGGCCAACGCACGGGGTCCCGCGAAGGGTGGGGAGACGTGTTCAGGCCAGTGGTACGGGCTTAAACGGAACGGTCGCGACCGGTCCGGGCGGCTCTGCCACGGGCTCACATGAGGGGGGTGAGGAAGCGGCGCAGGGCCTCCTCGTAGGCGGCGGGGGCGACATTCCACATGGCGCCGTGCGAGGCCTGCGGGACGGTGTGCAGGGCCACGAGGTCGGGCCGGCGCGCGGCGAGGCGGCGGGAGGCGACCCAGGGGGCGACGGTGTCGTCGGGACCGTGCACGATCAGGGTCGGGACCGTCAGCCGGGCCGGGTCGGCGGCCGCGTCGCCGTCGTCGCCGGGGCCGCCGCGCAGTCCGGTGCGGCCCTCGGCGGCGCGGACGGCGAGCGGCAGCAGCGGGCCGGGGGTGTGCCGGGCGGCGGCGAGGGCGCGCAGGGTCGTCCGCCAGTCCAGGACCGGTGAGTCCAGCACGAGCCCCGAGACGAGGTCGCGCAGCCCCGAGTCGGCGGCGGCGCGCAGGGCCATGGTGGCGCCGGTGGACCAGCCGAGCAGGACGACGCGTTCGGCGCCGTAGCGCACGGCGTACCGCATCGCCGCGTCCAGGTCGCGCCACTCGGTCGCGCCGAGGTGATTCAGCCCGTCCGGGGAGCGGGGTGCGCCGAGGTCGCCGCGGTAGGCGAGGGCGAGCACGGGGAAGCGGCGGCGGTGCAGGAAACCCATGACGTTCAGGGCGTGTTCCCGGGTGGTGCCCAGGCCGTGCACGGCGATCACCCAGGTGCGCCGGGCGCCGGGGACGAACCAGGCGGGCAGGCTGCCCAGTTCGCCGGGGACGTCGATGTCGGCGTGGTCGAGGCCGAGGGCGCTGCCGGGGTCGCCGACGTACAGATTCGGGGTGAGCCAGACCGCGTCGCCGGGGTTCAGCGTGCCGTGGGTGACGCGTTCCAGGCGGCGTACGACGGTGTCGGCGGAGTGCGCGGCGGTGGGCAGGACGGCGCCGACGACCGCGTGGGAGCCGTTGCCGGAGAGCCCGTGGGTGCCGGGGCGCAGGGCGGCCAGGTCGCGGGTGAGGGTGATCTGGCCGGCGGCCGTGCGGTGCACCGTGAGCCGGGGTTCGGTGGGCAGGGGCCGGCCGGGCGGCGCCTTCAGCGCGGCGTCGCTGGCGAACCGGCCGACGGCAACACTGGCGGCGCCGGCGGCCAGGGCTGCGGTGACGGCGGCGGCCGTCGCTTTGACAGTGCGCACCCGTCCAGTCTCCTGGCCATCGTCGCGACCGGCCAGTGGAGCTCACCCCCGACGGGACCAAGGCCGCTGCCCGTACGCCCGCAGCCGCTCCCCCGCCTCCGCGACCTGTTCCTCCGTCAGGAGGGTGGGACTGCGGCCGGGCAGCGAAGAGGCCGTCAGCCACAGCCGGCACATCCACTCCAGCTGGGCCGTGCGGTCGTAGGCCTGGTCGAGGGTGGCGCCGTAGGTGAGGGTGCCGTGGTTCTGCAGGAGGCAGCCGGTGCGGTCGGCGAGGGCCGCGAGCATGTTGTCGGCCAACGCCTCGGTGCCGTAGGTCGCATAGGGGGCGACCCGGACGGCGCCGCCGAGCGCGGCCGCCATGTAGTGGACGAGGGGAAGCTCGCCGACGAGGGTGGAGACGGCCGTGGCGTGCACGGCGTGGGTGTGGACGACCGCACCGGCGTCGGTGGTGTGGTAGACGGCGAGGTGCATGGGCAGTTCGCTCGTCGGGGCCAGGGCGCCGAGCACCTGCCGACCGGTGAGGTCGACGCCCGTCACATCGTCCGGGGTGAGCCGGTCGTAGGGCACGCCCGACGGGGTGACCAGCACGGTGTCGCCGACGCGCACGGAGACGTTGCCGGAGGTGCCGACGACCAGGCCGTCGCTCACCGTGCGGCGGGCCGTCGTCACGAGCGCCTCCCAGGCCCGCGCCTGGGCCGCACTCCACATACCGTCCCGCGCGTCCCGGGACCCCCGCCCGTCGCGCCGCTGCTCAGCCATGCCCCGATCCTGCCGGGTGACCAGAATCTCTTCAACGGCTGCGCGACCCGGCCGGAGCGGCTCGCGGGCGGCGAGTAGCCGTACGGACCGCACAGTCACCCCGACATCGGACACCCCGAAGCCCCCCTCAGTTCATCTTCCGTTCACTCAGGTTTCCTACGGTCAACCGACCGATGACTTCGAACGATTGCCTGGGTAAATGGAAAACTTCTCGCTGATCCTCGCGATTGTGGTGGTAACCGCACTCGCGTTTGATTTCACGAACGGTTTTCATGACACCGCCAACGCGATGGCCACGACCATCTCGACCGGTGCACTCAAGCCCAAGGTCGCGGTGGCCATGTCCGCCGCGCTCAACCTGGTGGGCGCTTTCCTCTCCGTGGAGGTCGCCAACACGATCTCCAAGGGTCTCGTCGACGAGACCGGCATCCGTCCCGAGGTCATCTTCGCCGCGTTGGTCGGCGCGATCCTCTGGAACCTGCTGACCTGGCTGGTGGGCCTGCCCTCCAGCTCCTCCCACGCCCTCATGGGCGGTCTGATCGGCGCCACCATCGCCTCGGCCGGCTTCGACGCGGTGCACGGCGACGCGCTGGTCACCAAGGTCCTCATCCCGGCGATCGCGGCGCCCATCGTCGCGGGCGTCGCCGCGATGCTCGCGACCCGCCTCTCCTACACCCTCGGCAAGAAGGCCGACGGCAAGGCCGCCGAGAAGGGCTACCGGGCCGGCCAGATCGCCTCGGCCGGCCTGGTCTCCCTCGCCCACGGCACCAACGACGCGCAGAAGACGATGGGCATCATCACCCTCGCCCTGGTCGCCGGCGGCGCCGTGGCCCCCGACTCCGACCCGCCGGTCTGGGTCATCCTCTCCGCGGGCCTGGCCATCGCGCTCGGCACCTACCTCGGCGGCTGGCGCATCATCCGCACCATGGGCAAGGGCCTGACCGACCTTCAGCCGCAGCAGGGCTTCGCCGCCCAGACCAGCGCGGCCACGGTCATCCTGGCCTCCTCCCACCTCGGCTTCTCCCTCTCCACCACCCACTCGGTCTCCGGCGCGGTGATGGGCGCGGGTCTGGGCCGCAAGGGCGGCGTGGTCCGCTGGTCGACGGCGACCCGCATGTTCGTGGCGTGGGGCCTGACGCTGCCGGCGGCGGCGCTGGTGGGCGCGCTGGCCGAGTCGGTCACGAACCTGGGCGACTGGGGCACGGCGGTCGTGGCCGTCTTCCTGGTGGCGTCCAGCGCGGCGATCTGGAAGATCTCGCGACGTGAGGTCGTCGACGCGTCCAACGTCAACGAGCCCGAGGAGTCCCCGGGCGTGATCACCACGGCGATCGCGGCGGTGACCCCGCCTCCGACGGGCACGGTGGCCGAGGACCTGACGGCCACGATCCCGTCCCCGGCGACCGCGCCCACCGAGCCGGCCGCTCCCCCGGCCGCGGCCGTCTGAGCCCACGCACCCGGTACGAAGGAAGAGAACCAGCATGAAGATCGACTGGGCAGCCCTGGGCTCCGTCTTCGGTGTCAGCCTCGCGGTCACCGTGGGCCTCGTCACCCTGTTCACCCTGGGCGTCATGGGCCTGTCCCGCCAGGAACGCGCCACCGCAGAGGGCGGCTCGGCCGCTCTCGCGGTGACGGGCGCGTACGCCTGCTTCGCGGCGTGCGCGGCGGCGGTGGCCTACGGGATCTCCCTGATCGTGGCCTGAGGCGTAGATCGTGGCCTGAGCCGTACAGGTTCCTCACCCGGCCCTGCCTGCGGTCGCCCACATCGGCGGCCGCAGGCAGGGCCGAGTCATGCTCCGCGCGCCGTGGGACCGGGCCGATGTGGGGTTCTGCACACTCTCCCCGCGCAGGTCAACAGCAAGTTGACGGCCCTTCCGGGCCCGTGGTGGACTGCCCGAGCCATGTACGGCGGCAGAAGAGGAAGCCGGTGCGAATCCGGCGCGGTCCCGCCACTGTCACCGGGGTAGTAAGCCCCGGGAGCCAGGAACTCTCGCCGCCGGTCTCGTCGAACCAGGGCGTGGACACCCTGAGTGAGGACATATCGCCATGCCCGCTTGGCCGTTGAGGCACAGCACCAGGTCGCTGCCCGACCCCACGGCCGGCTGAGCCCGTGCATGCCGCTCGCGTTCACGCGTACGGCGCCGCCGCCGGCCTCCTCGGTGACCTGCTCCTCGGCGATCCCCGCCGGGGGCATCCGGTGGCCGTGTTCGGCCGGGCGGCCGCAGCCGTGGAACGGGTGCTCTGGCGCGACCACCGCGGCTGGGGGGCCGTCCACACCGTCGTCTGCGCCGGTGGGGTCGTGACCCTGGGAGCCGTCGCCCGCAAGGCCGTACGTCCCTCTTCGGCCGCTTCTCTCGGCCTCACCGCCGCCGCCACCTGGGCCGTCGTCGGCGGGACCTCTCTCGTCCGGGAGGCCCGCGCCATCGGGCGGGCCCTCGAAGCGGGGGACGTCGAGGCCGCCCGGGAACGGCTGCCGCATCTGTGCGGGCGGGATCCGCAGGCGCTGGACGCGGACGGGATAGCCCGGGCCGTCGTGGAGTCCGTCGCCGAGAACACCTCCGACGCCGTCGTGGGGGCGCTCGTGTGGGGGGCCGTCGGCGGGGTGCCGGGGCTGCTCGGGTTCCGGGCCGTCAACACCCTCGACGCCATGGTCGGGCACAGGTCGGCCCGGTATCGGCGGTTCGGGTGGGCCTCCGCGCGGCTCGACGACCTCGCCGGGTGGCCGGGGGCGCGGCTGACCGCCGTACTGGCCGCCGTCGCGGGGGATGATCCGCGGGCCGCGCTGCGGGCCTGGCGGGCGGACGCCGGCCGGCATCCCAGCCCCAACGCCGGGCCCGTCGAGGCCTCCTTCGCGGGCGCGCTCGGCGTGCGGCTGGGCGGGACGCTGTCGTACGGCGGCCGGATCGAGCACCGGCCGGTGCTGAACGGGGCGGCCGGGCGGCCCGTCGTCGCCCCCGACATCGAACGCGCCGCACGGCTCTCGCGCCGCGTCGGCCTGCTGGCGCTCGGCGTCACCGTCGCCGCGCGCGCCATCGTCACGACAGGGAAGGGGCGGACGACATGAGCGGGGGACTCCTCGTCGCGGGCACCACCTCCGACGCCGGCAAGAGCGTCGTCACGGCCGGGATCTGCCGGTGGCTGGTGCGGCAGGGCGTCAAGGTCGCGCCGTTCAAGGCGCAGAACATGTCCCTCAACTCGTTCGTGACGCGCGAGGGCGCCGAGATCGGGCGGGCGCAGGCCATGCAGGCGCAGGCGTGCCGGGTCGAGCCGACCGCCCTGATGAATCCCGTGCTGCTCAAGCCCGGCGGCGAGCAGAGCAGTCAGGTGGTGCTGCTGGGGAAGCCGGTGGGCGAGCTCAGTGCCCGTGGGTACCACGGGGGCCGGCAGCGGGAACTCCTGGGAACCGTTCTCGACTGTCTCGCCGAGTTGCGGGGCACGTATGACGCGGTGATCTGTGAGGGGGCCGGCTCTCCTGCCGAGATCAATCTTCGGCGGACCGACATCGTGAACATGGGGATCGCCCGCAACGCCGGGCTCCCGGTCCTCGTCGTCGGCGACATCGACCGGGGCGGGGTCTTCGCCTCCTTCTTCGGGACCGTCGCGCTGCTCTCCCCCGAGGACCAGAAACTCGTTTCCGGGTTTCTCGTCAACAAGTTCCGCGGGGACGTCTCCCTGCTGGAGCCGGGCCTCGACATGCTGCACGGGCTCACCGGGCGGCGGACGTACGGCGTGCTGCCGTTCCGGCACGGCCTCGGGATCGACGAGGAGGACGGGCTCCGGGTCTCGCTGCGCGGGACGATCCGGGAGTCGAACACCGCCCCGCCCGTCGGACAGGATGTGCTGCGGGTCGCCGTCTGCGCGATCCCGCTGATGTCGAACTTCACGGACGTGGACGCGCTGGCCGCCGAACCGGGCGTCGTCGTGCGGTTCGTGGACCGGCCCGAGGAACTGGCCGATGCCGACCTGGTCGTCGTCCCGGGGACGCGGGGGACCGTGCGCGCCCTTCAGTGGCTGCGCGAGCGCGGCCTCGCCGACGCCCTGCGGCGGCGGGCCGCCGAGCAGCGGCCCGTCCTCGGCATCTGCGGGGGCTTCCAGATCCTCGGCGAGCGCATCGAGGACGACGTCGAGAGCCGGCGCGGGCAGGTCGACGGGCTCGGCGTCCTGCCGGTGCGGGTGCGGTTCGCCCGCGAGAAGACCCTCACCCGGCCCGTCGGTCAAGCCCTCGGCGAGCCGGTCGAGGGGTACGAGATCCATCACGGGGTCGCCGACGTCACGGGCGGTGAGCCGTTCATCTCCGATGGCGAAGGACACAGCCTCGACGGCTGCCGGGTCGGCCAGACCTGGGGCACGCACTGGCACGGCTCGCTGGAGTCGGACGGGTTCCGGCGGGCGTTCCTGCGCGAGGTGGCGGCCGCCGCGGGCCGGCGTTTCGTGCCCGCCGCCGACACCTCGTTCGCCGGGCTGCGCGAGGAGCAGCTCGACCGGCTCGGCGACCTGATCGAACAGCACGCGGACACCGACGCGCTCTGGCGGCTCATCGAGTCGGGCGCGCCGCAAGGACTGCCATTCATTCCACCGGGAGCGCCCGCATGAGCACAGTGTTGTTGTTGTCGACCGCCGACACCGATCTGCTGGCGGCCCGATCCGCTTCCGGCGCCGACTACCGGATCGGCAACCCGACCCGCGTGGATGTGACGCGGGAGCTGCCCGGTCTGCTGGACGGCGCCGACCTCGCCGTCGTCCGGCTGCTCGGCGGGAAGCGGGCCTGGGAGGACGGGCTCGCCGCGCTGAAGGCGTCAGGTGTGCCGACCGTGCTGCTGGGCGGCGAGACCGTGCCGGACGCCGAGCTGATGGCCGAGTCGTCGGTGCCGGCCGGCGTGGTGGCCGAGGCCCTCAAGTACCTCGTCGAGGGCGGGCCCGCCAACCTCACCGAACTCGCCCGGTTCCTCTCCGACACCGTGCTGCTGACCGGCGAGGGGTTCCTGGAGCCGCAGAAGATGCCCGAGTACGGCGTCCACGGCGAGCGGGCGTCCGTCGAGGGGCGGCCGACCGTCGGCGTGCTCTTCTACCGGGCCCACCAGCTGAGCGGCAACACCGCGTTCGTGGACACCCTGTGCGACGCGATCGAGGCCCGCGGCGCCAACGCCCTTGCCGTGTACTGCGGTTCGCTGCGCGGGGCGGACGCCGGGCTGTACGAGATCCTGGGGCGGACCGACACGCTCGTCGCCACCGTCCTCGCCGCCGGCGGCACGCACGCCTCGCAGGCCTCGGCGGGCGGGGACGAGGAGGCCTGGGACATCGGGGCGCTCGCCGACCTCGACGTGCCGGTCCTGCAAGGGCTTTGCCTGACGTCGTCGAAGAGCACGTGGGACGGGTCCGACGCCGCCCTGTCCCCCATGGACGCGGCGATGCAGGTCGCCATCCCGGAGTTCGACGGGCGGATCATCACCGTCCCCTTCTCCTTCAAGGAGCAGGGCCCCGACGACGTCCCGGTGTACGTCGCCGACCCCGAGCGGGCCGCACGCGTCGCCGGAATCGCCGTACGGCACGCCCGGTTGAAGCACAAGGCGAACACCGAGAAGAAGCTGGCGCTGGTCTTCACCGCCTACCCGACGAAGCACTCGCGCGTCGGTAACGCGGTCGGTCTGGACACGCCCGCTTCGGCGGTGAAGGTGCTCGACGCGCTGCGGGACGCCGGGTACGTCGTCGAGGGGCATCCGGACAACGGAGACGAGCTGATCCACCGGCTGATCAACGCCGGTGGCCATGACGTGGAGTGGCTCACCGAGGAGCAGCTGGCCGCCGCGCCCGCGCGCGTGCCGCTCGCGGACTACCGGGCGTGGTTCGACAAGCTCGACCCGGAGCTGCGGGACGGGATGCTGGAGGCGTGGGGCGAGCCGCCGGGCTCGCTGTACGTCGACGGCGACGACATCGTGCTCGCCTCCCTGCAGTTCGGGAACGTCGTCGTGATGATCCAGCCGCCGCGCGGCTTCGGCGAGAACCCGATCGCGATCTACCACGACCCCGACATGCCGCCGTCGCACCACTACATGGCCGCGTACCGGTGGCTGGAGAACAGTTTCGGCGCGGACGCGATCGTGCACATGGGCAAGCACGGCACGATGGAGTGGCTGCCAGGCAAGGGGCTCGGGCTGAGCGGCGGGTGCGCGCCGGACGCCGTCCTCGGCGAACTGCCGCTGATCTACCCCTTCATCGTCAACGACCCCGGCGAGGGCACGCAGGCCAAGCGGCGCGGACACGCGACCGTAGTCGACCATCTCGTCCCGCCGATGGCGCGCGCCGACACCTACGGCGACCTGGCCAAGCTGGAGCAGCTCCTCGACGAGTACGCGCTGGTCTGCGACCTGGACCCGACGAAGGCGCCGGCGGTGCGCGCGCAGATCTGGACGCTGGTGAAGGCGGCCGAGCTGCACCACGACCTGCACGTCGACGACCAGCCGGACGACGACGCGTTCGACGAGTTCGTCATGCACGTCGACGGCTATCTGTGCGAGATCAAGGATGTGCAGATCCGCGACGGTCTGCACATCCTCGGCGGCGGGCCGGTCGGCGAGGCGCGCGTGAATCTCGTGCTCGCCGTGCTGCGCGCCTCGCAGGTGTGGGGCGGACAGGCGAACGCGCTGCCGGGGCTGAGGGCGTCGTTCGCGGCCCATTTCGGGCTCAGCGAGAAGGAGTTGCTGGCCGAGCCGGGCGCACCCGTGAAGGCGCCGGTCGAGCTGACGGACCTCGTCGAGGGTCCGTCGCGTTCGGCCGCCGACGCCATCGACCTGCTGGAGCAGCTGTGCCGACGGGTCGCGGAGGGCATGGAGGAGCGCGGATGGGCGGTCGCCGAGAGCCGCGCCCTGGTGCGTGCGGTGCTGGGCACCGAACTCCCGGACGCCGTCGCGGTGTTGGAGTTCGCGTGTACCGAGGTCGTGCCCCGGCTGGAGAAGACCACCGACGAGATCGGCCACATCCTCAAGGCACTCGACGGCGGTTACGTCCCCGCCGGTCCGTCCGGTTCGCCGACGCGCGGACTGGTCAACGTCCTGCCGACCGGCCGCAACTTCTACTCGGTCGACCCCAAGGCCATTCCGTCCCGGTTGAGTTGGGAGGTCGGGCAGGCCCTGGCGGACTCGCTCGTGCAGCGCTACCTCCAGGACACCGGTGAATACCCGAAGTCCGTCGGCCTGACGGTCTGGGGCACGTCCGCGATGCGCACCCAGGGCGACGACATCGCCGAGATCCTGGCGCTGCTGGGCTGCCGTCCGGTGTGGGACGACGCCTCGCGCCGCGTGACCGGGTTCGAGGTGGTCCCGCTGGAGGAGCTGGGCCGGCCGCGCATCGACGTGACCGTCCGCATCTCCGGGTTCTTCCGGGACGCGTTCCCGCACGTGGTCGGGCTGATCGACGACGCGGTGCGGGCGGTGGCGGAGCTGGCGGAGCCCGCCGAGTCCAACTTCGTGCGCGCCCACGTCGACGAGGACGCCGCCGAGCACGGCGACCGGCGGCGGGCGAGCGCCCGGATCTTCGGCTCCAAGCCGGGGGCGTACGGGGCGGGGCTGCTGCCGCTGATCGACGCCCGCAACTGGCGCTCCGACGCGGACCTCGCCGAGGTGTACGCCGTCTGGGGCGGCTACGCCTACGGGCGGGGACTCGACGGGCGGGCGGCGCGCGGCGACATGGAGACGGCGTTCAAGCGGATCGCCGTCGCCGCGAAGAACGTCGACACCCGCGAGCACGACCTCGTCGACGCCGACGACTACTTCCAGTACCACGGCGGCATGGTCGCCATGGTGCGGCACCTGACCGGCGCCAACCCCGAGGCGTACGTGGGCGATTCGGCCGTCCCGGACCAGGTGCGGACGCGGACGCTGGGCGAGGAGACGCACCGGGTGTTCCGCGCCCGGGTGGTCAACCCTCGCTGGATGGCGGCCATGCGGCGGCACGGCTACAAGGGCGCCTTCGAGATGGCGGCGACCGTCGACTACCTCTTCGGCTACGACGCCACGGCGGGCGTCGTCGACGACTGGATGTACGAGAAGCTCAGCGCGGAGTACGTCTTCGACGCGGAGAACCGGGACTTCATGAAGAAGTCCAACCCGTGGGCGCTGCGCGGGATCACCGAGCGGCTCCTGGAGGCCGCCGACCGCGGGCTGTGGGCCGAGCCGGACGCCGACACGATCGAGCGGCTGCGCGCCACCTATCTGGAGCTCGAAGGCGACTTGGAGGGCGACGAGAAGTGAGTACTCCTTTCCCGTTCACGGCCGTCGTCGGCCAGGACGACCTGCGGCTCGCGCTGCTGCTGAACGCCGTGTCGCCGGCGGTGGGCGGTGTGCTGGTCCGGGGTGAGAAGGGCACCGCCAAGTCGACCGCGGTGCGGGCGCTTTCGGCGCTGCTGCCCGAGCTGGACGTCGTCTCCGGCTGCCGGTTCTCCTGCGACCCCGGCTCCCCCGACCCGGCCTGCCCGGACGGGCCGCACGAGCCGGGGGCGTTCGCGACCCGGCCCGCGCGGATGGTCGAGCTGCCGGTGGGCGCCTCCGAGGACCGGCTCGTCGGCGCGCTGGACATCGAGCGGGCGCTCGCCGAGGGCGTCAAGGCCTTCGAGCCGGGGCTCCTCGCCGACGCGCACCGCGGCATCCTCTACGTGGACGAGGTCAACCTCCTCCACGACCACCTCGTCGACCTGCTGCTGGACGCGGCGGCGATGGGCGCCTCGTACGTGGAGCGCGAGGGCGTGTCCGTGCGGCACGCCTCGAAGTTCCTGCTCGTCGGGACGATGAACCCCGAAGAGGGCGAACTGCGGCCGCAGTTGCTCGACCGGTTCGGGCTGACGGTGGAGGTGGCCGCCTCGCGCGAGCCCGACCAGCGGGTGGAGGTCGTGCGGCGGCGGCTCGCCTACGACGACGATCCGCAGGGGTTCGCCGCGCGGTGGGCGGACGAGGAGTCCGCCGTACGCGGCCGGATCGTGGCGGCGCGTGCGCTGTTGCCGTCGGTGCGGCTGGGCGACGGGGCGCTGCGGCAGATCGCGGCCACCTGCGCGGCCTTCGAGGTGGACGGCATGCGGGCCGACATCGTCATGGCGCGCACCGCCACGGCGCTGGCCGCCTGGGCGGGGCGGACGGACGTGCTCGCGGAGGACGTACGCCAGGCGGCGCTGCTCGCGCTGCCGCACCGCCGGCGCCGTAATCCCTTTGACGCGCCCGGACTCGACGAGGACAAGCTCGACGAGACGCTGGAGGAGTTCTCCGGAGAGAACGAGAACGAGGGCGACGAGGATCCCGATCCGGACGGGCCCGGCGGGGGCGGCGGGCAGCCGCCGTCCGAGGGGCCGCAGGCCGACGGTGGCTCCGGTGCGCGGCCCGAGGCCGGCGAGGACGGGGAGCCGCAGGCCTCCGGCGCCGGGGAGCAGTCCCCCGCACGGGCCGCCGAGCCGTTCCGTACGAAGGTGCTGAGCGTGCCCGGGATCGGCGAGGGCGCCGCTGGACGGCGTTCGCGGGCACGGACCGAGCACGGACGGACGACGGGTGCGCGGCGGCCTCAAGGGGCCCTGACCAAGCTGCACCTGGCGGCGACCGTGCAGGCCGCCGCGCCGCATCAGCGGGCGCGGGGGCGCTCCGGGCGGGGGCTCGTGGTGCGGCGTGACGATCTGCGGCAGGCGACCCGGGAGGGGCGTGAGGGCAACCTCGTGCTGTTCGTGGTCGACGCCTCGGGGTCCATGGCCGCCCGGCAGCGGATGAGTGCGGTGAAGGGCGCCGTGCTGTCGCTGCTGCTGGACGCCTACCAGCGGCGGGACAAGGTGGGGCTCGTGACGTTCCGGGGGGCGGCGGCCGAGGTGGCGTTGCCGCCGACGTCGTCCGTGGATGCGGCTGCCGTCCGGCTGGAGTCGCTGCCCACCGGTGGGCGGACTCCGCTCGCCGCCGGGCTGCTCAAGGCGCACGACGTGCTGCGGGTGGAGCGGCTGCGGGATCCGGCGCGGCGCGCCCTGGTCGTCGTGGTGACGGACGGACGGGCCACCGGTGGGCCCGAGCCCGTGGCGCTGGCCGGACGGGCGGCTCGGTTGTTCGCGGCCGAGGGCGTCGCCTCCGTGGTCGTGGACTGCGAGCTGGGGCCGGTGCGGCTGGGGCTGGCCGGGCAGCTCGCGGGTGAACTCGGCGGTACGGCGGTGACATTGGACGAGCTACGGGCGGACAGCATTGCTGGGCTGGTGAAGGACGTACAGAGGAGGGCCGCGTAATGCCGCAGGGACAGCCGAGTGTGGTGCCGGACGACGGTCTGACGACTCGTCAGCGGCGGAACCGGCCGTTGGTCGTCGTGCACACGGGGATCGGGAAGGGGAAGTCGACCGCCGCGTTCGGGCTCGCGCTGCGCGCCTGGAACCAGGGGTGGCCGATCGGGGTGTTCCAGTTCGTCAAGTCCGCGAAGTGGAAGGTCGGCGAGGAGAACGCACTGCGGGTGCTGGGGGCCAGCGGTGAGGGCGGGACCGTCGACTGGCACAAGATGGGCGAGGGATGGTCCTGGGTCCAGCGGGATCTTCAGGGGGACAACCTCAGCAACGAGGAGAAGGCGCGCGAGGGCTGGGAGCAGGTCAAGCGGGACCTCGCCGCCGAGACGTACCGGCTGTACGTGCTCGACGAGTTCGCGTACCCCATGCACTGGGGGTGGGTCGACACCGATGAGGTGATCGAGGTGCTGCGCGACCGTCCCGGCACCCAGCATGTCGTGATCACCGGGCGGAACGCGCCCGAGAAGCTGGTCGGCTTCGCCGATCTCGTCACCGACATGTCCAAGGTCAAGCACCCGATGGACGCGGGGCAGAAGGGGCAGAAGGGCATCGAGTGGTGAGTGCCGTACCCCGGTTGGTCATCGCCGCGCCCTCCTCGGGCAGCGGCAAGACCACCGTTGCCACGGGGCTGATGGCCGCGTTCGCCGCGCGGGGGCTCGCCGTGTCCGCGCACAAGGTCGGGCCGGACTACATCGACCCCGGGTACCACTCGCTCGCCACCGGGCGGGTGGGGCGCAACCTCGACGCGTATCTGTGCGGGCCGGAGTTGGTCGGGCCGCTGTTCGCGCACGGTGCGCGCGGCTGCGATCTGGCGATCGTCGAGGGCGTGATGGGGATGTACGACGGGGCCGCGGGGGAGGGCGAACTGGCGTCCACCGCGCAGGTGGCGAAGTTGCTGCGGGCGCCGGTGGTGCTGGTGGTGGACGCCTCGTCGCAGTCACGGTCGGTGGCGGCGTTGGTGCACGGGTTCGCTTCCTGGGATCCGCAGGTGCGGGTCGGGGGCGTGATCCTCAACAAGGTCGCCTCGGATCGGCACGAGGAGTTGTTGCGGGAGGCGCTGGAGTCGGCCGGGGTGCCCGTGCTGGGCGTCCTGCGGCGGACGCCGCAGGTGGACACGCCTTCCCGGCATCTCGGGCTGGTTCCCGTCGCCGAACGGCAGGCCGCGGCGGTCGACTCCGTCAGGGCGATGGCGGAGCAGGTCTCCGGCGGATGTGACCTCGCCGCTCTGGAAGCGCTGGCCCGTACTGCCGGCGCCGTCCCAGGGGACTCCGCCCCCTGGACCCCCGTCTCGCCCACCCACGATCACCCGACTCGGTCGGGCAAGAAGCTCACGCCCGTGGTCGCCGTTGCCGGTGGGTCCGCGTTCACCTTCTCCTACGCCGAGCACACCGAACTGCTCGCCGCCGCCGGGGCCGACGTGGTCGCCTTCGACCCGTTGCGGGACGAGTCCCTCCCGGAGGGGACCGCCGGGCTGGTCATCGGGGGCGGTTTCCCCGAGGTGTACGCCGCCGAGCTGTCCGCCAACGAGCGGCTGCGCAAGGAGGTCGCCGCCCTCGCGGAGCGAGGTGCGCCGGTCGCCGCCGAGTGCGCCGGGCTGCTGTACCTGTGCCGGGAGCTGGACGGGCAGCCCATGTGCGGCGTGCTCGACGCCACCGCCCGGATGTCCGACCGGCTCACCCTCGGCTACCGGGACGCCGTCGCGGTGAGCGACAGTGTGCTGGCGCCGGCCGGGACGCGAATGCGGGGGCACGAGTTCCATCGCACGGTCGTGGAGCCGGGGTCGGGGGCGGTCCCCGCGTGGGGTGTGCGGACCCCCGAGCGGCGCGTCGAAGGCTTCGTACAACAAGGTGTGCACGCGAGTTATCTGCACACGCACTGGGCGTCCGAGCCCGGTGTGGCCCGTCGGTTCGTGGAGAGGTGCCGGACGTCATGAGCAGCAAGCTGGTCGGAGTCGGGGTGGGTCCCGGGGATCCGGAGCTGGTGACCGTCAAGGGCGTCAACGCGCTCCGGGCCGCCGAGGTCGTCGTCGTGCCCGTGATGGACAGCGGTGAGCGGGGGCGGGCCGAAGCCACCGTGCTGCACTACGTGCCCGAGGACAAGGTCGTACGGGTCGTGTTCGCGTTGAACGAGCGGACCGACCGGGCGCGGCGGGAGGCCGCCTGGGACGCCGCCGGGGAGCGGGTCGCCGCGCTGCTGCGGGAGCACGGCGGGGTCGCCTTCGCGACCATCGGCGATCCCAACGTGTACTCCACCTTCACCTACCTCGCGCAGACCGTCGCGGAGCTGGTGCCGGGGACCCGGGTCGAGACCGTGCCGGGCATCACCGCGATGCAGGATCTCGCCGCCCGGTCGGGGGCGGTGCTGACCGAGGGCACCGAACCCCTGACCCTGGTGCCGGTGACCGCCGGTTCCGCCGTGCTGAAGGACGCGCTCGCCGGGCCCGGGACGGTCGTCGCGTACAAGTTCGGGCGGCAGGCCGCCGAGGTCGCCGAGGCGCTCAGGGAGACCGGGCGGATCGGGGACGCCGTGTGGGGGTCGGCGCTCGGGCTGGCGGAGGAGTCCATCCGGCCCGCCGCCGAGCTGGACGGCGAGCCGCTGCCCTACCTGTCGACGCTCATCGCTCCCGCGCGACGCGAGAACGGCCGGGGCGGCAAGCTGTGAGACCCGCCGGGACGGGCCCCGGGTCAGCTCGCGAGGCCCACCACCAGCCAGATGAAGGCCGCGCCGGCGATCGTGCACAGCACGGTCGAGCGGGCGGGGTGTTCGTGGTGGGCCTCGGGCAGGATCTCGGCGGCCGCCAGGTAGAGCAGCGCGCCGCCGAAGAAGCCGAGATAGCCGCCGAGCAGTTGCTCCGGGATGGTGACGAAGGACGTCGAGGCCGCGCCCACCATTGGTGCGGCCGCGTCCGCGAACAGCATGAACAGGGCCCTGCGGCGGGCGTTCCCGTACAGGCTGGTGATCGTGTACGTGTTGAAGCCGTCGGCGAAGTCGTGGGCGATCACCGCCAGCGCCACGGCGACGCCCATGCCGCCGCCGACCTGGAAGGCCGCGCCGATCGCCACGCCGTCCATGGCGCTGTGGCCGACCATCGCCGAGGCCGCCGTCAGACCGACCTCGGGGGCTCTGCCGTTGTGCTCCTCGGCGCCGTGTGCGGCCTGGCGGACCGCGAGCAGGCGTTCCACCAGATGGGCCAGCAGGAAGCCCGCCACGAACAGCAGGAGTGCGGCGGGGACGCCGAAGACCTCCGTGCCCGCCGCCTGAAGGGCCTCCGGCAGCAGGTCCAGGCCGACCACGCCCAGCATCAGGCCGCCGGCCAGGCCCAGCACCAGGTGACGGCGGTCGGTCACGCGTTGCGCCGTCCAGCCGCCGGCCAGCGTCATGAGGAACGCGCCGAGCGCGACGAAGACCGCCATAGGCCCTTCGTATCCGATCAACCCCCGGCCGCGCACATCCGGCCACTTCCCTGACCTCCGTCACGCCCCGTTACGACCCGCTTTGAGAGGAATCGAACCCATGGCCGATGCCCCCACCGGCAAGGTGACCTTCGTCGGTGCCGGCCCCGGCGCCGCCGATCTGCTGACGTTTCGTGCCGCACGCGCCATCGCCGAGGCCGACGTCGTGATCTGGGCCGCGAGCCTGGTCCAGGCGGAGGTTCTCGAGCACGCGCGCGAGGGTGCGGAGATCCTCGACTCGGCGACGATGTCCCTGGAGGACGTGGTCGCCGTGTACGAGCGGGCCCGAGCCGAGGGTCTGCGCGTGGCCCGTATCCACTCCGGCGATCCCGCCCTGTGGGGCGGTACGCAGGAGCAGCTCGACCGGTGCGACGAAATCGGCATCGACACCGAGATCGTGCCCGGCGTCTCCTCCTTCTCCGCCGTCGCCGCGCTCGCCCGGCGCGAGCTGACGATCCCCGAGGTCGCGCAGTCCGTGGTGCTGACCCGGCTCGGCGGCGGCAAGACGCCGATGCCGCCCGGCGAGGAGGTGCGCGAGTTCGCCAAGCACGGCACGACGATGGCGATCTTCCTGTCGGCGGCCCGCAGCGGGCAGCTGGTGCGGGAGCTGCTGGAGGGCGGTTATCCGGCGGGCACCCCGGTCGTCATCGCCCACCAGGCGACCTGGCCGGAGGAGCTGGTCGTGAAGTGCACGATCGAGACGCTGGAGGAGACGGTCAAGGAGCACAAGCTCTGGAAGCACACCCTGTTCCTGGTCGGCCCGGCCCTCGACGCGCACGGCACCCGCTCGCATCTGTACCACCCGGGTCACTTCCACGGTCACCGCAAGGCCGACCCGGAGGCCCGCCGGGCCCTGCGCGAGCGGGGTGCCCGTACATGAGTCCCTCGAGTCGCCTGATCACGGTGGTCGGTACCGGGACGGGCCAGGGGACGGGTGCGCCGGTTGCCTCCGACGTGGTGTCCGGCGCCGAGCTCGTCGTCGGCGGGCGGCGGCACCTCGACGCCGTGCCGCTGCCCGCGACCGCCGACCGGATCGTCCTCGGACCGCTCGCGCCGGCCCTGGACGCCATCGAGGAGTACGTCGGCAAGGACCGGCGGGTGGTCGTGCTGGCCTCCGGCGATCCCGGGTTCTTCGGGATCGTGCGGGCGCTGGCCGAGCGGTTCGGGCCGGACCGGCTGGACGTGCGGCCCGGGGTGTCCTCGGTCGCCGCAGCCTTCGCCCGCCTCGGGCTGACCTGGGACGACGCCGTCGTCGTCAGCGCCCACGGGCGGGATCCGCGGACCGCCGTCAACGTCTGCCGGGCCCGTCCGAAGGTCGCCGTGCTCACCGGGCCGGGCGCCGGACCCGCCGAACTCGGGGCAGCGCTGCGGCACTGCGCGCGCACCCTGGTGGTGGCCACCGCGCTGGGCGATCCGGAGCGCGAGCGCGTGGAGCGGGTCACGCCGGGCGACGCGGCCGCCCGGGACTGGGGCACGGACGTGAGCGTCGTCCTGAGCCTGGACGAGACTCGGCTGCGGGCCGGGGCGCGGACGGTCGCGGGGCCGGAGGTTCCGCCCGCCGGATGGGCCCTGGACGAGGCTGCGTTCGCCCACCGGGACTCGATGATCACCAAGTTCGAGGTGCGGGCGCTGGCCCTCGCCCGGCTGGGGCCGCGCCTGGGCGACCTGGTGTGGGACATCGGTTCCGGCTCCGGTTCGGTGGCCGTGGAGTGCGCGCGGCTGGGCGCCGCCGTCTCCGCCGTGGAGAAGACCGCCGACGGCGTCGGACGGATCCGCGCCAACGCGCGGGCGCACGGCGTCGACGTGCACGCGGTGCACGGGACTGCGCCGGAGGCACTGGCCGGCCTCGACGACCCGGACGCGGTCTTCGTCGGGGGCGGCGGGCGCGAGCTGCCGGAGATCGTCGGCGTGTGCGCGCGGCGGGCCCGGCGGACCGTGGTCGTCGCGATGGCCGCCCTGGACCGGGTGCCTGCGGTGCGGAGCGCGCTGACGGACGCCGGGTTCGGCTGCGACGGCGTGCTGTTGCAGTCGTCGCGGCTGGCACCGCTGCCGGGGGATGTGACCCGGCTCGCGGCGACCAACCCCGTCTTCCTGCTGTGGGGGACCCGAACCCCCGTCGGCTCAAACCCCCTTGACCGAAAAGGAGTTGCTCTGTGATCGGCCTCATTTCCGCCACCGCGGCGGGGGCGGCGGCACGCGACCGGCTGGCCGCGGCGTGGCCGGAGCGCACGCGCGCCTACGACGGACCCGTCGGGGACGCCGTACGGCGGGCGTTCGCGGAGTGCGAGCAGCTCGTGTGCTTCCTGGCGACGGGAGCCGTCGTCCGGCTCGTCGCGCCGCTGCTCGGCGACAAGGCCTCCGACCCGGGTGTGGTGTGCGTCGACGAGGCCGGGCGGTTCGCCGTGTCGCTGGTCGGCGGGCACGGCGGCGGCGCCAACGAGCTCGCCCGCGAAGTCGGCGAGTTGCTGGGTGCCGAGCCGGTGGTGACCACGGCCACGGACGCCGTCGGCATTCCCGGCCTGGACACCCTCGGCCTGCCCGTGGAGGGCGATGTGGCCGGCGTGACACGGGCCCTGCTCGACGGGGAGCCGGTCGCGCTGGACGCCGAGGTGGCGTGGCCGCTGCCGCCGCTGCCGTTCGCCGAGCGGGGCACGCACACCGTCCGGCTGACGGACCGTGCGCTCGAACCCGCCGACGGCGAGGTGCTGTTGCGGCCGCCGTCCCTCGTCGTCGGCGTCGGCGCCTCCAAGGGCGCCCCGGTCGAGGAGGTGCTCGCTCTGGTCGAGGGCGCGTTGCGGGACGCCGGGCTGTCCCCGCGTAGCGTCGCCGCGCTCGCCACGGTGGACGCCAAGCGCGAGGAACCCGGCATCGTCGAGGCCGCCGCGCGGCTCGGGGTGCCCGTGGTGACGTACTCCGCCGAGGAGTTGGCCGCCATCGAGGTCCCGAACCCCTCCGACGCGCCGCTCGTCGCCGTCGGCACGCCCTCCGTCGCGGAGGCGGCCGCACTGGCCGACGGGGGTGAACTCCTCGTGCCCAAGCGGAAGTCGGAGCGCCCGGACGGGCAGCCCGCGATGGCGACCTGCGCCGTCGCACGGCGGCCGGGACGCGGGCGGCTCGCGGTCGTGGGGCTCGGGCCCGGTGCGCGGGACCTGCTCACCCCGCGCGCGAAGGATGAGCTGCGGCGGGCCTCGGTGCTCGTGGGGCTCGACCAGTACGTCGACCAGATCCGCGACCTGCTGCGGCCCGGCACCCGGATCCTCGCGTCGGGGCTCGGGGCCGAGGAGGAGCGGGCCCGCACGGCAGTCGCCGAGGCCCGGCGCGGGCAGGCGGTCGCGCTGATCGGCAGCGGGGACGCGGGCGTGTACGCCATGGCCTCCCCCGCGCTCGCCGAGGCGTCCGACGACATCGACGTGGTCGGGGTGCCCGGTGTGACCGCCGCGCTCGCGGCCGGAGCGATCCTCGGTGCGCCGCTCGGCCACGACCATGTGTCGATCAGCCTGTCCGACCTGCACACGCCGTGGGAGGTCATCGAGCGGCGGGTACGGGCGGCGGCCGAGGCGGACCTCGTCGTCACGTTCTACAACCCGCGTTCCCGGGGCCGCGACTGGCAGCTGCCCAAGGCGCTGTCGATCCTCGCCGAGCACCGGGAGCCGACGACGCCGGTGGGCGTCGTCCGCAACGCCTCGCGGCCGGACGGCAGCAGCCGGCTGACCACGCTCGCGGAGCTCGACCCGGCGTGGGTCGACATGATGACGGTCGTGACCGTCGGCAACACGGCGACCCGGGACATCGCGGGGCGCATGGTGACGCCGCGCGGCTACCGCTGGCAGGAGAGCCCGCGGAACGCACAGGAGCAGCAGGAGCAGGAGCAGGGGGTGGCGCGGTGAATCCCGCGGCCCGTGTGGTCCACCCCATCGAGCAGGAGTCCTACCGGCGACTGCGCGCCCGCCTGGACACCTCGCACTTCCCGCCGCTGACGCGGGCGGTGGTGGAGCGGGTCATCCACTCCGCCGCCGATCTCGACTACGCGAGCGATCTCGTCATGGACGAGGGCGAGTTGGCGACGGCGCACGCGGCGCTGCACGCCGGGGCGCCCGTCGTCGTGGACGTGGCGATGGTCGCGGCCGGGATCACCCGCCGCGACACCGTCTGCCGGCTCGGGGACGCCGAGTCCGGGCCGGGGCTGACCCGTTCGGCGCATGCGATACGGCTCGCGTACGAGCAGGTCGGGCCGGGCGCCCTCTGGGTGATCGGCAACGCGCCGACCGCGCTGGAGGAGCTGCTGACCCTGGACGCCGACCCGGTGCTCGTCATCGGCCTGCCCGTGGGCTTCGTCGGCGCGGTCGAGTCCAAGGCCGCGCTCCGCGAGAGCGGGCTGCCCGCGGTCAGCAACGTGTCCGAGAAGGGCGGGTCGGCGGTCGCCTCGGCCGCGCTCAACGCCCTGCTGTACCACCCTGCTTCACAACAGCTTCCACAATCTGTTTCACAGCCCCTTGCACACCACGTTTCACCGTCCGTTCCGCAGTCCGAGGAGACATCGTGACCACCGTGCCACCCGCCCTGCTCATCGCCGGCCATGGCACCCGGGACGATGCCGGGGCCGAGGCGTTCCGTGACTTCGTACGGGAGTTGGGGCGCCGCCACCCCGAACTGCCCGTCGCGGGCGGCTTCATCGAGCTGTCCCCGCCGCCGCTGGGCGACGCGGTCACGGAACTGGTGGAGCGCGGCGTACGCCGGTTCGCCGCCGTGCCGCTGATGCTGGTGTCCGCCGGGCACGCCAAGGGCGACATCCCGGCGGCCCTGTCCCGCGAGAAGGAACGCCACCCGGGGATCTCCTACACGTACGGCCGTCCGCTGGGCCCGCACCCGGCGCTGCTGAACGTGCTGGAGCGGCGACTGAACGAGGCCCTCGGCACCACGGGGCGTACCCCCGAGGACCTGGCCGATGTCACCGTCCTGCTGGTCGGCCGCGGCTCGACGGACCCGGACGCCAACGCCGAGGTGTACAAGGCGGCCCGGCTGCTGTGGGAGGGCCGCGGGTACGCGGGCGTGGAGACGGCGTTCGTGTCGCTGGCCGCGCCGGACGTGCCCAGCGGCCTCGACCGGTGCGTGAAGCTCGGCGCCAAGCGGATCGTCGTCCTGCCGTACTTCCTGTTCACCGGGATCCTGCCGGACCGGGTGCGGCACCAGAGCGAGGGCTGGGCGGCCGCGCACCCCGAGGTCGACGTGCGCGCGGCGGACGTCATCGGTCCCGAGCCGGAGCTGCTCGACCTGGTGATGGAGCGGTACGAGGAGGCCGTCAAGGGCGATCTGCGGATGAACTGCGACTCGTGCGTGTACCGGATCGCGCTGCCGGGATTCGAGGACAAGGTGGGGCTGCCGCAGCAGCCGCACTTCCACCCGGACGACGACGACCACCACCACGACGGGCACGGGCGCCCTCATCACGGAGGGCACACGCACTCCCATGCACACTGACGGGCACGGGCACGATCTGCGCCACCACGGGGACGCGGAGGTTCGCGACGACGGCTCGGCGCTCGTCGACCTCGCCGTGAACGTCCGCGCGGACACGCCGCCGCGCTGGCTGCGGGAGCGCATCGCCGCATCCCTGACGGGCCTCGCGGCCTACCCGGACGGCCGGGCCGCGCGGGCGGCGGTCGCGGCCCGGCACGGGCTGCCGGTGGAGCGGGTGCTGCTGACGGCGGGCGCGGCGGAGGCGTTCGTCCTCCTCGCGCGGGCCCTGAAGGTCCGTCACGCCGCCGTCGTGCACCCGCAGTTCACGGAGCCGGAGGCGGCGCTGCGGGACGCCGGGCACGGCGTGCACCGGGTGGTGCTGCGCGAGCGGGACGGCTTCCGGCTGGATCCGGCGGCCGTTCCCGAGGACGCCGACCTGGTGGTGATCGGCAATCCGACGAACCCGACGTCGGTGCTGCACCCGGCAAAGACGCTTGCCGGGCTGGCGCGGCCCGGACGGACGCTGGTGGTCGACGAGGCGTTCATGGACGCGGTGCCCGGCGAGCGGGAGGCGCTCGCCGG
Organism: Streptomyces sp. NPDC050121; assembly: GCF_044460385.1. Classification (NCBI taxonomy): domain Bacteria; kingdom Bacillati; phylum Actinomycetota; class Actinomycetes; order Kitasatosporales; family Streptomycetaceae; genus Streptomyces; species Streptomyces sp. NPDC050121. The sequence goes on along the minus strand of NZ_JBITJV010000011.1, from coordinate 180,963 downwards.
GCGAACGGACGTGCCCGGCCTGGTGGTGCTGCGCAGCCTGACGAAGACGTGGGGGCTGGCCGGACTCCGGATCGGCTACGTCCTCGCCGCCCCCGAGACGATCGCCGACCTGGAACGGGCGCAGCCGCTGTGGCCGGTGTCCACGCCGGCGCTGGCTGCGGCGCAGGCGTGCATGGGCGCCCAGGCACTCGCGGAGGCCGCGCACGCCGCCCATCGCATCGCCGCGGACCGCACCCATCTCGTGGCCGGACTGGAGGAGTTCGCCGCCGACGGGGTGAGCGTCGTGGGGCCCGCCGACGGTCCCTTCGTCCTCGTACGACTGCCCCGGGCCGCCGCCGTCCGCGGGCGGCTGCGCACCCTGGGGTTCGCGGTCCGGCGCGGGGACACCTTCCCGGGGCTGGACGCGGAGTGGCTGCGTCTTGCGGTACGGGACCGGGCGACGGTGAACCGTTTCCTCCAGGCACTGGACCAGGCGCTGGCCCTGACCCGGGAGTGAGGGCGGGGCGCGGACACCTGGGGGACGTCCGTGTCCGTACCCCGCGCCTTTCCGGTCAGCCGCGGCGGCGGGCCAGCGCCACCGCTCCCCCGCCGGCGAGCAGCAGCGCCACGGCGCCGCCCGCGAGGTACGGGGTCGTCGAACTGCCCCCGGTCTGCGCAAGGTCCGCCTGTGCGGGCGCGCCCTGCGCCTTCACGTCACCGGCCGGGGCGCCGCCCGACTCGGCGGACTGGTCCTGCCCCTGCTCCTGCCCCTGTCCCGCTTGCTGCCCCTGTCCCTGCTCCTGCCCCTCTTCCTGTCGCGGTGCGGCGGGTGTCTCGCAGGTGGCCTCGGCGAGGGTCACAGTGCCGGTGACGTGGGCGACGTTGAGGTTCGACGGGTTGATGGAGACGGTGAGTTCGAGGGCGGTGGCGGCTGCCGTGCGGGTCGTCGTCTCGCGCTTGGACAGGTCCAGGCGGACCTCGCCCACACCCGGCACCTTCACGTCCGTCGTGCCGCCCGTGCTCACCGACGCCTTCTTGCCCAGGACCGTCACCGAGCCGAGCAGGTTGGCGGCGGCGACCGGGGACTTGCCGGCCTCGCAGGTCGCCTTCGAGGTGACCGCGCCGACCTCGATGAGGGAGAGCAGCGGGAGCCCGGGGATGTGCAGCTTGGCGTGCGCGAGGCGGGTGGCGGCCTCGGCCGACGCGCCGTCGACCGTCGCCCTGGCCTCGGCGACGTCCGCGCGCAGGACGCTGAAGGGCTTTCCGCCGTCGACGCCGTTCAACTCGGCGGTGAGCGCGGTCTTCTCGGCGCTCTGCGGGGCCCGCACCTCGTTGAGGGAGACGGCGAGGGGGACGTCGACGGTCTTGTCGAGCAGGGCCACGTCGAGGCCGGTGCGCAGGACGGTCGCGCTCGCCCGGCCCTGGTCGCCGCTCGCGTGGGCGGGGCCCGCGCCGGTCAGGGCCGCGGGACCTGCGGCCAGGGCCGTGGCCGCCACGACGGTGGCGACGCGACGGGCGCGTGCGGACATGCGGAAGGTGTTGCCGTTCAAGGGTGGGACCCCCAGAAGAGACGCTTCGGGACCCCGCAAGAATTACGTACGAGGGGTGAACGGTCAGCGGGCTGACGCGAGTTCACTCCAACGTGAGTTTTCCGTGCGCATCTTCGAATCCATCGGCACGTACGTTCTCCACAACCCCCCGCGCGACGTCCCCCTCACTCCCCCTCGCTCCCCCTCGCCCCCGCCCCGCTCCCCCCTCACGTCCCTGTCGTGCCACGCGCCGTGCTCAGCTCACCACCGTCCCGTTCAGCACCACCCGGCGCGGCGCCGCCAGCACCCGTACGTCCGCGCGCGGGTCCGTGTCGTAGACGACGAGGTCCGCGGGGGCGCCCTCGTCCAGGCCGGGGCGTCCGAGCCACGCGCGTGCGCCCCAGGTCGTCGCCGAGAGCGCCTGGATCGGCGGGATGCCCGCCGTGACCAGTTCGGCGACCTCCGCGGCCACCAGACCGTGCGGCAGGGTGCCGCCGGCGTCCGTGCCGACGAAGACCGGGATGCCGGCGTCGTAGGCGTCGCGGACGGTGTCGTAGCGGCGTTCGTGGAGGCCGCGCAGATGGGCCGCCCAGCGCGGGAACTTGGCCTGGCCGCCGGCCGCGAGCTGGGGGAACGTCGCGATGTTCACGAGCGTGGGGACGATCGCCACGCCGCGCTCCACGAACAGCGGGATCAGCTCCTGTGTGAGGCCCGTCGCGTGCTCGATGCAGTCGATGCCCGACTCGACCAGGTCGCGCAGTGAGCTCTCGGCGAAGCAGTGCGCCGTGACCCGCGCGCCCAGGCGATGGGCCTCGGCGATGGCCGCCGCGACCGCGTCCCGGGGCCAACTGGGGGCGAGGTCGCCCACCTCACGGTCGATCCAGTCGCCGACCAGCTTGACCCAGCCGTCGCCGCGCCGGGCCTCCTGGGCGACGTACGCGACCAGGTCGTCGGGCTCGATCTCGTGGGCGTAGCCGCGGATGTAGCGGCGGGTGCGGGCGATGTGCCGGCCCGCCCGGACGATCTTCGGGAGGTCCTCGCGGTCGTCGACCCAGCGGGTGTCGGAGGGCGAGCCGGCGTCACGGATCAGCAGGGTGCCCGCCTCGCGGTCGGTCAGCGCCTGCTTCTCGGCGACGTCCGGCTCGACCGGCCCGTGCGGGCCCAGGCCCACATGGCAGTGCGCGTCGACGAGGCCGGGCAGCGCCCAGCCCTCGACGGTGCGGATGTCGCGGGCGCCGGCGGGACGGTCGTAGGAGATCCGGCCGCCGACCACCCACACCTCGTCACGGACCTGGTCCTCGTCCCGGCCGACGAGGACTCGGCCCTTCACGTGCAGCACCGTGCGATCGCTCATGTACAGCACCCTAGTGAGCTACTTCTCCGGGCCGCCCACCTGGTCCGAGGTCTCCTCCTCCACCTGCGCCATCGCCGGGTCGAGGAGGCGGGAGAGGAAGTGGCGGGTGCGCTCGTGGCTCGGGTTGCCGATGACGTCGGCCGGGGCGCCGTCCTCCACGATCACACCGCCGTCCATGAAGACGACCCGGTCGGCGACCTCGCGGGCGAAGGTCATCTCGTGGGTCACCACCATCATCGTCATGCCCTCGTTCGCGAGCATGCGCATGACGGCGAGGACGTCCCCCACGAGCTCCGGGTCGAGCGCCGACGTCGGCTCGTCGAACAGCATCACCTCGGGGCCCATGGCGAGGGCGCGGGCGATCGCGACGCGCTGCTGCTGGCCGCCGGAGAGGGAGGCGGGGTAGGCCGTCGCCTTCTCCGACAGCCCCACCCGCTCCAGGTTCTCGGCGGCCACCTTCGCCGCCTCCGCCTTGCCGCGCCCGAGCACGCGGCGCTGCGGCAGCGTGAGGTTCTCGGTCACCGACAGGTGCGGGAAGAGGTTGAACTGCTGGAAGACCATGCCGATACGACGGCGTACGGCGTCGATGTCGACGTCGGGGTCGGTGAGCTCGGTGCCGCCGACGAAGACCTGGCCCTTGGTCGGCTCCTCCAGCAGGTTCACGCAGCGCAGCAGCGTCGACTTCCCCGAGCCGGACGGGCCGATCACGCAGACGACCTCGCCCTGGCCGATCTCCAGGTCGATGCCGCGCAGCACCTCGTTGTCGCCGAAGGACTTGTGCAGAGCGCGTACGTCGATCTCGGTTCGGCTCATTTCACGGCCTCCTGGGCCTTCGCCTCCATACGGCGCACGACGAAGCCGAGCGGGATGGTCACCAGCAGATAGCAGAGGCCGGCGACCAGGATCGGCGTGGAGTTGGCCTTCTCGCTGGCGAGGTCACGGCCGAACTTGGACAGTTCGCGTTCCTCCAGGGTCACGCCCAGCAGCAGGACCAGGGAGGAGTCCTTGAAGAGGATCACGAGCTCGTTGGTGAGCGGCGGCAGGATGATGCGGAACGCCTGCGGGATGATGATGGAGATCATGGCCCGCGCGGGCGAGAAGCCCAGCGACCGGGCCGCCTCCATCTGCCCCTTGGGCACCGCCTGGATGCCCGCCCGGAAGGTCTCCGCCATGTACGCGGCTCCCACCAGGCCGAGTGCGAGGGCGGCCTTGCCGTAGGTGCCTCCGATGATCTCCGTGCCGGGGAAGGCCAGCGGTACGGCCACGCCGATGAAGACGAAGATCAGCAGGGCGGGCAGCCCACGGAAGATCTCGATGTAGACGCCGGCGACCCACCGGTAAGGGCCGACCGACGACAACCGCATCAGCGCGATGACGAGACCGAGCACCAACCCGAGCGCGAACCCGGACAGCGTGTACAGCACGGTGTTCTTCAGCGCGAGCGTGATGACGTCGGGGAACATCTCCTTGGCGATGTCCCACTGGGCGAACTGGTTCTTCAGCCGGCCCCAGTCGGCGGTGACCGCGAAGACGATCACCGCCGCGACGAACACCGCGTACTGCACGCCACGCGACAGGCTGCGCTTCTGGCGCCGGGTCAGGCCCTTTTTCCTCGGCTGGAGTCGTACGTCCGTATCAGCCATGGGTCAGGAGGCCGAGGCCGAAGGAGAGGCCGAGGCTGCGGAGGACGCGGCGGGGGACGCGGCCGACGCGTCGTAGGGGCCGATCCACTGCTCGTACAGCTTCTTGTAGGTGCCGTCGGCCTTCGCGTCCGCCAGCGCCTTGTTGACGGCGGCCAGCAGCTTGGCGTTGCCCTTCTTCACCGTGAAGCCGTACTGCTCACCGGTGTTGAGGTTGTCGACGACCTTGAAGGCGTCGGCGTTGGCCTTGTCCTTCAGCCACCCCTGGACGACCGGGTAGTCGATGACGACGGCCTTCACCTGGCCGGTGCGCAGACCGTTGAGGACGGCGTCGGAGGACTCGAAGGAGACCGGGTCGAAGCCCTGCTTCTGGGCGTACGCCTCGCCGGTGGTCTGCGCCTGGGCGCCGAGCTTGAGGCCCTTGGACTTGACGTCGGCGAGCGAGGTGACGCCCGCGCCCTTGTCGACCAGGACGGCCTGGGTGGCGTCGAAGTAGGGGTCGGAGAAGTCGACGTTCTTCTTGCGCTCCTCGGTGATGGTCATGCCGGCCGCGGCCACGTCGCACTGGCCGGAGTTCAGGAAGGCGCCCGTCTTGAAGTTCTCGAACGGTGTGTCGACGATCTCCTGCTTCACGCCCAGGTCCTTGGCGACCAGGTCGATCAGGGACACGTCGAAGCCCTGCACCTTGCCGTCGATCTCCGACTGGAAGGGCGGGTAGGGCAGGTGGGTGCAGGTGGTGAGCTGGCCCGCCTTGACGAGCTCGACCCCGCCGGCGGCGGTCTTGGAGCCGCTGCCACCGTCGTCGGTGGAGGTGCAGGCAGCTACGAGCATCAGCCCGGCCGTCGCGGTGACGGCGGCCTGGAGGCGGATCCGGCGCCGGGGGAGGGTGATCACGGCGGGCCTTCCTGTAAGGGAACTATGGGTTCCGATTATAAGGAGAAGTTTGGGTGCCTCAAAACAATCCGATGGTTACAGGGCCGCCCGACCTAAGAACTCGGCAGTGGAGAGGGCAAGGCGGGTGCCGGTTACCCTCGTCACCTCTACCCCGTGAGTGAAGAGAGCACCCCCGTGACCCACCCGTTCCTGGATCTCGCCCCGCTGAGCGCCGCGCACTTCGCCTCGATCGAGGACCGGATGGCCCGGCTGCTGGACACCCGGCAGGACGTCGTGATCATGCAGGGCGAGGCGCTGCTGCCGCTGGAGGGCGCGATCCGGGCCACGGCCGGCCCGGGCACCACGGCCCTCAACGTGATCACCGGCCCGTACGGGCAGACCTTCGGCGACTGGCTGCGGGACTGCGGCGCGAGGGTGATCGACCTGGCGGTGCCCTTCCACACGGCGGTGACGGCCGCGCAGATCCGGGAGGCGCTCACCGAGCACCCGGAGATCGACTTCGTCTCCCTGGTGCACGCGGAGGCGGCGACCGGCAACACCAACCCGGTCGCGGAGATCGGCGAGGTGGTGCGGGAGCACGGCGCGCTGTTCTACCTGGACGCGGTCGCCTCGATCGGCGCGGAGCCGGTGCTGCCGGACGCATGGGGCGTGGACCTGTGCGTGATCGGCGCACAGAAGGCGATGGGCGGCCCGGCGGGCGTGTCTGCGGTGTCGGTGAGCGAGCGGGCGTGGGCCCGGATGTCCGCGAACCCGAAGGCCCCGCGCCGCTCCTACCTGTCCCTGCTGGACTGGAAGCAGCGCTGGATCGACGGCGGCCGCACGACCCTGCTGCACGCCCCGGCCCAGCTGGAGATGCTGGCCCTTCAGGCCTGCGTCGAACGGATCGAGACGGAGGGCCTGGCGACGGTGATGGCCCGCCACGCCTTCGCCGCGTCGGCCACCCGCGCGGGCGCGCTGGCACTGGGCGGCGGCCTCGAGCCCTATGTGTACGACGCGACGGAGGCGGCCCCGGTCGCCACGACGCTGCGCGTCCCGTCGGGCGTGGTGGCGTCGGAACTGGTGGCCCGGGCCCTGGCGAGCGACCCGGCGCTCCCGCTGGCCGCGGGCGGCGGCGCCCTGGCCAAGGAGATGATCCGGGTCAACCACTACGGGGGCGACGCGACCGTGGACGTGGTGCGGGCGTGCCTGACGGCACTGGGCACCGCGCTGGCGGAGAACGGGCTGACCGTGGATCCGGAAGGGGCCCGGCGGGGCGCCGAGGCCGCCTGGCGGTAGGCGCGGGTTCCACCCCCGCGGGGGCCCGACACCCCGCTCGCCGGCCGGGCGTTGTCAGTGGCCCCTGCACTCGCCGCATGACTGCCGACACGCCGCGAACCCTGCCCGACGGCCGCCCCGTCCCGCTCCTGACCGGTGATGAACTCCCCATGCTGGAGAGTCGGCTGGCGTTTCACCGCGCCGCGCTCGGGTTGAAGTGCGCGGGACTGGACGACGCGCAGGTGCGGCAGCAGGCCGCCGCGCCGTCCGAGTTGACCTTGCTCGGACTGGTTCAGCATCTCGCCGAGGTCCAACGCAACCGGTTCCAGCGGGCGTTCGCCGGGCTGGAGGCGCCACCGGTCTTCGAGGAGGAGAGCGGGTACGCCCTGGATGCCGCGCGGGGGATCGACGAGGCGCCGGCGGTCTGGCGGCGGGAGATCGCGCGGGGGCGCGATCATCCACATGATCGAGGAGTACGCCCGGCACAACGGGCACGCGGACATTCTCCGGGAGCGTATCGACGCGGTTACCGGAGCCTGAATCCACCGGCGACGAAGCGGTGATTCGGGAATTCTCCCCGAGTTTTGCGGGAGTTTCTTTGCGAGGATGGCTTTCCTGAGTCTTCTGCCCGGATTCGCTGTGGCTAAACACAGGGAATTTCCAGCTGATTACGACCGCGTGACGCATCGCACAACAGGTGCGATATGCGCGGTTTGCGGGGGTGAATAAGGGATGTATCGGTCAACTGTCCATGCAGCATCACGGAATCACCACGCCCCCTCCATGCGTTATTGAATTTCCCTGGGTAAGTTCAATCCGCATGACTGCCGCACAAGCAGACCTACGTATCGACAGTCCGTCGGTGGCGGACGGGGCCGCGCTCTGGCGTATCGCAAAGGAATCCGGAACGCTCGATCTGAACTCCTCCTACAGCTATCTGCTGTGGTGCCGCGACTTCGCCGCCACCTCGGCGGTGGTGCGGGCGGAGGACGGGGACGGCGGCGAACCGGTCGGGTTCGTCACCGGGTACGTACGGCCCGAGGACCCGGGGACCCTGCTGGTCTGGCAGGTTGCGGTCGACGCCGCGTACCGCGGTCACGGCCTCGCCGCCGCGCTGCTCGACGGACTGACCGCGCGGGTCGCCGCCGAACGGCCGCTCACCACCGTCGAGACCACGATCACGCCCGGCAACACCGCGTCCGAGCGGCTGTTCACCTCGTTCGCCGACCGGCACGGTGCGGCCGTCACCCGCGAGGTGCTGTTCGGCGCCGGGCTGTTCCCCGACGGCCCGCACGACCCCGAAGTGCTCTACCGCATCGGGCCCCTCTCCCCCAGGACCCTGTGACCGGCCCCCTCCCCACTCCCCCACGGCTTTCCCCCACCCCTTTCCCCACGCCCTCTCTCCTTCTCACCCCCACACCAAGGAGTGTTTCGTCGTGACCATCACCCAGCCCGACCTCAGTGTCTTCGAGACCCTCGAGTCCGAGGTGCGCAGCTACTGCCGCGGCTGGCCCGCCGTCTTCGACCGTGCGCAGGGCAGCCGTATGTACGACGAGGACGGCCACCGGTACCTGGACTTCTTCGCCGGCGCCGGGTCACTGAACTACGGCCATAACAACCCCGTACTGAAACGGGCGTTGGTCGACTACCTGATGCGGGACGGCGTCACGCACGGGCTCGACATGTCCACCGTCGCCAAGCGGGCCTTCCTGCAGACCTTCCAGGATCTGGTGCTGCGCCCGCGCGACCTGCACTACAAGGTGATGTTCCCGGGCCCGACCGGCACCAACGCCGTGGAGTCCGCGCTGAAGCTGGCGCGGAAGGTGAAGGGGCGCGAGGCCATCGTGTCGTTCACCAACGCCTTCCACGGGATGTCGCTCGGCTCACTCGCCGTGACCGGCAACGCCTTCAAGCGGGCCGGGGCCGGGATCCCGCTGGTGCACGGCACGCCCATGCCGTTCGACAACTACTTCGAGGGGACCGTCCCGGACTTCCTCTGGTTCGAGCGGCTCCTGGAGGACCAGGGGTCCGGGCTGAACAAGCCCGCCGCCGTGATCGTCGAGACCGTGCAGGGCGAGGGCGGCATCAACGTCGCGCGCCCGGAGTGGCTGCGGGCGCTGAAGGAGCTGTGCGAACGGCAGGACATGCTGCTGATCGTCGACGACATCCAGATGGGATGCGGGCGCACGGGGGCCTTCTTCTCCTTCGAGGAGGCCGGGGTCACACCCGACATCGTCACCCTGTCCAAGTCCATCAGCGGATACGGGCTGCCCATGTCGCTGTGCCTGTTCAGGCCCGAGTTGGACATCTGGGAGCCGGGCGAGCACAACGGCACCTTCCGCGGCAACAACCCGGCGTTCGTCACCGCCACGGCGGCCCTGGAGACGTACTGGGCCGACGGGTCCGCGATGGAGAAGCAGACCCGGGCGCGGGGCGAGCAGATCGAGCAGGCACTCATCTCGATCACCGAGGAGAACCTCGCCGACGTCAGGGAGTACCGGGGCCGTGGACTCGTGTGGGGTCTGGAGTTCCACGAGAAGGCGCGGGCCGGGCGGGTCGCACAACGCGCCTTCGAACTCGGGCTGCTGATCGAGACGTCGGGCCCGGAGAGCGAGGTCGTCAAGCTGCTGCCGGCCCTGACCATCACCCCCGAGGAGCTGGACGAGGGCATGAGCGTCGTCGCCCGCGCCGTCCGGGAAACCGTCTGATACCTACGCAAACCATCTGACACTTGCGGAAATCCACCAATCCCGCACACCCACGATCTCCCCGTTCCACCTACCTAGGAGGCATCGCACCACCGTGATCGTCCGTTCGTTCAAGGACATCGAAGGCACCGACCGGCATGTACGGGCGGCGTCCGGCACCTGGGAGAGCAAACGCATCGTCCTCGCCCGGGAACGGGTCGGGTTCTCGCTGCACGAAACGATTCTGTACGCGGGCACCGAGACGTCGATGTGGTACGCGAACCACATCGAGGCCGTCGTCTGCGTCGAGGGCGAGGCCGAGCTGACCGACCACGAGACCGGGCGGACGCACAGCATCACGCCCGGAACCATGTACCTCCTCGACGGACATGAGCGGCACACGCTGCGCGTCAAGGAGGACTTCCGCTGCCTCTGCGTGTTCAACCCGCCCGTGACCGGACGGGAGGACCACGACGAGAACGGCGTCTACCCCCTGCTGACCGAGCCCGAGGAGGTGTGAGCACCGTGACCACGCTCACCGATCTGTATCCCACCCGTGGCACCACCGAGGTGTCCGTGCCCCGCCAGGACCCCGTCGTCTGGGGCTCCCCCGACGCCCCCGGCCCGATCGCGACGGCCGACCTCCAGGCGTACGAACGCGACGGATTCCTCTCCGTCGACCAGCTGATCAGCGACGACGAGGCGGCCGTCTGCCGGCGGGAGCTGGAGCGGCTCGTCGCCGACCCGGAGATCCGCGCCGACGAGCGCTCGATCGTCGAGCCGCGGTCCAAGGAGATCCGGTCCGTCTTCGAGGTGCACAGGCTGAGCCCGGTGTTCGCCGCCCTGGTGCGCGACGAGCGGGTCGTCGGGCGGGCGCGGCAGATCCTCGGCTCGGACGTGTACGTCCACCAGTCGCGGATCAACGTCAAGCCGGGCTTCGGGGCCGGGGGCTTCTACTGGCACTCGGACTTCGAGACCTGGCACGCCGAGGACGGTCTGCCGAACATGCGGACGGTGTCCGTCTCGATCGCGCTGACCGAGAACTACGCCACCAACGGCGGGCTCATGATCATGCCGGGCTCGCACCGGACGTTCCTCGGCTGTGCCGGGGCCACGCCCGAGGACAACTACAAGAAGTCGCTGCAGATGCAGGACGCGGGCACGCCGTCCGACGAGGCGCTGACCGCGATGGCGAGCGACTACGGCATCAAGCTGTTCACCGGGAAGGCCGGTTCGGCGACCTGGTTCGACTGCAACGCCATGCACGGGTCCGGCGACAACATCACGCCGTTCCCGCGCAGCAACGTGTTCGTCGTGTTCAACAGCGTCGAGAACGCGGCGGTGGAGCCGTTCGCGGCTCCGATACGGCGGCCGGAGTTCATCGGAGCAAGGGATTTCACTCCGGTCCGCTGACGACCTCTGCCGACACCCCGGCGGCTGCCGACCCGGGCAGTTGCGGGCCGGCAGTGCAGGCCGGGGTGTCAGCCCGACAGCGCGTCCAGCAGGCGGTCGACGTCGGCGGGTGTGTTGTAGAGGTGGAAGGAGGCGCGCAGGTTGCCGGAGCGGTCGGAGACCTGGATGCCGGCGGCGCCCAACTCGGGCTGCCGGTAGCCCAGTTCTGGCACGGAGACGATCGCGGAGCCGGGCGCGGGAAGCGGCTCGTGACCGAGGGCGGCGAGTCCCGTGCGGAAGCGGTCGGCGAGGGCGCGGTCGTGGGCGCCGATCGCCGTCACGCCGAGTTCCTCGACCAGTTCGAGGGAGCGGCGCAGTCCGGCGTAGGTGAACAGGGCGTGCGTCAGGTCGAACCGCCGTGCCGAGTGGGCGGGTTCGGCCACCGGGCCGTAACAGCTGTCCCAGGGTTCCTCGCCCGCGACCCAGCCCGCGAGGATCGGCGACAGCCCGCCGAAGTCCTCCGGGACCACGAGGAAGGCCGCGCCGTGCGGGCCGAGCAACCACTTGAAGGAGACGGCGGCGGAGAAGTCGTGGGCGTCGGCGTCGGCCGGCAGCCAGCCGGCGGCCTGCGAGAAGTCGACGTAGGTGCGCGCCCCGTGCGCGCGGGCGGCCTCGCGCAGGGCGAGCAGGTCGGCGATCCGGCCGTCGGCGGACTGGGCGGCGCTGACCGCGACCAGCGCCGTGCCGGGGCGGACGGACTCGGCGATCCGCTCCAGCGGCACGGCGCGCACCTTGAGGTCGCCGCGGACGTGGAACGGGTTGAGCACGGAGGTGAAGTCGTCCTCAGCGGTGAGCACTTCGGCGCCCGCGGGAAGCGAGGCGGCGATCACGCCGGTGTGCGCGGCGACCGAGGCGCCCAGCGCCACCCGGGTGACCGGGACGCCGGCCAGCCGGGCGTACGCGGCCCGGCAGGCCTCCACGTCCTCGTGCAGCGGAGTCAGCGGCCTGCCCTCGGCCCGCAGCAGCGCCGCCTCGTGCAGGGCGGCGACGGTACGGGCGGGTAGCAGGCCGTTGCTCGCCGTGTTCAGGTATGTGGTCTTCGGGGTGAACTCGGTGCGGACGAGGCTCTCGAAGGTCTCCATGGGTCCACTGTGGGACCCCCAGCACCCCTCGTCCATTGCCGATTTTTATGTGATTCCACTTAGGACGGCTTATGGATCGCCCCTCACCTGCGGTTTCTCAGTGCTGCGGCACCGCACACCCGTCCGGACCGCAGGCCTGCGCGCCGCCGTCGTCGATCAGCTTCAGCGGGGAGCGGTCGCCCCAGGCCTGGGTGAGGGCCTGGGCGAAGACCTCGGCGGGCTGGGCGCCGGAGACGCCGTAGGCGCGGTCGAGGACGAAGAAGGGCACGCCGTTCGCGCCGAGCTGGGCGGCCTCGCGCTCGTCGGCGCGGACCTCGTCGGCGTAGCGGGCCGGGTCGGCGAGGACCGTGCGGGCGGCGTCGGCGTCGAGACCGGCCTCGACGGCCAGTTCCACGAGCCGCTCCTCGCCCTCGGCGAACAGCGACCGCTCCTCGGCGAAGTTGGCCCGGTAGAGGATCTGGATCAGCTCGTCCTGCCGGCCGTGCTCCTTGGCGAAGTGCAGCAGGCGGTGCATGTCGAAGGTGTTGCCGTGGTCGCGGTCGCGGGTGCGGTAGTCGAGGCCCTCGGCGGCGGCCTGGGCGCCCAGGTTCTCCTCGCCGGCCTGCGCCTGCGCCTCGCTCATGCCGTACTTCTTGGTGAGCATGGCCAGCACGGGCTGGACGTCGCCCTTGGCGCGGCCGGGGTCCAGCTCGAAGGAACGGTGCACCACCTCGACCTGGTCGCGGTGCGGGAAGGCCTCGAGCGCCTTCTCGAAGCGGGCCTTGCCCACGTAGCACCAGGGGCACGCGATGTCCGACCAGATCTCGACCTTCATGTTCTCTCCAGCTCGTACGGGTACGGAGGCTCCCCCCGCCGGGTACGTGAACGTTCAATCAGCGCGCATCATTCCCGGACACGGAGTAGCGCAGAAAGAGATGGTGATCGCCCTGGGCGGGCGGGTTCTGCGGGTCCGGGAACCAGCCCTGACGTGCGTAGAAGGCCTGGGCCCGCCGGTTGTCGACATGCACGTCGAGCACCGCCGTGCGTCGCCCGTCCGCCCGCCACTGCTCCGCGCAGGCCGTGTGCAGGGCCGTGCCGATGCCGCCGCGCCAGTGGTCGGGGTCGACATGGAACTGGAACAGCTTGACGGTGTCCGCCCCCGCCCCCTGGGGCGTACGGAACGAGGCGAGGCCGACGATCCGCCCGCGCTCGACGACGCAGAGCACCTGGCCGTCGGGCCGTTCGATGGCGGTGCGCCAGTTCGCGAGCCAGTCGGTGCCGTCCTGCGGGATCCCGTCGGGGTAGTAGGTCGCCCGGGCTCGGGCGTGCAGGGCGGCGACGGTCTCCGCCTCGGCGGGCACGGCCGTGCGGATCACCCGGCCTCCTGTGACGCGTTCTTCGATCATGCAACCGAGGACGTGCCGGCCCGTTCCCCGGTTCCGGCCCCGGCCGAACCGGGCGCGGGGGGGCGCGCTGGGCGCGGTGACGGGTGCGCTCAGCTTCCGTCTCTCAGGTCGTCCGGCCACTCGGTCCTGAACTCGAGGTGGTCATACGTCACGACGCACCCGTCGCCCATCGGCGACTGCGTCATGAACCCGATGAGGGCCGCGCCGGTCTCCTTCTCCTCGCCGAGCGTGAACAGGCGGACGAAGGTCCAGCGCTTGCCGTCCCGGGAGGCGTGGAAGGCGAAGGCACGACCGGTCCTGCTCACCCGCAGCCAGACCGAACTCCCCTCCACGGTGAAGGAGTTGGCATCGTCGGAGTGCCCCCGGGTGACCACCGTGCAGACGGTCGCCACATCCGGGGAGTACTCCAGACAGAGCTTGGCCCAGGCCCGTTCACCGACATGGACGTACAACGCCCCCGCGTCGAAGGCCCAGTTGAACCCGACGGTGACGCGGGCGATGAGCTGGAAGTCCCCTTCGGGCGCGCCGAGCAGCCGGGGCGCGTCGGCAGCGGGGTCCAGCGCCTCCCCGGTGGGCGGCACGAAGCGGTCCTGCCGAGCCCCGGCCCACCCGATCAACACCCCGTCCTCATACAACCAGTGCCCGTCGGGGCCGTAAGTACGGAGGGCGAAGGGCAGTTCGGGAAGGGAGACATCCATGGCCCGATTATCCAGGGTGGGTGGAGCTGTCCGGGGGCGCGGGGCCTACCGGCATGCGGCTCCGCCGTGGGGGCGCGGGCGGCCACCACGAACGAACCCGCAGTCGCCGATCCACCGCACCCCCACGGCACCCGCGCGGAGCGCTACCGCTCCAACCGGCCGTTGAACCGCCGGGGCAGCCCCAGCTCGTTCTCGTCCCGCAGCTCCACCGGCAGCAGCGCGGCCGGAGCGTTCTGATAGGCGACGGGCCGCAGCCACCGCTCGATGGCGGTCCCGCCGACGGACGTGGACGTGGACGTGGTGGCCGGGTACGGCCCTCCATGATGCTGAGCGGGCGCGACGGCAACGCCGGTAGGCCACCCGTTCACCAGCACGCGTCCGGCGAGCGGCGTCAGCTCGGCGAGCATCTCCGGCCCCCGCCCCTGGCCGGCGGCCTCCGCCTCGGACAGCTGAACCGTCGCCGTCAGGTTCCCCGGCAGCCGCGACAGAACCGCCTTGACCTCGCCCTCGTCGTCGTAGCGGGCCACGACGGTGACCGGCCCGAAGCACTCCTCCAGCAGCAGATCGTGCTCCCCCTCGGCGGCGAGCCGAGCAGCGGGCACGGTCAGGAAGCCCGCGCTGACGGTGTGCTCCCCGCCCGCGCCGGGCGTCACCGGCGTCTCCACGTCGGCCAGCTCCGCGCGCTCGGCGACCCCGGCGATGAAGTTGTCCCGCATCCGGTGGTCGAGCAGGACGCCCGCGTCGGTGTCGCTCACCGCGTCCGTCAGCGACTTGACCAGGCCGTCGCCGGCCGCGCCGGACGGCACCAGCACCAGCCCGGGCTTGACGCAGAACTGCCCGACGCCCAGCGTCATGGACCCGGCGAGCCCGGCGCCGATGGTCTCGGCGCGCTCGGCGGCGGCCTCCTCCGTCACCACGACGGGGTTGAGCGAGCCCAGCTCACCGTGGAACGGGATGGGCACCGGCCGGGCGGCGGCCGCGTCGAACAGCGCCCGCCCGCCCCGGATGGAGCCCGTGAAGCCCGCGGCGGTGACCAGCGGGTGCTTGATCAGCTCGACGCCGGCCTCGAAGCCGTGCACGAGACCGAGCACGCCCTCCGGGATCTTGTGCTCGGCGGCGGCGTGCCGCAGCACCTTGGCGACCAGTTCGGACAGCGCCGGGTGGTCGGGGTGGGACTTGACGACGACCGGGTTGCCGGCCGCGAGCGCGCTCGCGGTGTCGCCGCCCGCGACGGAGAAGGCGAAGGGGAAGTTGGACGCCGAGTAGACGGCGACCACACCCAGCGGCACCTTGTAGCGGCGCAGGTCGGGGATGGGCGGGGTGGCGGTGTCGTCGGGGTGGTTGATGACGACGTCCAGGAAGGCGCCCTCGTCGACGATGTCGGCGAAGGCCCGCAGCTGGTAGCAGGTGCGGGCGAGCTCGCCGTTCAGCCGGACCGGGCCGAGCGCGGTCTCGGCGTCGGCCACCTCGACGAGCGTGTCCTTGGCCGCCTGGAGCCGGTCGGCGGCGGAGCGCAGGAAGGCGGCGCGGACGGTGCGGTCGGCGAGTGAGCCGCGCGCGTCGTGGGCGGCGCGGACGACGGTGTCGACCTCCTGGGCCGTGGCCTCCACCGCAACCTGTTCACGCTGCTTCCCGGTTCGGGGGTCGACACTCCAGACTGGTGCTGCTGCCACCGCGGGTCCCTCCACGCTTGGTACTGACCATGTTCGGTACAGGCTCTGTTACTGACTCACCCACCAGGGATGTTCGATATGCTGAACGCTGTCTCTGATGGTGAATATGCTGTTGGAGACTATATCTTCAGCTTCTCGTCGAACGAAGGGGTCAAGGGCGATGTCGGCTGGCGAGACGGGGGGCGGGGCGCAGGTCAAGTCCGCGGTGCGGACGGTTGAGCTGCTGGAATACTTCGCCGGCCGCCCAGGAATGCACTCCCTGGCATCGGTCCAGGAGGCCGTCGGATATCCCAAGTCCAGTCTCTACATGTTGCTGCGCACCCTGGTGGAGCTGGGCTGGGTGGAGACCGACGCGACGGGCACACGGTACGGCATCGGCGTGCGGGCGCTGCTCGTCGGCACCTCCTACATCGACGGCGACGAGGTCGTCGCGGCGGCCCGGCCGACCCTGGACCGGCTCTCCGACGACACCACCGAGACCATCCACCTCGCCCGCCTCGACGGCACGAACGTCGTCTACCTCGCGACCCGCCAGTCCCAGCACTACCTGCGCCCCTTCACCCGCGTCGGCCGCCGGCTGCCCGCCCACTCCACCTCCCTCGGCAAGGCGCTGCTGAGCAC
This sequence comes from Streptomyces sp. NPDC050121, assembly GCF_044460385.1. Classification (NCBI taxonomy): domain Bacteria; kingdom Bacillati; phylum Actinomycetota; class Actinomycetes; order Kitasatosporales; family Streptomycetaceae; genus Streptomyces; species Streptomyces sp. NPDC050121. Next base: position 164,715 of record NZ_JBITJV010000011.1, on the reverse strand, counting down.
CTACACCGACGAGCAGGTCCGCAAGATGCTGCCGGAGACGCTCCCGGCGCTGACCGAGCACACCATCACCGATCGCGAGAAGCTCATCGAGGAGCTGCACCAGGTCCGCGAGCAGGGCATCGCCGTGGACCGCGAGGAGAACACGCTGGGGCTGCGCTGCTTCGGCGTGGCGATCCCGTACCGCACGCCGGCCCGGGACGCGATCAGCTGCTCGGTGCCGGTGGCGAGACTCACGCCCGCGCACGAGCAGCTGGTGAAGGACGCCCTGTTCGACGCGCGCGACCGGCTCACGCTGGCGACCCGTCGTCTCTGAGGCTGAGGCCGGCCGATGACATGAACGGACGATGAGAATCCAGGCGGGCGGGAACGATCGATCTCTTCCCGTTCGTCTTTCTCGTCGCAATGAACAAGACGATCAGGCGCGCCTCGGTCTTCGCGCTGCTGCTGGTGTTGGCCCTGCTGGTCCGGGCCACCTGGGTGCAGTTCTACGAGGGCCAGGCACTCGCGGACGACAAGGACAACCGGCGCAACGCGATCGAGACGTACGCGGAGCCGCTCGGGAACATCATCGTGGCCGGAAAGGCGATCACCGGCTCGGCCGTCACCTCGGGCGGCGATCTCAGATACAAGCGCACGTACACGAACGGCAAGCTGTACGCGGCGGTGACGGGCTACGCCTCGCAGAGCTACGCCCCCACGCAGCTCGAAGGCATCTACACCAGCCTGCTCAACGGCACCGACACCCGTCTGAAGACGGCGCTGGACACGGTCACGAACAAGCGGGCCGACCCGGGCGACGTGATCACCACGATCGCCCCGGACGTGCAGAAGGCGGCGTACGACGCGCTCGGCGACAAGAAGGGCGCCGCCGTCGCGATCGACCCGAAGACCGGCCAGATCCTCGCGGTCGTGTCGACCCCGTCGTACGACCCGTCGTCGCTGACCGACGCCAACACGGCCGGGACGGCCTGGAAGCAGCTGAACGCGGACTCCGACAAACCGCTCACCAACCGGGCGCTGCGCCAGCCGCTCGCGCCGGGTTCCACGTTCAAGCTGGTCGTGGCGGCGGCCGCGCTGGAGGACGGGCTGTACTCGTCGGTGGACGAGAAGACCGACAGCGTGGACCCGTACAGGCTGCCGGGCACGCGGACGGACCTCAGCAACGAGAACCCCTCCGCGCCCTGTGCGAACGCCACGATCCGGGTCGCGCTGCAGTACTCCTGCAACAACGTGTTCGCGCACATGGCCGTGCAGCTCGGGCAGGACAAGCTGAGGGCGATGGCCGAGAAGTTCGGCTTCGACGACGACAGCCAGGACGTGCCGGTGCGGGCGTACCCGAGCGTGTATCCGTCCGACATGGACGAGTCGTCCACGGCGCTGACCGGCATCGGCCAGTTCGACGTGACCGCGACCCCGTTGCAGATGGCCATGGTCTCGGCCGCCATCGCCAACGGCGGCAAGCTGGTCTCGCCGCACATGGTCTCGCAGATCACCAACGGCGGCGGCGACGTCCTGGAGGACTACGACGACAAGGCGTCGACGAAGGAGATCGTCAGCTCCGACACCGCCGAGCAGTTGCAGTCGGCGATGCAGACGGTCGTCGAGAAGGGCACGGGCACGAACGCGCTCATCGACGGCGTCACCGTCGGCGGCAAGACGGGCACCGCACAGAACGGCGAGAACAACAGCAAGGCACCGTACGCCTGGTTCACGTCGTACGGCAAGTCCGACTCGTCGGGCAAGGAGGTCGCCGTGGCGGTCGTGGTCGAGCAGTCGGACGCGGCGCGTTCCGAGGTCAGCGGCAATGGGCTGGCCGCCCCCGTCGCGAAGGCGATGATGGAGGCGGCACTGAAGAACTAGGCCGTCGGACAGGTCACTTCACGCCCAGGATCTGCTCGATCGGGTCGATCGCGAAGTACACCACGAACAGTGCCGACGCCCCCCACAGCAGCCAGTGCACGTCCTTCGCCTTGCCGAGGACCGTCTTGATGAGGACGTACGCCAGGAAGCCCGCGCCGATGCCGTTGGTGATCGAGTACGTGAACGGCATCACGGCGATGGTGAGGAACGCCGGGATGGCGATCTCGTACTTGTCCCAGTCGATGCTCTTGACCTGCGTCATCATCAGAAAGCCGACGGCGACCAGGGCCGGGGCCGCCGCCTGGAGGGGGACGATGGTGAGGACCGGCGTCAGGAACAGGGCGAGGGCGAAGAGGCCGCCGGTGACCAGGTTGGAGAAGCCGGTGCGCGAACCCTCGCCGACGCCGGCCGCCGACTCGATGTAGGAGGTCGCGGAGGACGACGAGGCCGCGCCGCCCGCGACCGCCGCCGCGCCGTCGATGAGCAGCACGCGGCCCAGGTTGGGCACCTCGCCCTTCTCGTTCAGCAGTCCGGCCTCCGCGCTGATGCCGACGACCGTGCCCATGGTGTCGAAGAAGTCGGACAGGATGAGCGTGAAGACCAGCAGCACGACCGTGATGGCGCCGGTCTCGCCGAACGCGCCGAACAGGCTGAAGTGACCGATCAGCCCGAAGTCGGGGGTGCCGACCAGTTTGTCGGGCCACGAGGGCGTGGTCAGGCCCCAGGATTTGATGTCGGCGATCGAGTTGATGACGATCGCGAGCACCGTCATGGTCACGATGCTGATCAGGATCGCGCCCTTGACCTTGCGGGCGAGCAGCCCGATCGTCAGCAGCACGCCGAGGCAGAAGACGAGAATCGGCCAGCCGCTGAGCGTGCCGGTGCCGCCGAGCTGCACGGGGACGGTGGTGTTCGCGGCGTCGGGGATCCGGCTGACGAAACCGGCGTCGACGAAGCCGATGAAGGCGATGAACAGACCGATGCCGACGCTGATCGCCTGCTTGAGCGGCTGCGGGATGGCGTGCATGACGGCCTCGCGCAGACCGGTCACCACCAGGACGCAGATCAGCAGGCCTTCCAGGACGATGAGGCCCATCGCGTCGTCCCAGCTCATCAGCGGGGCGATCTGGAAGGCGACGACCGCGTTCAGGCCGAGGCCCGCGGCGAGCGCCAGGGGCAGGTTCCCGCCGACACCCATCACGATCGTCATGACGGCCGCCACCAGGGCGGTCGCGGTGGTGAGTTGGACGGTGTCGAGCTGGTGCCCGAACTTGTCCTTGGCGCTGCCCAGAATGATCGGATTCAGGACAAGGATGTAGGCCATGGTGAAGAACGTGGCGAAGCCGCCGCGTATCTCCCGGCCGAAGGTGGATCCCCGTTCGGAGATCTTGAAGAACCGGTCGACGCTGCTCGCCGCGGCCGGCGGGGCAGTTGGCCGGTCGGCCGCCTTCTTCGTCTCGGACATGACTGGTACTCCTAGGTGCCTGAATGATCTGGGTGCGGATGCTGGCTGGATTGTTCCGTCGTTGAACCCTCTTCGGGTTTTCGCCGTGTTACGGAATCGGGTTCCGCTCTTGTTCGGCCTGCCACATGATGTTCGAACCCCCGTACCCAACCAAGCAGTCGACCACTGCTACGCTTCCCGATCTCGTCCCGACAACCTCCTCGGGATCCCCATGTCATTCACATGACACGCACGCACAGGCCGCACCCCGACGGGTGCCAGAAGTCGCATCGAGAAGAGGTCACCCGTGGGCACAGTCGTCGACGACGCCGCCTCCGTGGAATTCCATGCCTTCTTCGACCGTCACTACGCGGAACTGTCCCGCCTCGCCCATCTGTTGACCGGTGAGGCGGACGCCGCCGACGACCTGGCTGCGGACGCGCTCCTCGCGCTGTGGAACCGCTGGGACCGGGTGCGCGCGGCCGACCATCCGGTGGCGTACGCCCGTGGCGTCGTCGCCAACCTGGCCCGCACCCGTATCCGCAGCGCCGTGCGTGAGCGCCGCCGGATCGCCCTGTTCTGGTCGCAGCGCGAGGAGAAGACGGAGAACCCCGACATCGCGGGCGTGGTGGACGTCCAGTCGGCGCTGCGTAGACTGCCGTTCCGCAAACGGGCCTGTGTGGTGCTGCGGCACGCCTTCGACCTCTCGGAGAAGGACACCGCGCTCGCCCTCGGGGTCTCGGTGGGTACGGTGAAGAGTCAGACCTCCAAGGGAATGGCCGAGCTGCAGAAGCTGCTCGGCGCCAAGGGAACTCCGCTCAAGGTGCCCGCGATGGTGCGCACCGGTGAGGCCACGGCCTCGGGAAGGGACCGATGACGATGCAGCGGGACGTGCACGACGAGCTGCGCGCCCGGCTGCACGGCGCGGCCGAGGCACATGAGCCCGACCGGGCGCGCATCCTGGCCCGGGTCGAGCGCGGTATGGCGGGGCAGTCGCTGGACCGGTCCGACCATCGGGCGACCCGCCCGCCCCTGTGGGGCTGGGTGCGGATCGTGGGGGCCACGGCCGCGGTCGCGAGCATGCTCGCGGTCGGCGGCTACGCGGTCGCGTCCGCGGTGAAGGACGACACCCCGCCCCAGCAGACGGTCTCCGTGTCACCGCCCCCGATCGAGTCCCCGGACGCGACGAGCCGCCCGCCGGCCTCGCCGAAGGCCACGCCGGGTTCCGGCGGCGGCGCGAAGGGCCCGGCGAAGCCGAGCACCTCCCCGACACAGACCTCGCGGGCGACGCCCGCCGCGCCCGCGCCCGAGCTGCCGGCGAAGAACGACAACGAGGACGGCCCGCTGTGGTCGGACGGCTCGATCGACCCGCACAGCAACGACTTCTGGGCACAGAGCGACGTCACCCTCAAGACGTCCGAGGTGCTCACCGAGCTCACCGTGCAGCTGAAGGTCGCACAGACCGGCGGGGTCTCCTCGACCGGCGCCTGGCGCTCCCTGCCCGAGGACGACTTCACCTTGACGGTCGCCGAGCGGAACGGCTTCCTGGTCTACACCTGGGTGCTCAAGGAGGGCCGTACGGTCGCCAAGGGCGACTGGGTGTTCGCCGGGCAGTACAACCACGACCGCGGCGGCCGGGACGCCAAGGGCGACACCTACGCGATCAAGGGCAAGTCGGACAAGCAGCAGGGTTCCGTGGGCGGCGGCTTCGCCTCCCCCGAGAACGGCGGGGGCGACTCGTAGGACGGGTCGAGCAGGACTCGTAAAAACTTCTGAAACAGCGGCAACCCTTTCCTCACCGGTGACGACCACCAGGCGCAAGAGTCACCACACACGCGAGGACTCGGTCCATGAGCACGCACAAGAGACGACCCCTCACCCGCCGGCGGGTGCTCGGGGCCTCCGCGATCGGTGTCGCCGCCACCGGCGCGGCCGTCGCGGGCGGCGCCGGCCTCCTGTCGTCCGCGTCCGCCGCGGCCTTCGGCTACCGGGACGACGGCAGGAACTACGTCGTCGACACGGGATCCTCGCTGGTCTTCAAGGTGTCGAAGACCACCGGCGACCTCACCTCGCTTCTCTACAAGGGCAAGGAGTACGAGGGCTACGGCGGCAGGCACTCGCACGTCGAGTCCGGCCTCGGCACCTCCGCCGTCACCGTCGAGCAGTCCGGCCCGACGATCCTGATCAAGGTCGTGCACGGCCCGATCACCCAGTGGTACGCGGCCCGCAGCGGCCAGAACAACATCTACCTCTGGACGAACAAGGCCGACGCCTCCTTCACCGCGACCCGGTACATCGTCCGGCTCAAGCCCGGGATGTTCCCCAACACCGGCTCGGACTCCTGGATCGAGGCCTCCGACACGATCATCGAGGCCGGTGACGTGTGGCGGCGCGCGGACGGCACCACCCACTCCAAGCACTACTCGGGCAGGCGCACCATCGACCACGACCACGTCGGCTTCACGACGGGTTCGGTCGGCCTGTACCTGGTCCGCTCCAACCACGAGAAGGCCTCCGGCGGCCCCTTCTACCGGTCCCTGCTGCGCCACTCCAACGACAAGGGGGCGGGCCTCTACGAGATCCTGCACTACAACGAGGCCCAGACCGAGGCGGAACGTTTCGGCCTGCAGGGTCCGTACGTCCTTGCCTTCACCGACGGCTCCGCACCGTCCGCGTCGTTGTTCCAGGACAAGCTGGACACCTCCTGGGTGGACGGCCTCGGCATCACCGGCTGGGTCGGCAGGGCGGGCCGTGGCAAGGTCGCGGGCGTGGGCCTGAAGGGCATGGACGCGAGCCACCCCTACACGGTCGGCTTCGCCAACCCGACCGCGCAGTACTGGGCGAAGGCCGCCGCCGGAACGGGCGCGTTCTCCTGCAAGGGCATGCTCCCGGGCACCTACACCCTGACCGTCCACAAGGGTGAACTGGCCGTCCACACCGAGACGGTGAAGGTGACGGCGGGCGCGACGACGACCCTGCACACCCTCTCGATCACCGGCGACCCGTCTGCCGCGAAGACGCTCTGGCGGCTCGGCGACTGGGACGGCACCCCCGGCGAGTTCAAGAACGCCAAGCTCATGACGTACGCCCATCCGTCCGACGCCCGCGCCGCGAAGTGGACGGGGAACGTCACGATCGGCGGCGCCGACGCGGCCGCGTCCTTCCCGGCGTATGTGTGGAAGGACGTCAACGACGGCGTCCTTGTCTACTTCAAGCTGACCGGGGAGCAGGCTGCGGCCGCGCACACCCTCCGGATCGGCGTCACGGACGCGTTCGCGAACGGCCGCCCGCGGGTGTCGGTGAACGACTGGGTCTCGCCCGTTCCGGCGGCCGTCACCCAGCCCTCGACCCGCTCCCTGACGACGGGGTCCTACCGGGGCAACAACCACACGTTCACGTACAACGTCCCGGCGAGCGCCTGGAAGACGGACGTGACGCAGTACAACGTGCTGAAGCTCAGCATCGTGAGCGGTTCGAGCGGCACGACGTTCCTGAGCCCGGGCACGTCGTTCGACTGCATCGATCTGCTCGCCTGAGAACTTGCCGGCTCGAGCCCCTCTCGGGTCGGCGGAAGGAAACGCCCCCACCGCTGGAACCCGGTGGGGGCGTTTCCTTGTGGTGCCGTCCCTGCGGGACAGGACACGTTTCGAAAGTAGCGTCGCCGGGCAGACGGGACCTTCGAAACACGCCCTAGTTCATCGTCGTGCCGATGGTCGTCGACCCCGTGGTCAGGAACGTCGTCGTCGGCAGGGCGCCGTCCGGCCTTCGGGGGCCGTACGCCGTCGTCGCGTCCGTCGACCCGAAGGCCGGCGTGGCGACACCGGCGTCCCAGTTGTTGGCCGCGGAGACAGCCGAAGACCCCAGCTTGTCCGGCCCGCCCCTGTTGCTCACCGCGAGGTTGCGGGCGAGCCGGGCCTTGCCGGTGACGAAGTAGAAACCCGTTTTCGCGTTGGCGTAGGCGGTGTTGCGGTTCAGCACGATCGCGCCGGTGTTGGAGTTCTCGGTGAAACCGTTCAGCGTGTTGTCCCAGGCGGCGTTGTCGTTGACGAGGTGCGCCACCGCGACGCCCCCGCCGCCCAGCTTGAAACCGTTTCCGTTGCCCTCGAAGGCGGAGTCGCTCCAGCGGTTCTTGCCGTTGCCGAAGGCCCACGAGTGCTCGATGGTGACGGGGGTGGAGAACTGCCACAGGTCGAGGCCGTCGTCCGAGTTGTTGTACAACCGCGCCCCGGTGATCCTGTTGCCCGTTCCCGAGCCGAACTTGACGGCGATGCCGTCCGCGTTCTGACCGTGCCCCGCGGCATCGTAGTTGCCGTAACTGTCCAGGTTCTGCACGAGGTTGTTCACCGTGCCGTCGCCGCGCAGGGTGAACCCGGAGTCGCCGTTGTTCGCGGTGACCAGGTTCTTGAAGATGCCGCCGGTCGACGAGGTGACGACGAAGCCCTGGGCGGGCGAGGACTGGAAGGTGAGGTCCTGCACGGTCCAGTAGCTGCCGTAGATCCCGGCGAGCCAGGACCCCGCGGGCAGCTTCGAGCCGTCGATCGTCACCTTCTCGCTGCCGTACGCGCGCAACGTGATGCGGGCGGAACTCGTGCCGCCGGCTGTCGACTTGAGCGTGGCCGTCGGATAGTACGTACCGGCCCGGACCTGGATGACGGTGCCGGCGACCGCGTTCCTCACCGCCGACTCGAGCTGTGCGGTGGTGGACACGGTGACCGTCGACGAGGCGGCCTCGGCGCCACCGTTCGACAGACCGAGGTACACACCGCCCGCCCCCGCGGAAACGGCCACCGCGGCGGCGATCGAGAGGGTGCGCGTCCTGCGGTGACGTCCGGTGCTCAAACGCACGGGGGCGTTCCTTTCACTGAGGCCGATGGGACGAAACGGGCCGGGAGGGGCCGCTCCGGCCCGTTTCTGCCCACCAGTCGCCGCCACGGCCGGAAAGGGTTGCCGCGCGCCCGCGAAAAGGGTCGAAACTTTCGCTCGCTCCCGCCCCGGCCTCACCGATTGACGGTCCGATGCCCGCTGGTGACACTCCGAGGGCACTGCACCCCACAGAAACACCCAAAGGAAACCCCCACAATCACACAGGAAGTGTCATGCGCCGCCTGGGTATCGTCCGCACACTGCTGCTGGCCCTCTTCCTTTCTGTCGCCTCCAGCCGCATCTACGTGCCCAGGTCGTGAGGGACTCCGCCCACTCGGCTCGGACCACGGACAAGATCCGCGTTGCCACCCGGGATGCGAAAGCGGACGACCAGTGCGTCCAGAACCGTTCGGGGCGTGCGGCTGATCAGGATGGTCCCTTCATGGAGGCGCTTGGCAAGCCGCTGGTGGCCAAGGGGGCGCCTGGAGCGGTCAGATGATCGACCCGGCGGTCTTCACGGACGACGACGGTCAGGCGTATCTGTACTGGGGCAACGGGCACGGGTAGTCGTGCCGTTGAACGACGACATGGTCTCGTTCGATCCGGCGAAGGTGAAGGACTTCACCCCGGAGAACTTCCGCGAGGGTTCCTTCGTGGTCAAGCACGGCGGCACGTACTGCTTCATGTGGTCGCAGGACGACACCCGCAGCGAGAACCACCACGTGGCGTAGGCGACGGGATCGTCCCCGCTCGGCCCGTGGACCAAGCGGGGGACGATCCTGTCCAAGCGTTCCGAGTACGGCATGCTCGCCACCGGCCACCACTCCTTGACATCCTCCTTTGACCGAAGCCAAAGGGTTCCAGCTCACGAGCTGAGGTTCACGGGCGCTCAAACCCTCTCGGGCTGTCACCCCTCCGGCGTGTCCCGCCACGACATAGGTGTTGCTCAAGTCGGCGCAAGCTTGGTTATCGCTGCACGCCGGGCCGGCCGTACCGTCCAGCCCGGGGTGCGTACGCGGTCTCAGCCGACGAAGTACGTCGGGTTCGGAAGCTTGTACTTCCTGTCGGCGTAGCCGCCGTCGAGGTCCGAGTACTGGTCGCCGAAGTTGGCGATGATCTCGTACCCGAGGTCGTCCTCGATGTGCCCCCGCGTGCCGGACTTGTACTGCACGGTCGTGCAGTTCCAGGTGCCCGGCGTCGCGCAGGCGCTGAGGTAGGACGGCGGGTTGGCCGCGTCCTTGAGGAAGATGTGGGCGGCGTCGAGGTTCACGTCGGCACCGACCTTCTTCAGGTTCTCGACGGCCGAGGCGCGCTGCGACTCCTTCAGGCCCGAGTTGTAGAAGACCTCGACGCCCTTGGCCTTCGCGTACCGCACCAGCTCGGGGCTGCCGAAGACGGCCGGACGGTCGGCCCGCGCCACGTACTCGGCCCAAGTGGTCGAGTTGTACGTGTAGTTGGTCTTCTTCTCGTAGTCGAGGCTGAGCAGCAGCGTGTCGTCGATGTCGAAGACGACCGCGGGCTTCTCGCCCTTCTTGAGCGCCTTGCGGGCGGCCTGGTCGATGTACTTCCTGGCGGCCTTGTCGATGCTCGCGAGGTCCTTGGCGTACGGACTGGCCGGCGACGCCTGGTACACGCCGTTCGCGTCCGGCGCGGTGCCGTAGTAGGTGTCGATGTCCTTCACCAGGAGCCCGATGTTGTAGGGCTCGTGGGTGGAGTTGGCCGTGGACTGGCCGGCCGTCGCCGCGCCGGCGCCGTACAGGGCGGCGCCGGCGACGGCGCAGGCCGCGGTGAGGGCCACGATACGTAGTGACTTATGCATGACACGTTTTCTACGCGCGTCACGTGGGTGGGCGCGAGACCCGTTGCCCGATCGATACCCGTTCGGCGGGCAAAAAACGGGTCAAGCGGTCGGGTCGGGCGCCCAGGTGGCCCAAGGGCCGGTCAGTTCATCGTCGCTCCGATGGTCGTCGAGCCGGTCGTCAGGAACGTGGTGGCGGGCAGGGTGCCGCTGGAGCTGCGTGCGTTGTACGTGGTGCTCGCGTCCGTCGACCTGAAGGCGGGGGTGGAGACGCCGGAGTCCCAGTTGTTGCCGGCCGAGGTGACCTTCGAGCCCTTGCTGACCGCGCCGCCGCCGTTGCCGACCGCGAGGTTCTTGCCGAGCTTGGCGGAGCTGGTGGCGAAGTAGTAGCCCCACTTGCTGTTGGCGTAGGCCGTGGTGCGGTTGATGACGATCGCCCCGGTGTTGGAGTTCTCGGTGAAACCGTTTCCGGCGTTTCCCCAGGCGGCCGAGTTGTTGATGACATGCGCGACGACCTCGCCGTCGCCGCCCAGCTTGTAGCCGTTGCCGTCGCCCGCGAAGGCCGAGTCGGACCAGCGGTTGACGCCGTTGCCCATGGACCAGGTGTGCTCGATGGTGACGGGCGAGGAGAAGGACCAGAAGTCGATCCCGTCGTCCGAGTTGTTGTAGAGGCGGGCGCCGGTGATGAGGTTTCCGGTGCCGGAGCCGAACTTCACGGCGACGCCGTCCGCGTTCTCGCCGTGGCCCGCGGCGTCGTAGTTGCCGTAGGAGTCGATGTTCTTGACGGTGTTGTTGACCGTCCCGTCTCCGGTGAGGGTGAAGCCGGAGTCGCCGCCGTTGATGGTCTTGATGTTGTTCCAGTTGGTGCCGGTGCAGGACTGGCAGACGACGGCGCTGTCCGGGGAGTTCTGGAACGTGATGTTGGAGACGTTCCAGTAGTCGGCGGTCAGCTTGAAGATCCAGGCGCCGTCGGGGAGGCTCCCGCCGTCGATCTTCACGGTCTCCGAGCCGTACGCCGTGAGGGTGATGGGTGAGGAGGAGGTGCCGTTGGCCGTGGACTGGAGGGTGGCGGTCGGGTAGTAGGTGCCGCCACGGACCTGGATGACAGTGCCGGCGCCGGCGTTCTTGATGGCGTTGGACAGGTCCGTGGAGTTGCTGACGACCACGGTCGCGGCCTGCGCCTGGGTGGGGAGTACGGCGAGACCCGCGCCGGCGGTGACGACGGCGAGAGCGGTGAGGGAACTCCTGATGCGGCTCATGAGGTGGGGATCCTCTCGTCATTCGGGTGGGGACGGATCACAGGACGGCGTCGAGCCAGGCGAAGACCTCGTCCTGCATGCGGTCCGTGAAGAGATGGCCGAGCCCCGGCCAGATCTCGGTACGGAGCCGCTCCTCGGCGTGGCGGGAGCGCCAGACGGCGCGCATCTTGGCGTAGGCCGCCCGGACGCCCTCGGCGGGGAACAGCGGATCCTGCTCGCCGCCGAGGAACAGCATCGGCCTGGGTGCGGCGATGCTCGCCACGTCGGGGAAGTCGAGGAACCGGGGAAGCCCGGGGTGGAGCATGTAGTACGAGGACTGCCCGCGCAGCGTGTTGTTGCCGGGCTCCATCATTTCCTTCAGGCCGGTCATCCAGCAGACGGCCGCCGCCGCGGCGAGGTCGTCGCTGAGCGCGGCGGCCTGCCAGGCGCGGAAGGCGCCCATGGAGAACCCGACGGCCGCGACCCGCGTGGCGTCCACGCGGTCGAGGCCGGCGAGGAAACCGGCGGCCCGGGCGTCCTCGCGGGCCATGAGTCCGGCCAGGGAGGACCCGAGGTTGAAGAAGTTACTGGCCAGGGCCTGCTGCTGGTCGTAGCCGAGCGGCCCCCGGTCGCCCCAGCCCAGAGCGTCCACGGCGAGGACCACATACCCGCGCCGGGCCAGTTCGTCGCCGACGAACCGCCCGCTGAAGTACTTCTTGGCCCAGCCCTGCGCGGAGGCCAGCCGGACGTCGTCGTACCAGGGCCGGACCAGCTTCTCCTTGCCGATGTCGAACTTCGCCCCGTGGTCGTGCAGGAGCAGCACGGCCGGGAAGGGGCCCTTGCCGTGCGGGGTGAGCAGGGCCGCGCGGACGCGTTCGTACCGGGTGAGGGAGAGGGTGACCAACTCCCTTGAGCAGCTCCCGTCTTCGGAGCGCGCACCGAACTCGGGGGCGTACGGGGTGCGGTCGTCCCGTTCGACGACGAGCAGCTCCTCGACCTGGGCGCGGGCGGCTCGGCGCCAGGCGCGGAAGTCCCGGACCGGGGACCGTCCCCAGGCGAGCGGGAAGTCCAGCTCGGCCTTGAGGGCGGGGTGGAAGTCGGGCAGTGGTCCGTCGACGACCCCCGCCTGCGCCCCGCTCACCGCTCCCGCCGTGACCAGCGCCGCCCCGGCCCCCACGACGAGCGCCCGCCGTCCCACCGGGTCACGGACACTCATACGGCCTCCAGTTGCGGAGGTACGTCCGCCGGGTGTGCGTGGCGGCCTCCCGGGCCGTCAGCTGCGGCCGGTTCTCCGGCACCGAGACCACCGCGCCGGGCCCGGAGTTGCCGTACTCCCGGAACCGCATGGTCTGCCACGGGTAGGCGTCACGCATGTTGGTGTACGGGGTCACCGCGTCGATGCCCGGGCCGAGCCGGCTGTCCCGCACGACCAGCGAGGGCCAGGCGGTGGTCTCGTACGACGGCACCCAGGGCCGGGCGATCTTGTACGCGGCGTCCTCGGCACCCGAGGTCACGCGTGCGCGCACGGCCAGGAAGCCGTACGGGTTGGCGCGGGCCGTGGCGGGGGCGAAGACCATGCCCTTGGGAGTGAAGGCCACGTCCCGTCGCAGGGTGTGGAAGTGGCAGGCGTCGAACACGGCGGTCGCCCGGCCGAAGACGAAGTCGACGTCGCCCTCGATGTAACAGTTGCGGTAGTACTGCCGGTCGAAGGCGTCCAGCGCGGTCGTGTCCGCGAACAGGGTGTCCTGGTGGGCCAGCAGCCGGACGTTCTCCAAACGCGACCTGTCCCCCGTCACATACGCGGCGACCGCCTGTGTCCCCGTGATGTCGGGGTGGTCGGCGCGCAGCCAGTCGTTGGCGAGCGTCAGGTCGCGGACGGTCAGCCCGGGCGCCGCCGAGGTGAAGGTGGCGGAGCCGGCCGTGCCGTAGGTGCCCGAGCCGTCCGGCTTCGGGGTGCCGTTGGCGTTGTCGAAGACGATGACGGCGGCACGGGGGTCGCGACTGGCACCGCGCAGGGTCAACTCGGCTTTGCCGACCGCTACGTCGACGACCTCGCGGTACGTCCCGGGATGCACGACGATCGTCCAGCCCGGGCCACTCACCGCGTCGACGGCCGCCTGGACGGAGTCGCCGGGGCGGACGTGCAGGACACGGCCGCCGTGAGCGAGGGCGGGCGTGGCAGCGACGGTCGTCGGACCGCCGGCGGCGAGGCCGGTCAGGAGGGTACGTCTGCTCAGCACGGTCAGCACTCCTTCCACGGGGCCCAGTCGCCGAGGTAGGCGGCACGCGTCGCCGACTCCGCCTGCGCGTCGGTCAGTTGGGGCCGGTTCTCGGGGGCGGTGATCTCCGCGCCGGGACCAAAGTTGTGGTACTCGGCGAACCGCATCGACTGCCAGGGGAAGGAGTTCGACATGTTGGTGTAGGGCGCGACCGCGTCGAGGCCGGCGTCGAGGCGGGTGTCGCGGACGGTGAGGCTCGGGCGGGCGGTGGTGTCGGAGCTGGGGACCCAGGGGCGGGCCAGTTTGTAGAGGGCGTCCGGGGCCGCGCTGCTGACCCGGCTCCGGCTGACCAGGTATCCGAGCGGGTTGGGGCCGGCCGTGGAGGGCGCGAAGACGAAGCCGTAGGGCGCGGCGGCCAGGTCGGTGCGGTTCAGGGTGCGGAAGTGGCACTGCTCGTAGACGGCCGTCGCCCGGCCGAAGACGAAGTCGACGTCTCCCTCGGCGTAGCAGTGCGCGTAGTACTGGCGGGCGAAGACGCCGAGGGCGACGGAGTCGGCGTACAGGGTGTCCTGGTGGCCGAGGAAGCGGCAGTGGTGGAAGGCGGAGCGGTCGCCCTGGACCTTGATGGCGACGGCCTGGGTGCCGGTGATGTCGGGGTGGTCGGCGCGCAGCCAGTCGTTGGCGAAGGTGATCCAGCGGGCGGTGAAGCCGTCGGCCTGCACGGTGGTGGTGGCCGACCCGGTGGTGCCGTAGGTGCCGCCGCCGGGCTTGGGGGTGCCGGCCGCGTTGTCGTAGACGATGACGACGTCACGGGGGTTCTCGGAGGCGCCGATCCAGGTGGCCTCGGTGCGGGTGACGTCGACGGCGACCGTTTCCCGGTACACGCCCGGTGCGAGGACGAGCGTCCAGCCGCTGCCGGTGGTGGCGGCGACGGCGGCGCGGACGGAGGTGAAGTCGCCCTGGCCGTCCGGGGCGACGTACAGGGTCTGGGGGGTGCGACGGGCGGCGGGGCTGCCGTAGCGGCCGAAGAGGCGGCGCCGTCCGGTGGCTGCCCGCGCGGGCGGGGCGGCGAGGCCGAGGGCGGCGACCGTGCCGGCGCTCGCGGCGAGGAATCCCCTTCTGGAGAGGGGGAGTTGACCGAGGTGGGGCGAGGGCATGCGGGTGCTCCTTCGCGGTGCGGCGGTGCGGGGAGAAGGGCCGGGGCGACGAGTGGGCGCCGCCCCGGTCGTCGTACGGACGGCTCAGCCGAGGCGTCCCGCGCCCGCGCCGCAGTCGACGATCCGCGGAACGGTCCGGGTGGGGTCGACCTTGGTGCGCAGGGTGGGTGTCCAACCCGCGCCGGACCGCAGGATCTCGGTCGGCACCTCGGCGTTGTGGACGGCGATCAGGTCGGTCGGCTCACCGTTGACGTAGTTGTCGGCGGCGGTGAGCGGCGCGTCCTTCCACTTCTTGAGGATCTTCCCGGCGCCGGTCCCGGCCGGCAGTGTGAAGGCGTTGTGCTCGGCGACGAGCTGGGACTCCATGCCGATGCCGTAGCTGTAGGAGTAGCCGTCACCCGCGACGAAGTGGTTGTTGTAGGAGTCGACCTGCCCGAAGCGGACCCTCGGAGCCCGCTCCACGAGGTTCGAGAAAAGGTTGTGATGGAAGGTGACCTTCAGATGGCCCCGGTCCACCGCGGCCGTCGAGGCGCTGTCGCTGTTGCCGATCAGGATCGTCTTGTCGTGGTCGGTGAAGACGTTCCAGGAGGCGGTGACGTAGTCGGCGCCCTTGACGATGTCGAGCTCGCCGTCGTGCTGCTCGAAGATCCGCCCGTAGTACGAGGGCAGCGTGCTGTCCGGGTGGTCGCCGTCGGTGAAGGTGTTGTGGTCCATCCAGACGTGCGTCGACCCGTAGACCACCGCGCTGTCGTACTCGGAGTTCCAGTTTCCGTCGGCGGTGTCGGTCGGGTCCCACTGCGGGAAGCAGTCGAGGGGGCTCTCGAAGGACAGGTTGCGGACGATGACGTTGTCGACGCCCTTGATCTGCAGGCTGGCGCCCTTGAAACCGGCGCCCCGGCCGATGCCGACGATGGTGGTGTTGGCGGGCACGGTGGCCTTGATGTAGGCGTCCTGGTTGGCGGCGGAGGCGCGGCGCAGACCCTCGGGGCTGCCGTCGGGCTCGGCGTCCAGGTTCTTGTCGCGGCCCCAGACAGCGGGGTCGTAGGTCTTCAGGTAGGTGTCGAAGTCGTACCCCGGCGCGGCGAACGAGGCGCAGCTCGGCCCGTCGGCGTCGATGGCGCCCTTCACCTTGATGATCTTCGGCGCGCTGCCGCCGGCGGCGAGGGCGGCCTTGAAGCCGGCCCAGTCGGTGACGGTGTAGACGTGGGCGGCGTCGGCGGCCGACCCGCCCGTCGTCCCGGTCCCGTAGGACCCCCATCCGTCGTTGACGCCCAGGACCTGCCGGCCCAGATCATGGGAGGCGGAGTGGGAGGACTGGGCCTGGGGCTGGGCGGACGCCGTGCCGGTGACGGACAGCACCAGGGCGGTACACCCCACCAGAGCAGCTATGACGCGAGCATGACATACGCGTGTATGCACTGTGCAGGTCTCCTCTGAGTAAGAGAGCGGTGCGGTGTTGCGAGAGCGGTTACGAAAGCGGCGCGGGCCAGGTGATCCAGGACGTGGGGATCTCGTCGTGCAGCCGGACGACGTCGCGCGGCGCGAGCACCCGCGTCCGCAGCAGCTCCCGGGCGACGAGTCGCGCCACGGCGATCGCGCCCGGCGGATTGAAGTGCGTGTTGTCCTGCTCGGTCGCGGTCCAGTTGAAGTACGTCTTCGTGGCCTCGACCCCGAGCCGCTGCCACAGCGCGAGCGAGAGGGACTGGACGTCGAGCAGCGCCACCCGCTCCGACTCGGCGAGCGCGCGCATGGCGGCGGGGTACTCGCCGTGCGTGGGCAGGGCGTTGCCCTCGGCGTCGAACCTGCGGCGCTCGACCGGTGTGGCGAGCACGGGCCGCGCGCCCTTCGCGCGGGCGCCGTCGATGTACATCCGCAGGTAGTCCTGGTACGTCGTCCAGGGCTCGGTGTACCGCGTCGGGTCGGTGGTCTTCTCGTCGTTGTGCGCGAACTGGATCAGCAGGAAGTCCCCCGGGCGGATCGCGGCGAGAACGGCGTCGAGCCGGCCTTCGTCGACGAAGCTCTTGGAACTGCGTCCGTTCACGGCGTGGTTGGCGACCGGCCGGTCCTTGTGCAGAAAGAACGCAACCGCCATGCCCCACCCGGTCTCGGGAGCGGCGTCGGAATACTTCTGGGCGGCGGTGGAGTCACCGGCGATGAAGAGCGTGCGGGGCCGGGATCCACCGGCATGGGCAGGAACGGCTCCTGCGAGTCCGAGAGGAAGGGCGGCGAGGGCCGCCGAGGTGACCTGTCTGCGGCTAAGGGACACGAACGTGCACCTTTCAACAGGGGGTATGGATGTGCAGGGGCGCGGGGAACTGCGCGGCCAGCCCCAACCGGCCGGCAGTCCCCCACAAACCGAAACCACACGAGCTATCCGTGGTTCTTCTTCCAGTCGGCCTGCGCGGCGTTCAGCTGCTCGGCCAACGTGTCCAGGAATTCCTTTGCGCTCATCTTTCCGAGCAGCACCTTCTGGTAGTTCGGCTCGTTGTCCGCCTTCGAGATCGTGTTCCAGTCGGGCAGGTAGTACGGGAACTGCACGATCTTGGTGTCGGCTCCGTTGAGCGCCTCGGCGGCCAGCTTCGTCGGCTCGGCCTGCTGGATCCACGCGTCCTTCGCGGCCTCGGTGTTCGCCGGGATCTGCCCCGCGGCCTTGTTGTACTTGGAGTTCTCCTCGTGCGAGACGGCGAACTCCACGAACTTCCAGGCGGCCGTCTTGTTCTTGCTGGTCTTGAAGACGCTCAGCCCGTCGACGGGGTTGGAGACCTGCACCCGGGCGCCACTGTCCTGGGTCGGGCTGGGGATGCCGCGGAACTTGTCCGCGCCCAGTGCCTTCAGGTGGTCCTGGTAGGAGCCGAGGTTGTGGCTGAGCATGCCGATGGTGCCGCTGTCCCACTGGGCGACCATCTTGGTGAAGTCGTTGTTGACGTCGGCGGACGGAGTGTCCTTCTTGTACAGGGCAACGTACTTCTCCAGCGCGGCGACGAGCTTCGGGTCGTTGACGGTGGTCTTGTCGCCGTTCCAGAAGGTGTCGATGCCGGACTGGCTGTACGCCGCGTCCAGGGCCGGCGCGATGGATCCCTCGCCGCCTCGGATGGTGAAGCCGAACTCGTTCTTGCTCTGGTTCGTGAGCTTGTCGGCGGCCTCGTAGAACTTCGTCCAGGTGGTCGGCGCGTCCAGACCGGCCTTCTGGAACAGGTCGGTGCGGTACCACAGGGTGCCGTTGTTGGACGAGGTCGGGATCTGGTAGAGCTCCTTGCCGCCGCCGGCCGACCGGCTGCTGTCAAGCAGGTTCTGGCTCAGCTTGCCCTTCAGGGCGCTCTTCTCCAGCCGGCTGTCCAGCGGCTCCAGCGCGCCCTGCACCGCGACCTCGGCGAGCATCGCGGTGCCCACCCCGCCGACGTCGGGCAGACCGCCGCCCTGGATGGCGGTGTCGTACTTGGACTGGGCACTCGCGGCCGGGATCCCGACGTACTTGACCTTGATGTCCGGGTTGGCCTTCTCGAAGTCGGCGATGATCTCCTTCCAGATGTCGGTGCGGACACCGCCGTTGTTGTCCCAGAAGGTGATCTCACCCTTGCCGGAGCCCTCGCCTCCCTTGTCCCCCGCGGCGCCGCTGCCGTCGTCACCACACGCGGTGGCGGTCAGCGCGAGCACGGAGCCCAGGGCGACGGCCAGGGCGGCGCGCCTGCTTCTGCGGATGCTGCTCTTCATATGGTCGGCTCTCTTCTTCTGGATCCCAACGGAGATATGAAGTTGTGGGGGGTCATGGGGGGTGTTCACCGGACGGTCGGGTGGTCGCCCGGGACGGTCGGGTGGTCGCCCGGCACGGTCGGGTGGTCGCCCGGCACGGTCGGGTGGTCGCCCGGCACGGTCGGGTGGTCGCCCGGCACGGTCGGCGGGAGCGCGGCGCCGATCCGCGCCTGCGGCCCGGAGAACCGGGTGACCAGCGCGGGAACGGCCGCCGCCGGGTCCAGCCGGTAGGCGTAGAACTCCCGCGGGTCGAAGGCGGCGCCCCACTCGTCGGTGCGCCCGCTCGTGTTGCGCAGGATCGACCCGCGCTCGACCAGCTCGGCCGTCGCGTCGGCCTGGTAGGGATGCTGGACGCCGTCGTAGTAACCGTTCTCGATGACCATCTTCGTGTGGCCTCGCGACCAGTTCCCGTACGTCCACACCGGGTCCCCGTCGGCCACCTGCGCCGACACGTAGTTGTTGTAGAGGTGGGCGTAGGCGCAGTTGTCGGCCGAGGGGTTGCGCTGTTTCGTGCCCGTGAACCAGTTGTGGTCGATGGTGATCTGGGTGCGGACGTTGGTCGTCCAGCCGATGCCGAACGCCTTGTTGTGGTTGCTGAATCGGTTGTAGGAAACGGTGATGTACTGGCTGTCCTTGCGGATGTCGAGCAGTCCGTCGCCCATGTGCGTCAACGTGTTGTGGTCGATCCAGACGTGGTCGACGGTGTCCATCTGGATCGCGTCGAAGTCGGTCGTCTTGCCGTCCCAGTCGCCCTCGACGTAGGAGTCCCGGATCGTCAGGTTGCGGATGATCACGTTGTGCGTGCCGGGGTTCAGGTGCAGTTCGCCGTGCACGATCTCGCCGGTGTCACCGACGCCGATGATCGTCTTGTTCGAGGTCACGACGATGTCGGAGCCGAAGGGCTCGACGGCCACCGCGCCCTTGACCCGGATGACGTAGGGCTCCTCGGCGGCCGCGTACTTCGCGAGCTGGGCCTGGTCGGTGACGGTGACGACCGTGCCGCCGGCGCCTCCGGTGGTGCCCCCGGCGACGGAGGCGAAACCGTGGGCCCGGTCGGTCCAGCGAGCCGCCGAGGACGTCGGGGCGGAGGACGACGTCGAGGACGTCGAGGACGTGGCGGCGACGGTGGTCGTCGGTCGGACGGCGGCCCTCGCCTCGCCGACCGCGCCGAGGCCGAGCGCCGCCACCAGGCCGGCCACGGCCGCCATGACCAACCCGGGTCTCGGCAAGCGCTTGCTAGGGAAGTGCGTCATTGCGGCTCCCAACAGGCGTACAGAACAGGTGAGTTAAAGAGGTCTGATCCGGAACTCGTTGAACGTGGCGGCCCCCGCGTGCCCGGTTCCGACCGGCGCGACGGCGAAGAGGCCGAGCAGGGCGCCGACCCAGCGCCAGGGAGTGGCGGCGAAGACGGGGCCGGACCAGCGCAGGCCGTCGCCGACGTCGTAGGCGAAACGGCAGCGGGCGCCCGCGCCGATCTCGATCCGCAGGCGGGCCCGCCCGTCGGGGGCGAGCCGCGGGTGAGCGGCATCGCGTTCCTGCTCGGCGACCTGTTCGGCGAACCGGTGCACGAGGTGGACGGCGCCGTCGGCGCCGCGCTGGAGGCCGATCCAGCCGAAGGCGTCGCCGAGGACCGCGAGTCCGGCGCGGGCGTCCGGCTCCTCACTGTGCAGCCGCAGCTCCACCTCCACGGTGGACGGGACGCCGGGCAGTCGTTGGGTGAGGATGTTCGGCAGGGTGCGCAGGTCGTGCGCGTCGGCCGTCCGTACGCAGGTCAGGCGCAGTCCGTCGGCGGAGTGCTGGGTGGCGAGGCCGTCATGGGGGTTGGCCGTCCACGACCACTGGCGGCCGAAGCGTCCGCCGGGGAAGTCGTCGTCGGTGGCGGGCGCGGCGGCGGGCTGCGCGGGCAGACCGGGCCGCCGGTGCCGGAGGACGGGAGCGCCCTCGTCGCCGATGACCGGCCAGCCCTCCGGGCCCCAGCGCATGGGCTGGAGGTGGACCACGCGGCCGTACGCGCCGCGCTGCTGGAAGTGCAGGAACCAGTCCTCGCCGGACGGGGTGCGCACCCAGCCGCCCTGGTGGGGGCCGTTGACCTGGGTGTCCCGCTGTTCCAGGACGACCCGCTCCTCGTACGGGCCGAAGAAGTCCCGGGCGCGGAAGGCGCCCTGCCAGCCGGTCTCCACTCCCCCGGCGGGGGCGAGGATCCAGAACCAGCCGTCGTGCCGGTAGAGCTTCGGCCCTTCGAGGGTGAACCAGCCGGGGATGCGGTCCCCGTCGACGATCAGCTTGCCCTCGTCGAGGACGGCCGTCCCCTCGGGGTGCATGCGGTGGCCGGTGAGCCGGTTCTTGACGCCCGCGCGGGACTTCGCCCAGGCGTGGACGAGATACGCCTCGCCGCTGTCGTCGTCCCACAGGGGGCACGGGTCGATGAGTCCCCTGCCCTCCTTCACCAGGTGCGGGCGGGTCCAAGGGCCCCTGATCTCAGGGGCGTTGACCTGTAAGATGCCCTGGTCGGGGTCGCCCCAGAAAATCCAGAAGCGGTCGTCGTGCCATCTCAACGCCGGTGCCCAGACACCGCAGTCGTGGCGCGGGGTGTTGAACTCCGCTGCGGGTTCCAGGCGTTCCAGGGCGTGTCCGACCAGGGTCCAGTTGACCAGGTCGCGCGAGTGCAGCAGCGGCAGGCCGGGGGCGCGGCCGAAGCTGGATGCGGTGAGGTAGAAGTCGTCGCCGACGCGCACGACGTCGGGGTCGGACCAGTCGGCGTTCAGGATCGGGTTCGTGTAGGTGCCGTGCGGCTCGTGGGTCACTGGCTGACCGCCTTGCGGACCAGCGCCGCCGCCTCGTCCCGGTCCGGGCGGCCGTCGGCGACGACGGTGACGACGCGCCGTACGGCCGTCTCGCCGGGCGGGATCGGCAGCCGCTCGGCAGAGGCCAGCGAGGAGCCGACGCCCGGATACTCGCCGGTGCGCACGAACCAGGGGTCGCGGCGGGTGGTGCCGGTGGCGCCCGCGAAGACGAGGGTCCAGCCGGCGCCGGCCAGGGCGAGCCAGTCGGCGCGCTCGCCGTGGACCGAGGCCTCGCCCTCGGTGTCGGCGGTGAAGACCTGCGGAGCCCTGGCCTCCTTCCGGGCGCGCCAGAAGAAGCCGCCGTAGGCCGCGCCGGGGCGGCCGTTCGTCGCCGGACTGCCGATCGACAGCGGGCCGGAGGTGACGTTGGTGAGGGAGAAGGTGAAGTCCAACGCCCAGGCGGTGTCGGTGAGTTCGGTGGCGGCGACCGTGCGGCGCTCGCGCAGCAGCTCGGCGCCGGCGGCGACCCAGCGCAGCTCCTCGACGAAGCCGTCGGGGTCGCGCAGCTGGAAGGAGCCGTGGCGCTGGGCGCCATGGTTGTCGAGCTCGGTCGGGCCCTGACCCCGGACGTAGGTCCGGCCGCCCCAGAAGTTGTGCCCCTCGACGTCGGGTACGGCTACACCGACGCCGAGGTGGTGTGTGTGGTCGGCCGGGCTCAGTTCGGTGACCGCCGTGCCGGCCAGGGTGGTGACGGGGTGCAGATAGGGGCGTGGGGAGAGCCGGGTGGGCAGTTCGGGGCGGGTGACGTAGCGGCCGACCGGGCGGCCTGCGACGCGCAGGACGACCGGTGCGTCGGGTGCCGGTGCGGTCATCAGGGGCTCACCTCTTTCGGATGCGCGGTCGTGAACGCCCAGGGGGCGCCCAGTTCGGAGTAGAGGGCGAGGGTGTCGGCGGCGGCCGCGACGAGGCCGTCGATGCCGGGGACGACCCGCCGGTCCTCGTCGGGCAGCAGGCGCCAGGCGCCGTCGGGCAGCTGGACCGGGTCGGGGGCGGTCCGGATCGCCTCGACGACCCGCATGAACGACTCGGTCGCGGCGGGCGGGACGAGCAGTTCGGCCCCGTCGGTGAGGTGGTCGACGAGGTTCTCCAGCAGGTCGGTGCGGCCGTACTCGTACTCCTCGGGGCCGTGGCCGGCGCGCTGGAGCAGGACGCGGTCCTGCTTGTACCAGTACGTGATCCGGCCGCGGCTGCCGTGGACGACGACGTACGGGTCGTCGGGGTCCTCGGCGCACAGGGTGGCCGCGACGACGATGTGACGGCCGTCGGCGGTGGTGACGCGGACGCAGGAGGTGTCGTCGGACTCGATGGCGTTGGCGTGCGCCAGCTCGGTCTCGATGCCGGTGACGTCCTCGGCGCGGGTCGCTCCGGCCAGCGCGAGGGCGGTGGCGACGGCGTGCGCGAGCGGGTTGGTGAGCGCCCCGTCGATCACGTCGACGCCGTTCAGCCTCCGCTTGCCCGCCCAGGGCGCCCGCCGGTAGTACGACTCGGCGCGCGCCCAGGCCCCGGCTCCGCCGACGCCGGCCACCTCGCCGATCGCACCGTCGGCGATCAGGGTGCGGATCGCGGGCACAGCGTGCGAGCCCAGCGACTGGAAGCCGATCTGGCAGACCACGCCGGCCTCGGCGACCCCCTCGGCCATCCGGCGGAACTCGGCGTAGGACGGCGCGGGCGGCTTCTCCAGGAGCAGGTGCACGCCCTTGCGGGCCGCGGTCAGGGCCAGATCGGTGTGGGTGGGGATGGGGGTGCAGACGACGGCGATCCGGGCGCCGGTGGTGTCCAGCAGCGCGCCGAAGTCGGCGGACTGCTCGGGCATGCCGAGGCCCTCGGGGATCTCGTCCGCCGTCAGCGGGGTCAGCTCGCAGATGCCCGCAAGCCGGACGATTCCCTTGTCCTGGAGTCGGCGGATGTTGTCCAGGTGCCAGCGGCCGTGGCCGCGCGCGCCCGCGAGGACGACGGGGACGGCGGTGCTCATGAGGTTCATGAGGTTCATTGGACACCTCCGGATGCCGCGTCGCTTTGGCTGAGGTCTCGAACCTCGGGGTGCGCGGGCAGTGGCCCAAACGTTGTTGCCATTGCAGCGGCCTGACGTTTCCTCATCCCTTCACCGCCCCCGCGCTGAACCCGGTGATCAGCCACTTCTGGATGAAGGCGAAGACGATCACCACGGGCACGGCGGCGATGATGCCGCCCGCGGCCAGCGCGCCCAGGTCGACGCTGTCCGCGCTCATCAGGGTGTTCAGGCCGACCGGGATCGTCTGCTTGCTCTGGTCGGAGAGGAACATCAGGGCGAACAGGAAGTGGTTCCAGGCGTGCACGAAGGCGAAGGAGCCGACGGCGATCAGGCCCGGTCGCAGCAGGGGGAGGACGACGATGCGGAAGGCGGTGAACCGGTTGCAGCCGTCGACCCAGGCGGCCTCCTCCAGGGAGTAGGGCACGTTCCGGATGAAGCCGCTGATCAGGATCATCGACAGAGGCAGCTGGAAAACGGTCTCGGCGATG
This sequence comes from Streptomyces sp. NPDC050121, assembly GCF_044460385.1. Classification (NCBI taxonomy): domain Bacteria; kingdom Bacillati; phylum Actinomycetota; class Actinomycetes; order Kitasatosporales; family Streptomycetaceae; genus Streptomyces; species Streptomyces sp. NPDC050121. The sequence continues at coordinate 141,044 of NZ_JBITJV010000011.1, read as the reverse complement.
ATCACGCTCGACAGCGAGTTGATCATCTTCAGCTCGGCGAAGATCTGGAAGAGCGGGACCAGGAGCAGCGCGCCCGGCACGAACTGGGTGCACAGCAGGGCGAGCATGAACCCGCGCTTGATCTTGAAGTCGAAGCGGGCGAGGGCGTAACCGCCGGCCAGGGCGACGCCGGTGGTCAGCAGCAGGGTCGCCACGCCGGTGATCAGGCTGTTCTGGAAGTAGATCCCGAAGTCCCGCTCGTTCCACACCTTCTCGAAGTGGTCGAAGGTCATCGGCCAGGGCACGAGCGAGGTCGAGCCCGCCGGGCGGAGCGCGAAGAGCAGGATCCAGTAGAAGGGGACGAGGGTGAAGACCAGGTAGATCCCCAGCGGGACGTAGATCTGCCAGCGGGGCGCCTCGTCCCAGGCGCGCTTCTTCCCGGTCGGCCGTCGGTCGGCGGCGGTGGGCACGCGCACGGGGGCGGGTGCGACCTCGGTTGCCTCCTTGGTGATCACTTGTCGCCTCCTCCGAACTTGCTCAGCCGCAGATAGACCATCGAGCAGAAGAGCAGGATCACGAACGCGACCGTGGTGAGGGCGGACGCGTAGCCGAAGTTGTGGGCGTCGACGCTGGTGTTGGCGATGTAGAGCGGGAGGGTGGTGGTCTCCCCCGCGGGGCCGCCGCCGGTGAGCGTGTACAGCAGGTCGACGTTGTTGAACTCCCACACCGCGCGCAGCAGCGTGGACAGGACGATGGCGTCCTTCAGATGGGGCAGGGTGATGTGCCAGAACTGCTTGATCCTGCTGGCCCCGTCGACCTCGGCGGCCTCGTACAGGTCCTTGGAGACGGACTGGAGGTCGGCGAGGATCAGGATCGCGAAGAAGGGGACACCGCGCCACAGGTCGGCGACGATCGCCGCCGGGAAGACGGTGGAGGTGTCCGACAGCCAGCTCGTGCCGTACTCGCCGATGCCCATGTCCGCGAGGTAACGGGTGATGCCGGTCTGGGAGTTGTAGAGCAGCACCCAGATCGCGGAGGTCAGCACGCCGGAGACGGCCCACGGCGAGAAGACCAGGGCGCGGCCGAGCGAGCGCCCCACGAAGGTCTGGTTGACGATCAGCGCCAGGGCCAGACCGAACAGCAGCTGCAGTCCGACCTCGACGACGACCCACTTGGCGCTGAAGGTCAGCGTGTCCCAGAACTGCGGGTCGTCGGTGAAGGCGTGGACGAAGTTGTCGAAGCCCGCGTAGCCGTTCCGCCACGGTTTGGTGGGGTTGTAGTTCTGCAGGCTGTAGTAGAAGACGCTGATGACCGGGTAGGCGATGAAGCCCAGCATCAGCAGGACCGCCGGCGCGATCAGCAGATACGGCAGTCTGCGCGGCGTGGCGGAGGCACGGCGCCGCCGGGGTGGCGCGGGCGGTTTCGCCACGGCTGCGGCTTGGGCCATGACAGGGTCTCCGTTCTCGGTACGTCGTGCGGAGGTCGTACAGGAAGCGCTTTCTCGACGGGCGGAGGTTGCCCTTTCGCGGTACGGGGTGCCCCTTGTTGCGGTGTGGCGGCTGCGGATGCGTCGTGGCCGGTCGCGCCCACGCGGCGGAGCCGCATATCGATACGGCCCCGCGGCCCCTGAGCGGGCCCGGTCAGCCTGCGTACGGGTCCGGAACCTTGCCTGGCCGTGCCAGGAACTCGAAGTCGCAGCCGGTGTCGGCCTGGGTGATCTGTTCGTTGTAGAGCGCTCCGTAACCGCGCTCGTAACGGGCGGGCGGCGGCGTCCAGTCCGCCCTGCGCCGCTCCAGCTCCTCGTCGTCCACGTTGAGTTGGAGAGTTCGGGCCTCGACGTCGAGGGTGATCGAGTCGCCCGTGCGCACCAGGGCCAGCGGCCCGCCGACGTACGACTCGGGCGCCACGTGCAGCACGCACGCGCCGTAACTCGTCCCGCTCATCCGGGCGTCGGAGATCCGCACCATGTCCCGCACGCCCTGTTTGAGCAGATGATCGGGGATGGGCAGCATGCCGTACTCGGGCATGCCCGGACCGCCCTTGGGGCCGGAGCCCCGCAGCACCAGGACCGTGTCGGCGGTGATGCCCAACTCGAGGTCGTTGATGGTGCGTTGCATGGTCCTGTAGTCGTCGAAGACGACCGCGGGTCCGGTGTGCTTGAGCAGATGCGGCTCGGCGGCGATGTGCTTGATGACGGCGCCGTCCGGGCAGAGGTTGCCGCGCAGTACGGCGACCCCGCCCTCGGCGGCGACCGGGTTGTCCCGGAGCCGGATGACGTCGTCGTGGTGGACCTGCGCGCCGGCGAGCTGCTCGCGCAGGGTGTCGAACGAGACCGTCGGGCGGTCGAGATGGAGCAGGTCCGGGATCCGGGAGAGGAAGCCGGGCAGGCCGCCCGCGAAGTGGAAGTCCTCCATGAGGTGCTTCTGGCCGCCGGGGCGGACGTTGGCGAGGACGGGAACCGTGCGGGCGATCCGGTCGAAGTCGTCGAGGGTGAGCCTGACGCCCGCGCGGCCGGCCATGGCGATGAGGTGGATGACGGCGTTCGTCGAACCGCCGAGGCCAAGGACGGTCGTCACCGCGTCCTCGAAGGCGTCGTGGGTGAGGATCTCGGAGAGGAGGCGCCCCTTGTGGACTTGTTCAACGATCCTCATGCCGGACGATGCGGCCATCCGATCGTGCCCGGAGTCCACGGCCGGGATGCTCGACGCACCCGGCACCGTCACACCCAGCGCCTCCGCCGCGGCCGTCAGCGTGGACGCCGTGCCCATCGTCATGCAGTGACCCGGCGAGCGGGCGAGGCCGTTCTCCAGCTCGGCCAGCTCGCAGTCGCCGATCACGCCAGCCCGCTTGTCGTCCCAGTACTTCCACATGTCGGTGCCCGAGCCGAGGATCTCGCCTCGCCAATGGCCCGGCAGCATGGGCCCGGCCGGCACGAAGACGGTGGGCAGGTCGACGCTCGCCGCGCCCATGAGCAGCGCGGGGGTCGTCTTGTCGCAGCCGCCCATCAGCACGGCGCCGTCGACCGGGTAGGAGCGCAGCAGCTCCTCGGTCTCCATGGCGAGCAGGTTGCGGTAGAGCATCGGCGTCGGCTTCTGGAAGGTCTCGCTGAGCGTGGCGACCGGGAACTCCAGCGGGAAACCGCCCGCCTGCCACACACCCCGCTTCACGGCCTGGGCGCGGTCGCGCAGGTGGACATGGCAGGGGTTGATGTCGGACCAGGTGTTGAGGATCGCGATGACCGGCTTGCCGAGGTGTTCCTCGGGGAGGTAGCCGAGCTGGCGGGTGCGGGCGCGGTGGCTGAAGGAGCGAAGGCCGTCGGTGCCGTACCACTGGTGGCTTCGGAGTTCCTCCGGACGCTTCAGCGCAGGATGCCTCACCGAAGGACGCTCGGCGGCGGCGGTGCCGTCGTCCGCGGGGCCGACTATATGATCGTCGAAGCGCTTCATATGGACCATCCGGCGACTATGGCGGCGACCTCGGCGCGCTCATCCTCGGGCAGCGGCCGGCTCGGGGGGCGGACCTCGCGGCGGCACAGACCAAGGGAGGCAAGGGCCTCCTTGACGATGGTGACGTTGTTGGCGGAGCCGTTGGCGGCGCGCAGCTCCTCGAAGCGCCTGATCTGTTCCCACACCTTCATCGCGGCCGGATAGTCCCCCGATCGAAGCGCTTCGATCATGTTCAACGAAACGGCGGGGGCGACGTTGACCAGCCCGGACGTGAAGCCGGTGGCGCCCGCGGAGAAGTAGGAGGGGGCGTACGGCTCGGCGAGGCCGGCGACCCAGACGAAGCGTTCCAGGCCGGCGTCGCGCGCGAAGGCGGCGAAGCGGGCGGCGTCCGGGACGGCGTACTTGACGCCGACGACGTTGGGACAGGCGTCGGCGAGCTCGGCCAGGCGCTCGCCGTGCAGCTGCGTGTTGCGGATGTAGGGGACGACGCCGAGTTCGGGCACCGCCTGCGCGATCTCCCGGTGGTAGTCGACCCAGCCGCGCTGCGAGACGTAGGGGTGGACGGGCTGGTGGACCATCACCATCTGCGCGCCCAGCTCCCGGGCGTGCCGGGCGGAGGCGACGGCGGTGGGGACGTCGTGTCCGACGCCGACGAGGATGACGGAACGATCCCCCGCCTCCTCGACCGTCAACTCCGTGACCAGGCGGCGCTCCTCGGGGGTGAGGGCGTAGAACTCGCCGGTGTTGCCGTTCGGGGTGAGGGTGGTGATCCCGCCGTCGAGCAGACGGCGCAGCAGGGCCCGGTGGGCGTCCTGGTCGATGGAGCCGTCCCCGGCGAACGGGGTCACCGGGATGGCCACCACGTCGGCCAGGGCCGCACGCTGGGTCTCGAACGCCACGCTGCTCATTCCTGACCTTCCTCTGCCTGGGCCCCCGCGAGGGTCCCGTCGTCGGTCTCGGGGAACGCCCGGTGCACGAAGGACGCGATGTGGGCGTGCAGGGCGCGGGCCGCGCCGTCCGCGTCGCCGCCCAGGGCCAGCCGCAGGATCTCGCGGTGCTCGCCGGCCTCCCGCTCCCAGGAGGGCGAGGCGGCCCAGGCGACGGCGGAGACCAGGGCGGCCTGGTCGCGGACCTCGTCGAGCATCCGGCCGAGCAGCGGGTTGCCGCACGGCAGGTAGAGCGCGCGGTGGAACTCCCGGTTGGCCAGGGACCGTTCGGCGGTGTCGGTCGCCTCGTCGGCCATCGTCAGCGCATCGCGGGCCGCGTCCAGGGAGGCGCCGCGCCGTACCGCCCGTCTCAGCGCCTCGGGTTCGAGGAGCAGCCGGACGTCGTAGACCTCGCGCGCCATGTCCGCGTCCACCATGCGCACCGTGACGCCCTTGTACTGGCTCATGACGACCAGTCCGGTGCCGGCCAGGGTCTTGAGGGCTTCGCGCACCGGGGTCTTGGAGACCCCGAACTGCGCGGCGAGCTCGGTCTCGACCAGGGCCTGACCGGGCGTCAGTCGCCCGGTGAGGATGCGGCGTTTGATCTCCTCCAGCACGTACTGCGTGCGGGAGGGGATCGGCGTGGGCACAGAGGTCATGCGCGCCTCTCGGAAGTCGCGTATCTGATCTCAGATCTCGCGTATCGCGTCTCATATATGACGTACGAAGTACGACGCGTTGAAGGTAGGAGGGCCCCTGTGATTCGTCAATGGTTCCGACAAAGGAAGTGTCAAAAGAGGTGTTGGACGGGGGCGTTGGGAAGGGGCGTCGGAAGGGCGGGTCGGGACCGGAGGGTCAGAAGGGGATGGTCTCGCCCTCGCGTGCGGTGCGGGTGGGGCCGTCGAAGACGAGGGCGGCCCGCTCGGTCGCGGCCTTGCGGGTCAGGGCGGGCCCGACGTGGGTGATGTACAGCTCCCGCACCCCCGCCTTGCGGGCGGCGTCGCCGGCGTCCTCAGGCGTGAGATGGACCTGCTGTTCGCGTTCGCCTTCGCGATGTCGGTCGAGATCCGCCTCACACAGGAACAGGTCGGCACCGGAGGCGAGTTCGGTGAGCGCGGCGCACGGCCCGCTGTCGCCCGAGTACGCGAAGACGCTTCCCTGGCACTCGGCGCGCAGCCCGTACGCCTCGGTGTCGTGGGCCATGGCGCGCGAGGTCAGGCGCACGTTCCAGTGCCGTACGGTGTGCCCGTCGAACAGGGGCCTGAAGTCGAGGACCTCGCTCAGGAACCGTACGTCCGAGCGGCCGAGGAAGCCGGCCAGGCGACGGGCGCAGTCGAGCGGCGCGTACACCGGGATCGGGGCCGGCGGGGTCATTCCGCCGTAGGCGAGCGCGTGGGCGGCGGCGAGGAGATCGGCGCTGTGGCCGGCGTGGAGGTGGGAGATCCAGATCGCCGTGAGCCGGTCGGGATCCGTGTGCCGTCGCAACTCCGCGAACGTCCCGAACCCCGCGTCCACCCAGACCTCGGCCCCCGCCCCGCGCAGCAGATAGCCGGAGCAGGGGCGGCCCGGCCCCGGGTGCGGAGAGGCGGTGCCGAGGACGGTGAGGCTGAGGGGCATACGGGGAGCGTACGGTTCGCGCCTGCCCGGCACGCCCTGATTGGGTCCGTCTACGACACGATCATCGGGTCGGCCAGGACCTGTCCTACGGCGTCCAGCCCGGGTCACGTCCGCTCAGTGCGACCGCCCGGTCGAGCAGGGGGGCGTCGTCCGGGACGGGCACGACGGGGCCGAAGATGCCGTTCCCGCGGTCCGACTCCTCGGCGGCCGCCCGCAGGAAGTCGTGCGAGGTCCGCAGCGCGGCCGGGTCGGGCGCGTACTCCTGCCCAGTGGCCCGGGCCAGGTCCCAGCCATGGATGACGAGTTCGTCGACGGCGACGGCGGCCGCGACCGCGCCGGGCAGGTCGACGCCGCCCGCGCGGGTCATGCCGGTCCAGGCGGCCGGGTCGCGCCAGGCGTCGGCGAGTTCGTCGAGCACCTTGGGCAGTTCCTCGCGCCAGCCGGGGCCGATGTCGGTCGCGGTGGTGTCCGGCGGAGTGTCGGTCGTGGACCCGAGGTCCTTGCGGGCGGCGTCGCGGAAGGCGCCGGCGAGGCCGGTCAGATGCCCGAGCAGGTTGCGGACGGCGGTGCCCGGGCAGGGCGTCGGATCCGCGAGCTGCTCGTCACGGACGCCCGCCGCGAGGGTCGCGATGATCCGGGCCTGCGGTTCGAGGTCAAAAGTCGTCGTGTCGGTCATACGGGGTAGACCGGCCGCCCGCCGAGAACTCATCGGCCGGGGTCCGCCCGGGGTCCGCCCGGGGCCCGCCCGCCGCGCGTAGGGCACCTGCCCGATGCGGGGAGGGCCTCCTTAGACCCACGATGACCAGGCATGACGAAGAACTGGTCCGTGGTGCGCGTCCTGCGGGACCGCGACGCGGCGATCTGTCTGGCGGCATTGGTGGTATCCGGGTTCGGAACCTCGGCGATGTGGCTGGCGTCCGGTGTGTGGGTCAAGGACCTCACCGGTTCGAACGGGCTTGCGGCGCTGTGTGTGCTCGCGCTGTGGGCTCCCACCCTGGCCGGCCCGCTGCTGGGCACCCTCGCCGACCGGGCGCGCCGCCGACCCCTGCTCATCGCGCTGAACCTGGGCCCGGCCGCCCTGCTGCTCACCGTCCTCGGGGTCGACTCCCCCGGCCGGTTGTGGCTGCTGTTCGCGGTGCTGGTGCTGTACGGCGCCGCCTCGGTGGTGGCCGACGCGGCCGAGTCCGGGCTCGTCGCCGCCGCTGTCGCCCCGGAGCTGCTCGGCGACTTCAACGGGCTGCGCACGACAGCCGTGGAGGGCATGAAGCTGGTCGCTCCCCTGGCGGGGGCGGGCTTGTACGCGGCGTACGGCGGCCCGGGCGTGGCGCTGCTGGACGCCGCGAGTTTCGTCGCCGCGGCGGGGCTGTACGCGCGCGTGCGGGTGCGTGAGGAACGCCCGCGGCGGGCCACCGGCGGCCTGCGGGCGAGGACGGCCGAGGGCGCGCGCTTCCTGTGGGCGCACCCGGCGCTGCGCCCGCTGGTCCTGGCCGGCGGTGCGGCGATGCTGTTCGCGGGCGTCAACGGCGCGCTGGTCTACGCCGTCGTCGAGAGCCTCGGCCGATCCCCCGCGTACGCGGGCGCGCTGTACGCCGTCCAGGGCGCCGGTTCGGTCGCGGTGGGGCTGCTGTCGGGGCCCGCGCTGCGGTGGCTGGGGCAACGCCGGTTCGCCGCGTACGGGATCGGTCTGACGGCCGTCGCGGTCGCCGCGCGGGCCGTCCCCTCGGACCCGCTCGCCCTGGTGTGCGGCGCGGCCATCGGGGCGGGACTGCCTTGTGCGCCGATCGCCGCGCTGACCGCCGTACAGCGGGAGACGCCGGACGCGCTGCTCGGCCGGGTCACCGCCACGGCCGGGACGCTGCTGTACGCGCCGAACGCCGTCGGGCTCGCGGTGGGGGCGGCACTGGTCGAACTCGTCGACCACCGCCCCCTGTTGCTCGCCCTGGGCGTATGCCTGTCGGTGACGGCCGCCCTGCTCCTTCAGCGCCCGGCGAGCGCCGAGCGCACCGCCTCCAGGTCGTCGTCCGACGCCAACCCGGCGTGATAGAGCCGCAGTTCCGTCGCGCCGAGCTCCCGGGCCCGGGCGGCGTCGGCAAAGAGGGTGTCCGGGCTGCCGCCCATGCCGGAGACGACGCCGAGGTTGGCGGCGACGACCGCGTCCGCGCGGCCCTGTCCGGCGAAGGGCGTCAGCAGGGCGGGCCCGCCGGCGCAGGGCACGACGACGCCGTCCGCGACGGACAGGATGTGCGCGGGGTCGACGCCCGGGTTGGCGCCCACGTGGTACGTCACGGGGTCGGCGTGCAGCAGGACCTGGAAGCCGTCGGGCGCGGCCGCGCGCACCGCCCCGACCGCGGTCTCCTGGAGCGTGCGGGCGGTGTCGTCGCGCCACGCGCGCGTGGCCGCCGCCGTCTCCTGCCCGAGCAGCTTCTCGACCCCCGCCCAGTCCCCGTCGTCGGGCGCCCCCCGCCAGAGCGGCTCCAGCGCCTGCCGTACGGCGGCGGCGAGCGCGTCGGCGTCCAGGCCCTGTGCGCCGTAGCCGGCCCGGCAGGCGGGGCAGAAGCAGAGCGCCATCAGGTACTGGCCGGCGTCCCCGAGGCCGACGCCTGCGGTCTTGTCGTGGGCGTGCAGATGCTGCAGCCCGTACCAGCCGAGGGACTCCAGTTCGGCGCCGCCCGCGCCGGGGCGTACGGCGGCCTCGGCGGCGAGGTCGACGAGGTACGCGCGCGTGGCGGGCTGTGCGATGCAGGGGGCCCACGGGTAGCGGTCGCCGTAGGCGTTGACGACGGAGGTGTCCGGATGGTCGGCGCCCAGCCGGGAGTTGTGCGCGAGGACCACCCAGGTGTGCACGTCGAGCCCGGCTCCCGCGAGCGCCTCGGCGGCCTCCCCGTAGGCGTCGCCCAGGGCCCAGTCGCCGGCCGCGTACGGGCGCAGGGCACGGCCCTCCCAGCGGGCGTCCGGCGGGTACAGCACGGCGGCGTGCTCGGCCGTGACGATGCGGTGGCGCGGGTGGCGGGGGGTGAGGGCGCGGGTGGAGTGGTAGGCGGCGGCGAGGGTCACCTGTTCCACGCCGAGCGCGGCGATACGGGCCGGGGCCGCGGGATCGCCGATGACGTCCCAGGGGTAGACGAATGTCGACGCCTTCACGACTTGTCCTCCTCCAGCAGCGCGTGGCCGCGTTCGATCACCTGGGCGAGTTGCTTGACATGATCCTCGCTCGGTTCGTGCAGCGGCGGGCGGACTTCCCCGACGTCGAGGCCGCGCAGCCGGACGCCGGCCTTGACGAGGGAGACGGCGTAACCGCGGCCCTGGGCGCGCAGTTCGACGAACGGCCGGTAGAAGCCGTCGAGGAGGCGGTGGGCGGTGGTGTCGTCGCCGGTGTTCAGGGCCCGGTGGAAGGCGAGGGCGATCTCGGGGGCGAAGCAGAACACGGCCGAGGAGTAGAGGGTGACGCCGAGGGCCCGGTAGGCGAGCTGGGTCTGTTCGGCGGTCGGCAGGCCGTTGAAGTAGAGGAAGTCGCCGGGGACCTCGGTGCGGACGGCGCTGACGATCCGCTGCATCAGGTCGAGGTCGCCGAGGCCGTCCTTGAGGCCGATGATCCCCTCGGTGCGGGCGAGTGCGACGACGGTCTGCGGGGTGAAGACGGCGTTGTCGCGCTGGTAGACGATCACGGGGAGCCGGGTCGCCGCCGTCACCTCCCGGTAGTGGCGCAGCAGGCCCTCCTGGGCGGCGACGACGAGGTAGGGCGGCAGGGCGAGCAGGCCGTCCGCTCCGGCCGCCTCCGCCAGCCCGGCGTAGCGCACGGCGAGCGCGGTCCCGTAGCCGACGCCGGCGATCACCGGCACCCGCCCGTCGGTCTCCTCGACGGCCGCCCGTACGCACCGCTCGAACTCCTCCGGGGTGAGCGCGTGGAACTCTCCGGTACCGCAGCAGGCGAAGACGGCCGCGGCGCCGGCCTCGACTCCACGGCGGACGTGGGCGCGGTAGACGTCGAGGTCGAGGGAGCCGTCGGGGCCGTAGGCGGTGACGGGGAAGAACAGCGGTCCGCTGGGGACGCGGAGGCGGGCGGCGAGCGGGGCTGACGTCACAGGCTCTCCCGAGTCCATATTCTTGAGCAGTGTCCATATTCCTGAACAAGCTCACGCTAAGGTGCCCGATCGAGCCCGGTCAAGCCGACCAACCCCCGAGGCACCAGCAGTTTTGCCAGTCATGCAGGACACTTGACGGGTGCCGCCGCGGCTCCTTAGCGTGTCCATGAATGTGAACTATGGCCACGCATGCGTCCGCCGCTGCGAACCGTCCCGCGACCGATCCAAGGAGACCCGAGGATGCCCGCTCCGCGCACCGTCCTGCTCACCGGCGCCGCAGGCGGCCTCGGCACCCTGATGCGGGACCTGCTGCCGGCCTACGGCTACGAGCTGCGCCTGTTCGACCTGCGCCCGATCGACGGCGAGCCGGACGCGATCGTCGCGGACCTGGCCGACCGGGAGGCGGTCCGGGAGGCCGTGCGGGGCGTCGACGCGATCCTCCACCTCGCCGGCATCTCCCTGGAAGCCCCCTTCGAGAAGATCCTCAAGGCGAACATCGAGGGCACCTACCACCTGTACGAGGCGGCCCGCGAAGAGGGCGTCGGCCGGATCGTCTTCGCCTCCTCCAACCACGCGGTCGGCTTCACCCCCCGCCCCCAGGGCGACGACCCCCTGATCCCCGTCGACACCCCGCACCGCCCGGACACCTTCTACGGCCTGTCCAAGTCCTTCGGCGAGGACCTCGCCCAGCTCTACTGGGACAAGCACGGCCTGGAGAGCGTGTCCGTGCGCATCGGCTCCTGCTTCGCCGAGCCGACCGGCGTGCGGATGCTGTCGGTGTGGATGAGCCCCGCCGACGGCGCCCGCCTCTTCCACGCGGCCCTGACCGCCGACGACGTCGGCCACACGATCGTGTACGGCTCCTCCGCGAACACCCGCCTGTGGTGGGACCTGAGCTCCGCGCGGGCGCTCGGTTACGAGCCGCAGGACGACTCCGAGCCGTACGCCGAGAAACTGATCGCCGAGCAGGGCGAGCTGGACTCGGAGAACATCGCCCACGCCAACCTGGGCGGCCACTTCGTCAGCGACCCGCCGATCTGGCCCTACTGACCCATCGCCGTACCGGACACCGGCCGAGCGACGGGCAACGCGGCGGCGATCCAGGACGGCCTGGACCGGGTGGCGAAGGCGGGGACGTTCCTGCAGTTCGGCGTCGCCGACTACGCGACCAGGGTCACGATCGACCCGTACCGGATCTACAACCAGGAGATCACCGTCACGGGGTCCATGGCGGTCCTGCACAGCTTCGAGCGGGCGGCCGAGCTGTTCGCGAACAGGGTGCTGGACCCGGAGGCCTTCATCAGCGACCGCATCCCGCTGGAGCGGTACCCGCAGGCGCTGGAGCAGTTCGCGGCGGGGATCGGGCGCAAGATCGTGGTGGTGCCCTGACCGGGCGTTCTCAGGTTCCCTCACCCGGGCAGCGGCTTCGGGCGCGGGTAAGGGAACGGCAAAGTGGTCTCAGTCGTTCACGGGGCATGACAGCTATGACCCCCGGCTCGAACATCCCTCTCTCCGTCGCCCGCGTGACGGTGGACGTCGCCGCCCCGGTGCGACTCGACGTTTCGGGCCTGCTGCTCACCGCAGACGGCAAGGTGCGCTCGGACGACGACTTCATCTTCTACAACCAGCCCCACGGCCCGGGCGTGACGTACCGCTCCGGCGGGGGCGCGGCGCCCGACGCGATCGTCGTCGACACGGCCGCGCTCCCGCCCGGCATCGAGAAGATCGTCGTCACCGCGAGCCCGGACGCCGCGGGCCAGACGTTCCAGGGCGTCGAGCCGACGGCGACGATCCGCAGCGCGGACGACGACCATGTGCTGGCCACCTTCACGCCCCCGCAGCTCGGCAGCGAGACGGCGCTGGTCGTCGTGGAGATCTATCTGCGAGGCGGCGCCTGGAAGGCCCGCGCGGTCGGCCAGGGGTACGCCGACGGTCTGGCCGGCATCGCCACCGACTTCGGTGTCACGGTGGAGGAGCCGGCGCCGGCCGCCGCCCCGGCCCGGCCGGTCACCCCGCCCTCGCCGCCGATGCAGGCCCCGGTCGCGCCGCCGGCCCCGCCCATGGACCCGCGGCTCACCGCTCCCGCACCGCCGGCCGCTCCCCCGGCCCCGCCCGCCGCGGCCCCGGGCACCGGGAAGATCAACCTCGACAAGGGCCGCGTCAGCCTGCAGAAGAACCAGACCGTGTCCCTCATGAAGGGCGGCCGTCCGCTGCTCTCGCAGGTCAAGATGGGTCTGGGCTGGGAGCCCGCGTTCCGCGGCAAGGACATCGACCTGGACGCCTCGGTCATCGCCTACGGCCCCCAGCGCAACCACATCGACAGCTGCTACTTCGGCAAGCTCTCCATCCTGAACGGCGCGATCAAGCACTCCGGCGACAACCTCACCGGCGAGGGCGGCGGTGACGACGAGGTGATCGTCGTCGACCTCGGGCGCCTCCCCCAGGAGGTGTCCGGTCTGGTCTTCACGGTGAACTCCTTCTCCGGCCAGAAGTTCACGGAGGTCGCCAAGGCGTACTGCCGCCTGCTGGACGCCTCGACCGGCGAGGAGCTCGTCCGCTTCGACCTCACCGGCGCCGAACCGCAGACGGGCGTGCTGATGGCCAAGCTGATCCGGCAGTTCTCCGGCGAGTGGGAGATGACGGCCATGGGCGACTTCGTCAAGGCCCGCACGGTACGGAACATGGTGAAGCCGGGCGCCCAGGCACTGTAGGACCTGTCCGGCCGCGTTCGCGTGGCGGCCGCGGTCCACGCGCCCGTATCGCCTCGCCCGTACTCGCTCGGCCAAGGGCGCCCGCCTGCACGGGGGCGCCCGCCGCCGTCACCGCGCGGGTCGCAGACCCTCCGTCAGCAGCGACACATAGCGGCGGATGGCGCTGCTGTCCCCCTTCGCCAGCTCCGACGCCGTCGCCACCCCGTGCGCGAGGCGCAGTACGTCGATCGGCTCGATGTCCGCCCGCAGCGTCCCCTCCCGCTGCGCCGCCTCCACCAGCCGGGCCGCCGCGTCCTTCATGTGCGTGCCGCAGGCGGTGACCGCGGCCGCGCTGCCGTCCGTGACGGCGGAACCCAGCAGGGCCTTCATGCCGCGTACCTGGATCGTGCCGACGCACAGCTCGTTGATCCACTCCACCAGCGCCTCGCCCGGCGGGAGTTCCCCGGCGAGTTCGTCGGCCCGCACGGCCAGCGCCTCGATCCGGTCGATGTAGGCCGCCTCCAACAGCGCCTGGCGGGTCGGGAAGTGCCGGTACAGCGTGCCGGATCCGACGCCCGCCCGCTTGGCGATGTCGTCGAGGGAGGCGCCCTCCCCATGCTCGGCGAAGGCCTCCGCCGCCACCTTCAGCAGGCGCTCGTAGTTGCGGCGAGCGTCCGCGCGCATGGGTCTTCCTTGCGTCATCCAGTTACTCCTTGCGAACCGGGGACTCTCTCCGTATTTTAGCGAGGACTAAACGGAGACAGTCCCCGCTTACTGCGTTCGGGTCTCTGCGAGCCCACGGCCGGGCCCTGCCGTGCTGCCCGCATGTTCCACCACATCACGCGGGGACACCAGACAGGGAGTACTCCATGTCCACGCCGTCCCCCTTACCTTCGTCGACACATTCGCCCACGCCTTCGCCCAGGCCTTCGTCCACACCTTCGCCCGGGCCTTCGTCCACGACGGGCACGTCCCCCTCCGGGCCGTCCGGTCCGCCCGGGCCACCCGGCTCCGACGTCCGGCTGCGCGCCGTCCTGCTGGTCGTCGTCACCGCCTATCTGATGGTCGGAGTCGACTCCACCGTCGTCAACGTCGCCCTGCCCGCCATGCAGCGCGACCTCGGCTTCTCCCCCACCGGACTGTCCTGGGTGCTGAACGCCTACACCCTCGCCTTCGGCGGACTGCTGCTGCTCGGCGGGCGCGTCGGCGACCTGCTCGGCCGCCGCCGCACACTCACCCTCGGCGTCCTGCTGTTCGCCGGTTCCTCGCTGCTCGGCGGGCTGGCCGGTGACAGCGGCTGGCTGCTCGCCGCCCGCGCCCTCCAGGGCGTCGGCGCCGCCCTCACCGCCCCCAGCACCCTCGCCCTGATCACCACCAACTTCCCCGAGGGCCCCCGCCGCCACCACGCTCTCGGCGTCTACTCCTCCATGGCCGGCATCGGCGCCTCCGTCGGCCTGGTTTTGGGCGGGATGCTCACCGCCTGGGCGTCCTGGCGCTGGGCTCTGCTGATCAACGTGCCCATCGGCCTCGCGGTCGCCCTCGCTCTGCCCCGCGTCGTCACCGAGACCCCTCGCCACGCAGGCCGGTTCGACGCGGCCGGCGCCCTGACCGGGACCGCCGGGACGACCTCACTGGTGTACGCGTTCATCCGGGTCTCGGAAGAGGGGTGGAGCGACACCCTGGCACTGCTCGGCTTCACCGGCGCCGCCGCGCTGCTGGCCGGCTTCGCCCTGATCGAGGCCCGCGCCGAGCAGCCGATCATGCCGCTCAGGCTCTTCGCCGACCGCGACCGGGCGGGCGCCTACGTCGGCGTCCTGCTGCTGCCCGCGGGCATGTTCGGCGCCTTCTACTTCCTCACCCTCATCAGCCAACAGGTCCTGCGCTACAGCCCGTTGCGCGCGGGCTTCGCCTTCCTGCCGATGACGGTCGTGATGTTCTCGACCGTACGGTTCGTGCCGCGCCTGCTGGCCCGCTTCGGCCCCAAACCGCTGATCCTGACCGGCGTGACCCTGCTCGCCGGCGCAGCCGCCTGGCTGTGGCGGCTCGGCCCCGACGACGGCTATGCGGCCGGACTTCTCGGCCCGCTGCTGCTGTTGGGCGTCGGCGTCGGCCTGGCCCTGATGCCGCTGAACGCCACGATCCTGGCGAAGATCCGTCCTCAGGAGGCGGGCGCCGCCTCCGGCCTGCTGCAGACCCTGCAGTGGCTCGGCGGCACGCTCGGTCTGTCGGTCCTGGTCACGGTGTACGGCACGGCCACCCGGCGCGCGTCGGGCACCCCGGCCGAGATCCTCACCCACGGCGCGGCCCACGCGTTCGGCGCGGCCGCCCTGATCGCGCTGACGGCACTGCTGACGGCGGCCTTCGTGATCAGGGGGCGGCCGAGGACCGCCGTATAGACCGTGGACGGCTCAGAACAGCGCGCTGTACGCGTTCAGTGCCGGCTGCCCGCCCAGGTGCGCGTACAGCACGGTGGAGTCGCGGCCGATCTCGCCGCGCGCGACCAGGTCGACGAGCCCGGCCATCGACTTCCCCTCGTACACGGGGTCGGTGACCATGCCCTCGGTCCGCGCGGCGAGCCGCATCGCCTCCAGCGTCGTCTCGTCCGGGACGCCGTAGACACCGGCGTGGTACCGCTCGTCGAGTTCGACGTCCCCGACGGTCAACTCCCGCTCCACTCCTATCAGTTGACCTGTGTTGTGGGCGATGCGGGCGATCTGCTCGCGCGTCTGGGCGGGCTTGGCCGAGGCGTCGATCCCGAGGACGCGCCGGGGCCGCCCGCCCGCCTCCTCCAGCGCGGCGAACCCCGCGACCATGCCGGCCTGGGTCGACCCGGTCACCGAACAGACGATCACGGTGTCGAAGAAGACGCCCGACTGCCGCTCCTGCTCGGTGACTTCGTACGCCCACCCGGCGAACCCAAGCCCGCCGAGCGGATGGTCGGAGGCCCCGGCCGGGATGGCGTACGGCTTCCCGCCCGACTCCTCGACCTCCCTGAGCGCCTGCTCCCAGCTCTCCTTGAAGCCGATCCCGAACCCGGCCCGGACCAGCCGTACGTCGGCTCCGGCGAGCCGGCTGATCAGGATGTTGCCGACCTTGTCGTACACGGCGTCGGGCCACTCCACCCAACTCTCCTGCACCAGCACGCACTTCAGCCCGGCGCGGGCGGCGCAGGCCGCGACCTGGCGGGTGTGGTTGGACTGCACCCCGCCGATCGACACGAGCGTGTCGCAGCCCTGCGCTATCGCGTCGGCGACCAGGTACTCCAGCTTGCGGGTCTTGTTCCCGCCGTACGCGATCCCGGAGTTGCAGTCCTCCCGCTTTGCCCAGAGGGCGGCTCCGCCGAGGTGGGCGGTGAGCCGTTCCATCGGGTGGATGGGCGAGGGGCCGAAGAGGAGCGGGTAACGCTCGTACGAGGAGAGGGACATGGGGCCTCCTGGAGCAGTGGGCGGTCGGTGGGTCAGTCGTCGGCGTCGACGAGGTCGGCCAGGGTTCGCCAGATCTCCGCCGTGACGCGGACCGCCTCGGCCGCGTCACCGTCGACGCAGGCCTCGATCAGCCGGCCGTGCAGTCCGGCCGAACGGCAGGTGCCGCCCTCACCGAAGCGCCGTCGCTCCAGCCGCCGGATGAGGGGGGTGTAGCGGGCGATGGTGGCGGCGGCCGCCCGGTTGCCGGCGGCCCGGACGAGGATGTCGTGAAGTTCGTCGTCGGCGCGCAGGGCGGCGTCGACGTCACCGGTGCCGACGGCGGCCGTGAAGCGTTCGTTGGCCGCGCGCATCGCCTCGACGTCCGCCGCGAACAGCCGGGGCACCGCGACCCAGGTGGCCAGCTCGTGCATCGCCCCGACCACGGCCGCCGCGTCCCGTACGTCGGCGGCCACGACCGGGGTCACTCGCGTGTAGCTCTGCGGCTTGCTCTCCAGCAGCCCCTCGTCCACCAGCCGCGCGAACGCCTCCCGCACCGGCGCCCGGGACAGGCCCAGCCGCTCCGCGAGTTCGGCGTCGCGCACCACCGCGCCGGGTGCGATGTCCCCAGCGACGATGGCGTCCCGGATCGATTCGTAAGCGCGGTCCCTGAGCAGAGTGCGTGGCACGGCCTCCATGAACTGAAATGTTAGATGTCACTGACCCACGCGGACAAGGATGTGGCCGGCACCCCTTCGTGCCGAGTCGGCAGGTGTGAGGCCCATCGCGCCTGGAGACGAGCGGTGCCCGCCTCCGGGCTGATCGCAGCATTCAGCTGCTGATCAACGACCTGCATCGGCCACCTGCAGCTCAGCGCCCACCACGAAGCCATTGACCAGGAACAGACCCGAGGGACTCACCGTGACGCCATACACGCGGCGCATTCCACCTGGTTCAATGCTCTTTACTCGATCCAGCGCCACAGACTCGTCATAACCATGCATCTCACTCCGCGCCGGGGTCACGTGTCCGACCACTTGCACCAGCCGCTTCAGCGTGGACGCCTTGTATCCAATGCGAAGGTTCAGAAGCCCAGCCAGGCGGACGAGTGCGGTTGCTCGTGAAACCTCCACGATGTGAATCGGCCGTCGGCTCACCACGGGATGGCCATTGATTGAATGCCCCCGCCCTGGCGGTCGCTGGACCGTCCGAACCCTGTTGGCAACCCCAAGGCGTAACAGAGCATCGGACACTTGCGCAGCCAACAAGGATGATACCGAAGCAAACTCGACCGAGCCGTGGACTGTACCTCGGGGGTTAATCCGTTCGCGGACATGGCCATCGGTGTCAATCAGTCCCGAAAGGCATCCGATCCAGAAGTCGCGACTCAGCCGCATATCGGGGATCTGCTTCTCGTCACATCGCTGACCCCACACACCGAAGCGTCGAAGAACCTCGGTGAGCGGGTTGCGATATCCCGCCCTGAACGGGAACCGCAGACGCACGATGGTCCCCTGTGGAATCTCACGCACCCCGCACCCGTGCTCTGCGGAAAACTCCCGCATGAAATCCACGGCACCATCCAGTGGATCGCCGTGGAACTCCGGCGTGCAGGACGTCATCCCACCGTCACCGAGCATGGCACCGACGAAGTATCCGTCGCGGGCTTGACCCTCCGATCCGAATCGAGCGGCGGCCAACGAAAAGGGGACCCGGTCGCCGGGCACCAAGGCATGGGTTCGCTTCCATTCCCACGCCTGCCGCCCCACCCGCCGCTGCGTCACCCAACGCTGGTCCAACGCAGCCTCGATGGTTCGCCCGGAAACAAACTTGATGCTCCTCACCTCTTGAGGAAGGCCAGCAGACCATGCATCCGGAACCGCCGGAACGAGGTCACCGACCGAGTGGTCCCGGGCACCCTGGTTGGCACCATATCGAACCGGTCTGGTGTCCCATTCCTTGCTGAACGAAAGCACGGAAGGCACCTTTCGACGACCTCCTCGACCGGACATACCGAGCCATCAGGAAGCCACACCTTGGAGCCTTCAGCAAACCCTCCCCATGATTCCGCTTCCACAGCCCCTCCCCGTCTCGACCGATAACCAGTGCGAGACAGAAACAATAAGCCGAAACAAGGAAGGGCTGGACAAATCGAGCAAAGGTCACTCGTTCGAGGGAATCGAATCCTTACCGCTGCTGCCGCTTCCAAGGCCCC
Organism: Streptomyces sp. NPDC050121; assembly: GCF_044460385.1. Lineage (NCBI taxonomy): Bacteria > Bacillati > Actinomycetota > Actinomycetes > Kitasatosporales > Streptomycetaceae > Streptomyces > Streptomyces sp. NPDC050121. The sequence continues at coordinate 122,688 of NZ_JBITJV010000011.1, read as the reverse complement.
GTGATCGCCAGCATGATGCCCGGCGTCTGGATGTTGGCGTACAGGGTGTGGCCGTCGGGGGAGAAGGTGACGCCGGTGAACTCGCTGTACTCCGGCTTCTGCGCGGTGCCGATGTTGAGCTCGTTGCGGGCGATGGGGTAGGTGCGGCCGCTGTCGGTGGCGCCGAACAGGTGCTGGACGCCCTCGCCGTCCTCGGCGATGACGAGCCCGCCGTACGGGGAGACGGTGATGTTGTCGGGGCCGTCGAAGGCGCCGTCGACGGACGGGTCGGGGTTCACGCCGAGCAGGACCTTCAGGGTCAGCGTGCGACGCTTGGGGTCGTAGAACCAGACGGCGCCGTCGTGCTGCACGGGGCTCTCGTCACGGGCGTACGAGGAGACGATGTAGGCGCCGCCGTCGCCCCACCACATGCCCTCCAGCTTGCGGGCGCGGGTCACCTGTCCTTCGGTGAACTGCTTGCGGACGGGTGTCGTCCTCGCGTCGCGGTCGGGGACGACGACCCAGTCGACGCCGTACACCGTGCCGATCTTCGTGGCGCGGGAGAGGTCGTCGATGAACTTGCCGCCGGAGTCGAAGCACTTGAAGGCCTCGAGGACGCCGGCGTCGTCGGCGAGGGTGCGCAGCTTGCCGCGGCCGTGGTGGAAGCCGGCCGGCGGGGTCCAGCGGTAGAGCAGGCCGTTGGGGCCGGAGGCGTCCTCGGTCAGGTAGGCGTGGCCGCGCCCCGGGTCGATGACGACGGCCTCGTGGGCGTACCGGCCGAGTGCCTTGATGGGCTTCGGGCCGCGGTTGGCGCGGCGGTCCTCGGGGTCGACCTCGAAGACGTAGCCGTGGTCCTTGGTCATGCCGTTCTGGCCGGCCTTGTCCTCGGTCTCCTCGCAGGTGAGCCAGGTGTCCCAAGGGGTGCTGCCGCCCGCGCAGTTGGTGGAGGTGCCGGCGATGCCGACCCACTCGGCAACGTGGCCGCCGGGGCGCACCTCGACGACCGTGCAGCCGCCGGAGGCCGCCGGGTCGTAGACGAGGCCCTCGGTGAGCGGGACCGGGTACTTCCAGCTCGCCCGCGGGCCCTTGAGCTCGTGGTTGTTGACGAGGAGGGTCGCGCCGCGCGGGCCGCAGAAGGCGGCGGTGCCGTCGTGGTTGGACGGGGTGCTCTCGCCCGACTCCAGCGTGGTCCTGCCGCTGTAGGTGATGACGCGGTATGTGAACCCGGCGGGCAGCGCGAGGAGGCCGTCGGGGTCGGGGAGCAGAGGCCCGTAGCCGACCCCGCGGTGTCCGGCCGCCGACTCCTGCCCCGCGTCCGCCGTGTCTGCCGCGGAGTCGACGTCCGAGGACGCGAGGGCGTTCGGTGCGGTGGCGAGGGCGCTGACGCTGCCCGCCAGCGCGACCCCGGCACCGGTGACCGCGGATTTTCTGGCGAAGTCCCTGCGGGTGAGCGACATGGTGTCTCCTGAGACTCGAAAAGTGCCGTGGAGGGTGGCGGACCTGGGTTCGGCGCCACCGTCCCGCCCATGTCTGAACGGGAGTTGAACGGGGAGCGACGTCGAAGGACCCGGTTCCATGAACCCGTACGGATCACCCCACGGGAGCCCCAAGGAAGCCCCGGGAAGAGTCAGCCGCCCTGCTGGGAGCGTGCCTTGAACGCCGCCTTGCGTGCTTCCTTCGCGATGCGCTTGTCCGGATGCAGGCGTCCCATCGCCTCCAGGACCTCCGGGGTCGCCGGGTGGTCGACGCGCCAGGCCGCGGCGAAGAAGCCGCTGTGCTGCTGGGCCAGCCCCTCGACGAGGGCCTGGAGTTCGTCGGAGTTGCCCTCGGCGGCGAGCTGCGCGGCGAGGGTGTCGATGGTGAGCCAGAAGACCAGGTCCTCGGACGGCGCGGGGACGTCCGTCGCGCCGAGCTCGCTCAGCCAGACGCGGGCGAGGCCGCCGAGTTCGGCGTCGTCGAGGACCTCGCGCACGGCGGGCTCGGCGTGCGCGCCGACGAGTGAGAGGGCCTGCTGACAGCGCAGCCGGCGCAGCGGGGCGCCGGGGTCCGCGCCGCGAGCCGCGGCCAGCAACTCCCGTGCGGCGGTGAGGGGTTCGCGGCGGGCGAGCCACTGTTCGGTCTCGGCGAGGGCGGCGTGCGAGCTGTAGCCGGCGCTGCCGTCGAGGAGGGCGTCGGCGCCCTTGTCGGCGAGGTCGCCGACGGCGGGGGCCGTGAAGCCGGCCTCCAGCAGCCGGGCGCGCAGCCCGTACAGGCCGAGCGGGGTGAGGCGGACCATGCCGTAGCGGGTGACGTCGGTCTCGTCGACCGGGGAGGCGGGCTCGTCGGCCTCCGCGTCCGTGTCCCCCATCAGGGCGTCGTCGACGGGCTGGTAGGCGACCAGGCCGATCGGCTCCAGCAGCCGGAACTGGTCGTCGAGCCGCATCATCGCGTCGGAGACCTGCTCCAGGACGTCGTTGGTGGGCTCGTTCATGTCGCCGGGGATGATCATCGAGGCGGCGAGCGCGGGAAGCGGGACGGGGGTGTCGCCGGGGCCGTCCTCGCCGGCGGTCAGCAGGTAGAGGTTGCCGAGCACACCGTCGAGGAACTCGGCCTCGGCCTCGGGGTCCCAGTCCAGCTTGGAGAAGTCGACCGCGCCGCCCTCGTCCATGACGTCGATCAGTGCGTCGAGGTCGGGGACGGCGGCGTCGGCGATCACGGACTCCAGGGCGCCGAGCCAGACGGCGAGGATGTCGTGCGGGGAGCCGCCGGTGAGCAGGGCCAGGTCCTCGCCGGTCGTGACGGTGTCGGCCTGCTCGTCGACGACCTCCACGAGTCCGGTGTCCATGGCGACCCGCCAGGCCTCGCTCGCCTCGGCGGCGGCGTCGTCCCCGGTCAGTCCGAGCGCCTGCGCGGCGGCCGGCAGTTGCTCCTCGACGAGCTGGCCGCCCGCGTCGACGCGGGTGTCGGGACCGGCCCACCGGGCGAGCAGGGCGGCCCGGGAGAGCAACGGCGTGGACAGGGCGTCGCGCGCCAGCTCCGCTTCGGTGTGCAGCCGCACCGGCGGCAGGGGGGAGCTGTCTGACATCGGCTGGTTCTCCTCGGGCGCGTCGTGCCACCGGCCCGCTGGGGGCACTGGGCCACTCAGCCTAGACGGATATGGCCCCATGCCGCCCGGTTCATCTCCCCGTCGGCCTGCGTACATGGCTGAAACCTTGACAACTGGCGTGACCAGGCAGGAGATTGACGCGCGTAGAAATCCACTGGACACCTGTGCACTGGATTTCTACGCGCGTCGCGTTCCGCCCCACCGGTCGTGGCCCCTCGTTTCCGCGCTCCACGCTCGCTTTCACGCTTGTCGCCACCCTCGTTCCACCTCGTTCCGGCGCTCACGTACGTCCCCGGAGGGATTCCGTTGCCGAGCAAGAAGTCCGCGCGTCTCGCCGCGCTCACCGTCGCCGCCGTCTGTTCCGCGGCCTCCACCGTCGCCCTCACCCTGCCCGCGCACGCGGACACGGTGGCCATTCACGACATCCAGGGCACGACCCGGATATCGCCGTACGCCGGCAAGGCGGTCACGGGTGTGGCCGGAATCGTCACCGGCGTACGCACCTACGGCTCGTCCAGAGGTTTCTGGATCCAGGATCCGAACCCGGACGCCGACCCGGCCACCAGTGAGGGCGTCTTCGTCTTCACCGGCTCCACCCCGAAGGTCGCCGTCGGCGACTCCGTCACGGTCACCGGCACGGTCTCGGAGTTCGTCCCGGGCGGCGTCTCCACCGGCAACCAGTCGATCACCGAGATCACCAAGCCGACGGTGACGGTCCTCTCCAGCGGCAACGCCGTTCCGGCCGCGACCGTCGTGAACGCGAAGTCGGTCCCGGCCGCGTACGCCCCGGCCGGCGACACCGCGGCGAGCAACTCGATCAACGGCCTGACCCTGCGGCCCGCCACATACGCCCTGGACTACTACGAGTCCCTGGAGGGCATGAACGTCCAGGTCGCCGACGCGCGCGTGGTCACCGCCACCGACCCCCACACCGAGCTGTGGGTCACGGTGAAGCCGCGGGAGAACACCACCCGCCGCGGGGGCACGCTGTACGGCTCCTACACCTCGCAGAACACCGGCCGGCTGCAGATCCAGTCGCTGGGCGCGACGGCCGACTTCCCCGTCGCGAACGTCGGCGACACCCTCACGGGCGTCACGGCCGGCCCGCTGGACTACAACCAGTTCGGCGGCTACACGGTCGTGGCGGGCCAGCTCGGCACGCTGAAGAGCGGCGGTCTGCAGCGGGAGACGACGCAGAAGCAGAAGAGGGGCGAGCTGGCGGTCGCGACGTACAACGTCGAGAACCTCGACCCGTCCGACGCCACGTTCGCGGCGCACGCCTCCGCGATCGTGAACAACCTGAAGTCGCCCGACATCGTGTCCCTGGAGGAGATCCAGGACAACAACGGTGCGAAGGACGACGGCACGGTCGCCGCCGACGTGACGGTGAACAAGCTGATCGACGCGATCGTGGCGGCCGGCGGCCCGACGTACGACTGGCGCTCGATCGACCCGGTCAACGACCAGGACGGCGGCGAGCCGGGCGGCAACATCCGTCAGGTGTTCCTGTTCAATCCGGAGCGGGTCTCCTTCACCGACCGCGCGGGCGGCGACTCCACCACCGCGGTGGGCGTCACGAAGGTGCACGGCAAGGCGCAGCTGACGGCCTCCCCGGGCCGGATCGACCCCGGGAACGAGGCCTGGAAGTCCAGCCGCAAGCCGCTGGCCGGCGAGTTCGTCTTCCGCGGGAAGACGGTCTTCGTGATCGCCAACCACCTCAACTCCAAGGGCGGCGACCAGGGTCTGACCTCGCAGTACCAGCCCGTGGTGCGCAGTTCGGAGACCCAGCGCCACGCGCAGGCGACGCTGGTCAACGCGTTCGCCAAGAGCATCCTCGACGTCCAGAAGAACGCGGACGTCATCGCGCTCGGCGACATGAACGACTTCGAGTTCTCCGACACCGCGAAGATCCTCGAGGGCGAGGGCGAGCTGTGGTCGGCGATCAAGTCGCTGCCGAAGAGCGAGCGTTACACCTACGACTACCAGGGCAACCAGCAGGTCCTGGACCAGATCCTGGTGAGCCCCTCGATCCGGCGCGGCTGCGACTTCGCGTACGACAGCGTGCACATCAACTCGGAGTTCCACGACCAGATCAGCGACCACGACCCGCAGGTGCTGCGCTTCGAGCCGTAACCCCGGCTCGGTCAGGGCCGGCTGAACACCCCGTTCAGCCAGCCCTGCCAGGCGGCTTCGCACTCCTTGATGTCGGCGCCCGGCGTGAAGTCGTGCAGGGAGACGCCGACCGGGTGGCCCCAGTGGTTGCGTCCGAAGACGCGGGTGAGACCCCGCTCCGTGCGCAGCCCGATGAAGTACGGGTCGCGGAAGTCGACCACGGCGTCGAACTCGTCGGGTCCCCGGACCGTCATTCGGGTGCCTGCCGCCACGTCCTCCTCGACGCCGAGCGCCCGTCCGACGGCGGCGAGGGCGTCGGGGGCCTTGGACGCCTCGGGCCCGTCGAAGGTGGCGAAGGCGGCGGGCCGGGGCGCGAAGTGCACCAGGTACTCCCGCAGGGTGTGCAGATAGAAGTCGGTGTGCTTGGCGGCGCCGTCGTACTGGTTGTCCCAGTCGTCGACGAAGATGCCGCTGTGCACGTACCGCACCCAGGCGCGCCGGCCCTCGTCCCGCGGCTCGATGGTGTAGTCGAGCTGGTTGAGCGTCTGCTCGGCGATGCCGTCGACGTCCTCGACGCGGTTGGTGTAGCGGTGCGGCGGGTCCCAGGCGGTGACCTTGGACCCGAAGGGCCCCGTGCCGCCGACCCGCGGCTCGGGCGGCTCCATCGGCCACAGATACCCTCCGGTCCCCGTGGTGATCGCCGCCCACACCTCCTCGGGCGTGGCGTCGACCTCAAACTCGCGGGCGATCTCGAATTCCTTGGACGTTTCCTTGGTCATGGCGTGCTCCTGAGTCCTACTGGTCGATTTCCTGGGTGGGCTGCTGGTCCTTGAGCGTGGGATGCACGGCGACGACGATCCGGTGGTCCCGGCCGCCCTCCGCGTCGGGCGCGTCGTACCTGCGGATCAGCGCGCTCACCCCGGCCGTCAACTCCTCGATGAACGCGGCACGTTCGGCCGCCGAGGCGAAGCGCACCTCGCCGTCCAGCGCGTAGGTGGCGAGCCGCTTGCGGGCCTTCGCGGCACCGGTGATCAGAGAGCCGACGTCCCGCACCAGCCGGGCGCCGAGCGCGAGCAGCCAGCGCGCGGACAGCTGGTCCCGGAAGCGGTCGGGATCCGGCTGCACGGCGGCGAGCGCGAGCGGCGAGATCACATACGACGCGGCGGTGGCCCGCATCAGCCGCTCGGTGACATTGCCCTTGCGGCGCTCGCCGGCCAGCTCGACCAGGCCGTGCCGCTCCAGCGCCTTGAGGTGGTAGTTCACCTTCTGCCGGGGCAGTCCGACCTTGCCGGCCAGCATCGCGGCCGACGCGGGGCCGGCCGCGAGCTCGGCGAGCAGCCTGGCCCGTATGGGGTCCAGGGAGACGGCTGCGGCCTCGGGGTCCTCGATCACGGTGACATCCAGCATGCGTCCACCGTCTCACCGAACACTTTTTTTGTCCAGGCGATTCAATTGTTCGGCGGAGACGGGACAGCCGACTGTCGCCTGCCGGCAGCCGGCAGCCGGCAGCCGGCAGCCGCAACGGGTTCGGCCCGGCACCCCCTGCGGGGTGCCGGGCCGAACCCGTTCTTCTTGCGCCGTGCGCGGTGCGCGCGGTGCGCGGCGCGCGGTGCGCCGTGCGCGGTGCGCCGTGCGCGGTGCGCCGTGCGCGGTGCGCCGTGCGCGGTGCGCCGTGTGACTTGGGCCGGTGGTCAGCGCCTGGCCCGGCGCCTCCCGAGCCACCCCGCCGCCACGAGGGCCACTCCCGCCGCGCCCACGATCACGATCGGCCACGGGTGCCCCATCGCGAACCGCACCCGCACCCGGACCGGGGCGGGAACCCGGTCCTCCACAGCGTGACCGGCGTGCGCCGCCCTGTGCTGGACGGCGTGGACGGTGTCGGTCGCGTGGCTTGCGCGCTCCTGTACCTGGTGCCCCGCCTGGGAGGCCGTGCTGCGCAGTTGCACGGTCATCGCGCCGGCGCGGTCCATCAGGTCGGCGGCGCGCGCCCGGGTGCGCCCGCGTACGTCCGCCTTGGCCGCCAACTCCTCGACCGTGGCCCCCAGTTGGTGCCTGGTCTGCTCGATCTGCCGACGCAGGTCCGCAGCTGTCCTGTCTGTCATCGGTGCGCCCTTTCCCTGATCTCCTCGACGTCGGCCCGGACGCTGCCGAGGGTCTCCTCGGGAGTGGGCGGCGCGGCCCGGCGCAGTTGGGTGCGGCCGGCCGCACCCAGCAGGCCGGCGATCGCGAACAGCACTGCCGTCACGATGAGCGCCGCCGCCCAGACGGGCAGCGTCAGCGAGAGGGCGGCGACGGCCGCGCCGGCGAGGGCGAGCAGGCCGGCGTAGGCGAACGCGCCCGCGGCGCCGAGCAGACCGCCGCCACGCCCGGCGCGCCGCCCCTTCTCGGCGAACTCCTCCTTGGCGAGGGCCAGTTCCTGTCGTGCCAGCCGGGAGAGCTGCTCGGTGGCCCGGCCGACGAGTTCGCCGACGCTGTGGTGCCCGTCGTCGCGGACGTCGTCGCGGACGTCGTCGCGGACGGGCCGGATGTCCGTGGTCCCGGTCACGGGGTTCCGCCTCCTCTCGGTTCCGGTCCTATGGATCTCCGGTCCCGTGGGTTCTGCTCCTGTCGGTCCCGGAAACATCCGGGTACCCCGGCCGGACTCCGTTACCCGTGCGGGGCGCCTCCGGGACCGTGCTCGGCCGGGCCGGCCGGCCGGCTCCGCAATCAGTCGCGGCAGTCCGGCAACAGGGCTGTCTCCGCGGCGAGTTCGGGCGCGGTCCGGAAACCGCGCGCGAAACAGATGCGACAGCAGCAACGGCGACCGCGACCGCGACGTGACCACAACTTCGTAGAAACTCTTATCGGTACCTCGTAAGAAATTTAAGTGGAGCTTCGCCGTTGTCCGGCCGACACTACCCCCATGGCGACCATCTCCTCCGCTCCCCCTCCCTTCGGCCGCGCACTCTGCGCGATGATCACGCCCTTCACCGGCTCCGGCGCGCTCGACCTCGACGGTGCGCAGGGGCTCGCCGACCGGCTGGTGTCGGCCGGCTGCGACGGCCTGGTGCTCTCCGGGACGACGGGCGAGTCGCCGACCACCTCCGACGCCGAGAAGGCGGACCTGGTGGCGGCGGTGCGGGAGGCGGTGGGCGAGCGGGCGTCGATCGTGGCGGGGGTGGGGACCTTCGACACCCGCCACACCGTCCACCTCGCGACGGCCGCCGAGAAGGCCGGCGCGGACGGAGTCCTCGTCGTCAGCCCGTACTACAGCAGACCTCCGCAGGACGCCCTGGAGGCGCACTTCCGGGAGGTCGCGGACGCGTCCGGGCTGCCGGTCATGCTGTACGACATCCCCGGCCGCACCGGCACCCGGATCGAGCCCGACACCCTGCTCCGACTCGCCGAGCACCCCCGGATCGTCGCGGTCAAGGACTCCTCCTACGACTTCCTCGGCGCGCAAAAGGTGCTCTCCCGGACCGAGTTGGCGTACTACGCGGGCTGCGACGAGCACAATCTCGCGCTCTACGCGGTCGGCGCGGCGGGCTATGTCAGTACGGTCGCCAACGTGGTTCCCGCCCAACTGAGCGCCGTCCTGGACGCGTTCGACGCGGGCGATACCGCCGAGGCGGCCCGGCTCCAGCAACGGGCCACGGAACTGGTGGAGTTGATGATGGCATCCGGTCTGCCCGGCACGGTCACCGCCAAAGGGCTGCTCGCCGAGCTCGGGTTGCCGGCCGGTCCCGTGCGGGCGCCGCTCAGGCCCGCCGACCGGGAGACGGTCGACGGGCTGCGCGCGGCCTACGGACGGCTGGTGGGCTGAACCGCCCGGTGGATGCCCGGCGAGGGCCAGTCAGCGGTCCGCAAAGATCGGCTCCCAACGTCCCGGGGTGTCGATCTTGGTGGAGCGGTAGCCGCTGAGCGGCACGACCTTCTCACTGTCCGGTGTCACCAGAACCAGCCGCTGGCGGGACTCGTCGCCGTCCGGGCTGTCATCCCAGGCGACGAGCGAGGAGTCGTCCGCCCAGGCGAGCAGCTGCCGGCCGTGCGTCTCGGTGACCTTCTTTCCGGTGAGGGGGTCGAGGATCCAGGACGACGACTTGTACTTCCCGCCCGCGAAGTCACCGGCGAGGCGTTTGCCGTCCGGGGAGAGACCCGCCGGGACGTACCAGGACACGTACTTCTCACCGACCGGCTGGTTGGCCCCGGAGCCCTTGCGGTCGACGCACAAGTAGCCCGGGGGCATGGGCATGTCGGCCCAGACGCGGCTGCCGTCCCGGCTGAAGGTGAAGTCCTGACGGCTGTTGCCACGGACGGACGCCAGCGGGTCCACGTCGGGGCCGACCCCGGTCCAGGAGCTCTTCCCGGAGACGACGTCGAGGATGTGGAAACCGGTTCGGTACGACTTCTCCGCATACGGCATCCAGCTTTCGTAGCCCGGCCACTTGACCCGCAGATCCGGGTTGCGGCTGTAGGTCGTCGCGAGGAGTTCCCGTCCGTCGCGGGAAAAGGCGAGTCCGCCCACGGGGTGGTCGACCGCGATCCACCGCTTGACCTCGCCGCTGGCCAGGTCGAGCAGACCGATCCGGCGCACAGGGAGGCTCTGCTCCAGTACGGCGGCGGTCTTCAGCCCCGGGGCGACGGCGACCCATGACCACTTGGTCGTCTTCACGTACTTCTTCGTCGCCGGGTTGAGCAGCCAGTACGTCCGGACCGCCACCGCCTCGTCGGCGGAGCGCTCGACGAGGGTCGTGCCGTAGTACGCGGCCAGCGCGGTCCGGCCGGCGGCGATCATGTCGCGCGGGGGCGACTGGTCCGGGTGCGGGGAGATCCGGTTCGGCACGGTGACGTCCGCCGGGCGTACGTCCGTAGTGTTGCCGGATTCCAGCATCGGCACCGCCACGGTGACGGCGACCACGGCGGCGGTCGCGGCGGCGACGGCCACCAGCCGGCGGGTACGGCGGCGCCGGCGCAGGGCCAGCACCCGGCCGGCGAGCCCCGAACCGGCCGGGGTCTGCTCTTCGGCCAGCTCCCGCAAGGAGTCGCGCACGACTTCGTCGACGTTCACGGACGCACCTCCACGGGCGAGAAGTCACGGGACGACGCCTGCTCGGCGTCCGCGGGGCCGAGGGCGGCCAGTTCGGGCGCGAGGGCGCGCAGCCGGGCGAGGGAACGGTGGGTGGTGGACCGTACGGTGCCCACGGAGACGCCCAGCAGGGCAGCGACCTCGGCTTCCGGCAGGTCCTCGAAATAGCGCAGGACGAGCACGGTGCGCTGACGCGCGGTCAGCCGGGACAGGGCCGCGCGCATCACCACGCGCAGGTCGGCGGCCGAGGAGGTGTCCGGGCCGGCTCCGCCGTCCGGCGGCTCGGCGACGCTCACCTCGCGTCGCGGCCACTTCAGACGCCACCGGCTGATCTGCTGCCGGTAGAGGACCTGGCGTACGTAGGCCTCGGGCTCGTCGATGCGGTGCCAGCGGCCCGCGGCCTTGACCAGGGCGTTCTGGAGCAGGTCCTCCCCGGCGTGCCGGTCGCCGCCGCTGAGCAGGACGGCCGTCCTCAGCAGGGCGGACGACCTGCTGTCCACGAACTGTCGGAAGCTCTCCAGCGCTTCGGCATTCATCGTCACCTTCTCTTCCGCCAGGAGCGGACCCGTCTGTCCGGTCCCTGTGCCCCTTGTGACGCGCCTGGCCCGCCCCCGCTATGCCCACGGTCCGCGGGAAATTCCGTCGGACGCGCGGCGGTGCTGTCGTACGGTGAGCCCATGAGTCGGCCGGTGCTCTACCTCGATGTCGACGGTCCCCTGAATCCGTACGCCGCCACGCCGTCGAAGCGGCCGGTGGGTTATACGACGATCAGGGCGTCCGTGGGCCGGGCGCGGCCGCTGCGGGTCTGGCTGCACTCCGGGCACGGCGCCGCCCTGCTCCGCCTCCCCTACGACCTGTGCTGGGCCACGACCTGGATGGCCGAGGCCAACCGCTGGATCGCCCCCGTGATCGGGCTGCCCGAGCTTCCGTACGTCGACTTCGGCGCGGTGCTGTTCGCCCATCGGCCCGACGGCGTCCACTGGAAGACGGAGGCGATCGTCGCCCACGCGGCGGGCCGCCCCTTCGCCTGGGTGGACGACGAGCAGTCCCCCGCCGACGCGGCCTACGTCACCGCCCACCACCTCGCCCCGGCCCTGCTGCACCACGTGAACCCCCGCATCGGCCTGCGCGAGGAGGACTTCACCGCACTGGCGGAGTTCGCGGCAGGACTGCCCACATGACACAGCGCCCTCCCGCGGTGGGCGGGAGGACGCTGCGCGTGTCGGACGCGATCGGTGCGGCCGGTGCGGTCGATACGTCCGGTACGTCGGTACCGGCCGCGGCGGTCAGTTGTGGCTGTGCAGGATCTCGTTCAGGCCGCCCCAGACCGCGTTGTTCGGGCGGGCCTCGACCGCGCCGGTGACCGAGTTGCGGCGGAAGAGGATGTTGGAGGCGCCGGAGAGCTCACGGGCCTTGACGATCTGGCCGTCGGGCATCGTGACCCGGGTGCCCGCGGTGACGTACAGGCCGGCCTCGACGACGCACTCGTCGCCCAGCGCGATGCCGACGCCCGCCTCGGCGCCGATGAGGCAGCGCTCGCCGATGGCGATGATCACGTTGCCGCCGCCGGACAGCGTGCCCATGGTGGACGCGCCGCCGCCGATGTCCGAGCCGTCGCCGACGATGACGCCCGCGGAGATGCGACCCTCGACCATCGAGGTGCCGAGCGTGCCCGCGTTGAAGTTGACGAAGCCCTCGTGCATGACCGTGGTGCCCTCGGCGAGGTGCGCGCCGAGACGGACCCGGTCGGCGTCGGCGATGCGGACGCCCTTCGGGGCGACGTAGTCCGTCATGCGCGGGAACTTGTCGATGGAGGTGACCTGGAGGTGCAGGCCCTCGGCGCGGGCGTTCAGGCGGACCTGCTCGACGGTGTCGACGGCGACCGGGCCGAGCGAGGTCCAGGCGACGTTGGCGAGGAGGCCGAAGATGCCGTCCAGGCTCTGCCCGTGCGGCCTGACCAGGCGGTGCGAGAGCAGGTGCAGACGCAGATAGACGTCGTGCGTGTCGATCGGCTTCTCGTCGAGGGAGGAGATGACCGTGCGGACCGCGACGACCTCGACGCCCCGACGGGCGTCCGGACCGATCGCCTTCGCCGCGCCCTCGCCGAGCAGTTCCACGGCCTTCTCGGCGGACAGGCGCTCGGTGCCGGACGGGCCGGGCTCCGCGAGCAGCGCGGGCGCGGGGAACCAGGTGTCGAGGACGGTGCCGTCGGCGGCGAGGGTGGCGAGGCCGGCGGCCGCGGCGCCGGTGGTGCGGGGAGCAGTCGTGTCGGTCATACGGGCAACCTAACCGGCGGGGGGCCGCGGAGGCCAACCCGCACAGCGGTGTCTCAGGTGGCGGGCTGTGGACCCCGCCGACCTGGTGCGTTCACGCCGGGACAGCAGGGAACCGACGGTCGGCCGGTCGGCCGGTCGGTCAGCGGACCGGGGCCATGAGCCGCGCCAGCGCCTCGCGTGCGTACTCCTCGTCGTAGGGCGCGTCCGTCAGCAGCACCTGCAGACAGATCCCGTCCATCAGCGCGACCAGCGCGCGTGCGGTGCGGGCGTCGGTGCGGGGGGCGAGGAGGGCAGCGAGGTCCTCGCCCCACTCGGCGGCGACGGGGCGCAGCGCCGGGCGGCGCAGGGCGGCCAGATAGAGCTCGTACTCCAGCTCGACGTCGGTGCGGTCGCCCGCCAGCCACTCGCCGAGCAGCCCGGCCAGTTCGGCGGGCAGGTCGACGCGCGGGTCGGTCAGTCCGCCGCGCGACGCGACGGCCTTGGTGAAGCCCTCGCCCGCCTGCCGCAGGGCCGCCGTCATCAACTCGTCGAGGGTGGCGAAGTGGTAGGTGGTGGAGCCGAGCGGCACGTCCGCCTCGGCGGCGACCGAGCGGTGACTCAGCCCGGCGAGGCCCTTCTCGCCGACGACCCGGATCGCCGCGTCGATGATCCGCTGGCGCCGTTCGGGGTCGTAGCGGCGGGGCATCAGTGCGCACCCCCGAGGTTCAGCACGACGACTCCCCCGACGATCAGCAGGATGCCGGCGACCTTGGTGGGCGTCAGGGCCTCCCCGAACAGCGCCAGCCCCAGGACGGCGATGGTCGCGGTGCCGGCCCCGGACCAGATCGCGTACGCCGTGCCGATCCCCACGGTCTTCAGCGTCCGGGCGAGGAGGAGGAAGGAGACGACGTAGCCGACGGCCGTGATCAGCGAGGGCCAGAGCCTGCTGAAGCCCTCGCTGTACTTCATGGCGGTCGTCGCCGCCACCTCGGCGGCGATGGCGCCGGTCAACGTCACATATCCCATGCGTACGATCGTACACAACGATGCGTACACCTGTACACATGATGCTCCGTGATTCAAAAGCGTTATAGAAAGCGCTCGGCCAAACGGCTGAACGCGAGCCGCAGGTTCCACTACTGTTTCACCGTTCACACACCGGGCCATCGCAGCCGCGGCCGCCGTCAGGGACGCGCCGCTGGAGGAACAGCGCATGCCAGAAAACAAGTCCCGGCCGTCCCAGGACCAACCCTGGGAGAACGGCTGGGCCCCGGACACCTCCCGGGCACCCGGAACACGACGCCTGTGGCTGGCCGGCGCTCTCGCCGTGGCCACCATCGTGGCGTGCGTGACCGCAATCGCCTTGAACGACAAGCCTGCTGACGAGAAGAACACGGAAGCACGCGAGGGCCAGACACTGTCGGACGGCGAGACGGCGGGCGGTCTGATCTCCTTCGCCACGCCCTCCGCGAGCGGGTCGACGACACCGGCGGGGAGCAAGCCGGGCACGTCCGCGTCCGCATCACCGACGCCCTCGCCCTCGTCCTCCCCCCGGCCGCAGGGCAGTTCGTCTCCGCACGCCTCGGCCAAGCCGCCGGCCTCGTCGGCGCCGAAGCCGTCCAGCCCGGCGTCCTCCGGCTACGAGCGGTCGGTGCAGGCGGTCAACTACCCCGACCGCTACTGGCATGTGAGCGGCGGTCTGGTGCGACTCGACACGCCGGGCGGCTCGGAGTTCCGCGAGGACTCCACGTTCACCGTGGTCAAGGGGCTGTACAACAGCTCCTGCTACACGTTCAAGACGCACGACGGCAAGTACCTGCGGCACCGCGACTTCATCCTGCGCGCCGAACGCAACGACGGCTCCGCGCTGTTCAAGCAGGACGCCACCTTCTGCCCCGGATACTCCGGGTATTCGGGCGGGGTGCTGCTCCAGTCGGTGAACTACCCCAACTACGCGCTGCGCCACGAGAACTTCCAGCTGCGCCTGGACCCGTACGGCTACAACACCACCAACCGGCAGGACTTCATGTTCCGCCTCGTCGACGGCCTCGGCTGAGCGCGGTCGGCGCGGCACACAGCCGCGCCGCATACAGGTGTGGCCCCCCGGCAGCTGCCGGGGGGCCACACCTGTCAGGTCGTCAGACGTTCGTCAGACGTTGAAGCCGAGCGCGCGCAGCTGCTCGCGCCCGTCGTCCGTGATCTTGTCCGGGCCCCACGGCGGCATCCAGACCCAGTTGATGCGCAGCTCGTTGACCAGGCCGTCCGTGGCGGACTTCGCCTGGTCCTCGATGACGTCCGTCAACGGGCAGGCCGCGGAGGTCAGGGTCATGTCGATCGTCGCGATGTTCGCGTCGTCGATGTGAATGCCGTAGATCAACCCGAGGTTGACGACGTCGATGCCCAGTTCGGGGTCGACGACGTCGTACAGCGCCTCGCGGAGTTCCTCCTCCGAGGCCGGCTTCATCTCAACGGTCTCGCTCATGCCGTCTTCCTTTCGGCGTCGGTTCCGCCCAGGGCCTGGGCCGTCGCGTCCTTCCACGCCATCCAGCTGAGGAGGGCGCACTTGACCCGGGCCGGGTACTTGGAGACGCCGGCGAACGCGACCGCGTCCTCCAGCACCTCCTCCATCACGTCGTCGGGCTCGATCCGGCCCTTGGACTGCATCAGCTCCAGGAAGGTCTCCTGGATCCGCTGCGCCTCGGCAAGGTCCTTGCCGACCAGGAGGTCGTTCAGGACGGACGCGCTGGCCTGGCTGATGGAACAGCCCTGGCCCTCGTAGCTGACGTCCTCGATCTTCGTGCCGTCGTACTTCACGCGCAGGGTGATCTCGTCGCCGCAGGTCGGGTTCACATGGTGCACCTCGGCGTCGCCATCGCGCAGACCACGCCCGTGCGGGTGCTTGTAGTGGTCCAGGATGACTTCCTGGTACATCGAGTCCAGCTTCATGCGTCGCTCGCCAACCCCTCAGCCGAAGAAGTTCCGTACGTGCTCCAGACCGTCGACCAGAGCATCGATCTCGGCCGGCGTGGAGTACAGATAGAACGACGCTCGCGTGGTCGCGGGAATTCCGTACCGCAGGCAGACGGGGCGGGCGCAGTGGTGACCCACCCGGACCGCGATGCCCTGCTCGTCCAGCACCTGGCCCACGTCGTGCGGGTGGATGTCGCCGAGCGTGAAGGAGATCGCCGCGCCCCGGTCCTCGGCCGTCGACGGGCCGATGATCCGCAGGTCGGGGACCTCGCCGAGCCGCTTCACCGCATACTCGGTGAGCGCGTGCTCATGGGCGAGGATCTTGTCCATGCCGATCGCGGACAGGTAGTCGATGGCCGCGCCCAGCCCGACCGCCTGCGCGACCGGCGGGGTGCCCGCCTCGAACTTGTGCGGGGCCGGCGCGTAGGTCGAGGAGTGCATCGACACCGTCTCGATCATCTCGCCGCCGCCGAGGAACGGGGGAAGGTCCTCCAGCAGCTCCTGGCGGCCCCACAGGACGCCGATGCCGGTCGGGGCGCACATCTTGTGGCCGGTGAAGGCCACGAAGTCGGCCTGCAGCGCCTGTACGTCCAGCGGCATGTGCGGCGCGGCCTGCGAGGCGTCGATGCAGACGAGCGCACCGACCTCCTGCGCCCGGCGCACTATCGCCTCGACCGGGTTCACCGTGCCCAGGATGTTCGACACCAGCACAAAGGAGACGATCTTCGTCTTCTCGGTGATGATCTCGTCGATGTTGGACAGGTCGAGGCGGCCGTCGTCGGTGAGGCCGAACCACTTCAGCTTCGCGCCCGTGCGCTGCGACAGCAGCTGCCACGGCACGATGTTGGAGTGGTGCTCCATCTCCGTGATGACGATCTCGGTCTCGTGGTCCACGCGGTAGGGCTCGTCGGCCCAGCCCAGCATGTTCGCCACGAGGTTGAGCGACTCGGAGGCGTTCTTGGTGAAGATCACCTCGTCGCGGCTCGGCGCGTTGATGAACGACGCGACCTTGTCACGCGCGCCCTCGTACAGCGCCGTGGCCTCCTCGGCGAGCACATGCACACCGCGGTGGACGTTGGCGTTGTAGCGCTCGTAGTACTCGTTCAGGGCGTCCAGGACCTGGCGCGGCTTCTGCGAGGTCGCCGCGTTGTCCAGGTACACGAGCTTCTTACCGTCGTGGATCTGTCGGTCCAGGATGGGGAAGTCCTTGCGGAGCGCCTCGGTGTCGAGGAGACCCGGCAGCTGCGTCACGCTGATACGCCACCCTTCGTGTATGCCTCGTAGCCCTCTTCCTCCAGCTTGTCGGCGAGTTCGGCGCCGCCGGACTCGACGATCCGGCCCGCGGAGAAGACGTGGACGAAGTCGGGCTTGATGTAGCGCAGGATGCGCGTGTAGTGCGTGATCAGCAGGGTGCCGACCTCACCGGTCTCGCGGACGCGGTTGACGCCCTCGGAGACGACCCGCAGGGCGTCGACGTCCAGACCGGAGTCGGTCTCGTCGAGGATCGCGACCTTCGGCTTGAGCAGCTCCAGCTGGAGGATCTCGTGGCGCTTCTTCTCACCGCCGGAGAAGCCCTCGTTGACGTTGCGCTCGGCGAAGGAGGGGTCCATGTTGAGCCGCTCCATGGCCTCCTTGACCTCCTTCACCCACAGGCGCAGTTTGGGGGCCTCGCCGCGGATGGCGGTCGCGGACGTACGGAGGAAGTTGGAGACCGAGACGCCGGGGACCTCGACCGGGTACTGCATCGCCAGGAAGAGGCCCGCGCGGGCGCGCTCGTCGACGGACATCTCAAGGACGTCCTCGCCGTCGAGCAGCACGGTGCCGCCGGTGATCGTGTACTTCGGGTGACCCGCGAGCGAGTAGGCGAGGGTCGACTTGCCGGAGCCGTTGGGGCCCATGATGGCGTGCGTCTCGCCCTGCTTCACGGTGAGGTCGACGCCCTTGAGGATCTCCTTCGTGGCGTTGTCGGCCTCGACGGTGACGTGCAGGTCTCGGATTTCAAGCGTTGCCATGGGTGCCTCAGGACTCCTGGGTGAGGGAGACGAGCACGTCGTCCCCTTCGATCTTTACGGGGTATACGGGGACGGGGCGCGTCGCGGGAAGGCCGGACGGCTTACCGGTGCGGAGGTCGAAACTGGAGCCGTGCAGCCAGCACTCGATCTGGCAGTCCTCCACCTCGCCCTCCGAGAGCGAGACGTTCGCGTGGGAGCAGACGTCGTGGATGGCGAACACCTCCCCCTCGGTGCGGACGACCGAGACCGGCGTGCCGTCGAGTTCCACCCGCTTCGGGGTGTCCTCCTCCAGCTCGCTCAGTCCGCAGGCGCGTACGAAGGCCGTCATCAGACCGTGGCCTCCAGCTCGGTCTCGATCCTGGCGAGCAGGCGCTCCTCGATGTCGTCGACACCGATCTGCTGGACCAGCTCGGCGAAGAAGCCGCGGACCACCAGGCGACGGGCCTCGTCGGCCGGGATGCCGCGGGCCATCAGGTAGAAGAGCTGCTCGTCGTCGAACCGGCCGGTGGCGGAGGCGTGCCCGGCGCCGACGATCTCGCCGGTCTCGATCTCCAGGTTCGGCACGGAGTCGACCCGGGCGCCGTCGGTCAGCACCAGGTTGCGGTTCATCTCGTAGGTGTCCGTGCCCTCGGCCTTGGCCTCGATGAGCACGTCGCCGATCCACACCGCGTGGGCGTTGTCGCCTTGGAGGGCGCCCTTGTAGACGACGTTGGACTTGCAGTGCGGGACGTTGTGGTCGACCAGCAGGCGGTGCTCCTGGTGCTGACCGGCGTCCGTGAAGTACAGACCGAGCAGCTCGGCCTCGCCGCCGGTGCCGGCGTACGCGACGCGCGGGTGCAGGCGGACGAGGTCGCCGCCGAAGGTCACCACGACCGACTTGAAGCTCGCGTCCCGCCCGATGAGGGTGTTGTGCTGGGCCACGTGCACGGCCTTGTCGTCCCAGTCCTGGACGGAGACGACGGTGAGCTTCGCGCCGTCGCCGAGGATGTAGTCGACGTTGGCGGCGAGCACGGCGTCACCGGTGTGGTCGATGACGACGACGGCCTCGGCGAAGGCACCCAGCTCGATGACCTGGTGGCCGTACGCCACGCCGCCCTCGCCGTGCACCGCGATGCGGATCGGCTCGGTGAGCACCGTCTCCTTGGGGACGGTGACCACGCCGGCCTTCTCGAACGCGGAGTACGCCTGGGCGGCGACCCGGTCCACGGGGGTGCCGGCCTTGCCGAGCCGCTGGTCGTCACGGTCCACGAGTTCGACGGTGACGCCCTCGGGGGCCTCGACGGCGACCTTGACGGCCTCGCCGGTCGCGACGGCGGTACCGTCGTGCAGCCCGCGCAGCCGCTCCAGCGGCGTGAACCGCCACTCCTCCTCGCGGCCGTGCGGGACCGGGAAGTCCGCGACGTCGAAGGACGGGGGCGCGCTCATGCGCGTGGCGACGGTCGACTCGGCGGCCACCGCGATCTGGCCCGCGGTGGTGGACCCCACGGGGATGTTCTGAGCCTCAGCCATGGCTGTCGGTCTGCTCTCTTCCTACGTCAGAAATTGCTCGCTGCTGTCCGGTGGCGGGTCTTAACCGACCGCGCCTTCCATCTGCAGCTCGATCAGCCGGTTGAGTTCGAGGGCGTACTCCATGGGCAGCTCCTTCGCGATGGGCTCGACGAAGCCGCGCACGATCATCGCCATCGCCTCGAACTCGCTGAGTCCTCGGCTCATCAGGTAGAAGAGCTGGTCCTCGGAGACCTTGGAGACGGTCGCCTCGTGGCCCATGGACACGTCGTCCTCGCGGACGTCCACATAGGGGTACGTGTCGGAGCGGGAGATGGTGTCGACGAGCAGCGCGTCGCACAGCACGTTCGACTTGGAGCCGTGGGCGCCCTCGCCGATCTCGACGAGACCGCGGTAGGACGTACGGCCGCCACCACGCGCCACGGACTTCGACACGATGTTGGAGGAGGTGTTCGGCGCCATGTGGACCATCTTGGAGCCGGCGTCCTGGTGCTGCCCCTCGCCCGCGAAGGCGATGGAGAGGGTCTCGCCCTTGGCGTGCTCGCCCATCAGGTAGACGGCGGGGTACTTCATCGTCACCTTGGAGCCGATGTTGCCGTCGATCCACTCCATGGTCGCGCCCTCGTACGCCACGGCGCGCTTGGTGACCAGGTTGTAGACGTTGTTCGACCAGTTCTGGATGGTCGTGTAACGGCAGCGGGCGTTCTTCTTGACGATGATCTCGACGACCGCGCTGTGCAGCGAGTCCGACTTGTAGATCGGGGCCGTACAACCCTCGACGTAGTGCACGTACGCACCCTCGTCGACGATGATCAGGGTCCGCTCGAACTGGCCCATGTTCTCCGTGTTGATGCGGAAGTAGGCCTGGAGCGGGATCTCCACGTGGACGCCCGGCGGCACGTAGATGAAGGAGCCGCCCGACCACACCGCGGTGTTCAGCGACGCGAACTTGTTGTCGCCGGCCGGGATGACGGTCGCGAAGTACTCCTTGAAGAGCTCCGGGTGCTCCTTCAGGGCGGTGTCGGTGTCCATGAAGATGACACCCTGCGCCTCGAGCTCTTCGTTGATCTGGTGGTAGACGACCTCGGACTCGTACTGGGCCGCGACGCCGGCGACGAGGCGCTGCTTCTCCGCCTCCGGGATGCCGAGCTTGTCGTAGGTGTTCTTGATGTCCTCGGGCAGGTCCTCCCAGGACTCCGCCTGCTTCTCCGTGGAGCGCACGAAGTACTTGATGTTGTCGAAGTCGATGCCTGAGAGGTCCGAGCCCCAGTTGGGCATGGGCTTCTTCTCGAAGAGCTTCAGGCCCTTGAGGCGCAGCTTCGTCATCCACTCCGGCTCGGACTTCTTGTCGGAGATGTCCTTGACGACGTCCTCGTTGATGCCGCGCTTGGCAGAGGCGCCGGCCGTGTCGGAGTCGGCCCAGCCGTATTCGTACTTGCCCAGGCCCTCGAGTTCGGGGTGAGCAGTCTCCGTGGGGAGAGTCATGCGGGGTTCCTCCCGGCCGTGCTTGCAGATGCGTTGTGGGTGGCTGTCGAAACTTTGGGGATGAACGTCGTGCACACGCCGTCGCCGTGGGCGATGGTCGCCAGTCGCTGGACGTGCGTGCCGAGCAGCTGGGAGAAGATCTCGGTCTCCGCCTCGCAGAGCTGCGGGAACTTTTCCGCGACGTGGGCGACGGGGCAGTGGTGCTGGCACAGCTGCTCGCCGACCGGTGCGCTACGCGCCGTAGCAGCGTAACCGTCCGCACTCAGGGCCTTGGCCAGGGCTTCGGTTCGCTCCTCGGGGGCGGCGGCCTCGATGGCCTTGCGGTACGCGGCGGCCTGCTCGGCGATCCTGGCGCGGGCGAAGGCGACGACCGCCTCGTCCCCGCCGAATCGCTCCTGGATCCAGCGCAGGGCGTCCGCGGCGAGCTTGTCGTAGGACTGGTCGAAGGCGTCACGGCCGCAGTCGGTGAGGACGAAGACCTTGGCGGGGCGTCCGCGGGTCCGCGCTCCGTACACCCGCTGCTCGCGGGCCTGAACGACGTCGTCGGCGACCAGCGCGTCGAGGTGACGGCGTACGGCGGCGGGGGTGAGCCCCAGCCGCCCGGCCAGCTCGGTCACAGTCGACGGCCCGTGGTCCAGGATGGATCGCGCGACCCGGTTGCGTGTGGAACGCTCCCCGGTCGCGAACTCCTCCTGGGGGGTCCCCGTGGGGGTCTCCCGAGCCTCGCCGACCTTTTTCACAACGCCATTGTTGCGTAATTCCTCAGAGGCAGGCAAGCCGCGCCCGGACGGCCGGACGGTGCCCTGCGTCACTTAGGCATACCTAATCTGACCTGGGGAAACGATCTTTGATCGATCAGAGCGAGGCGGCCGACCGATTAAATCACTGGCTCCCCAGGGCCCCTTCGGGGACACTGCCGGACCATGCCCACACCCCCTCCCACCGGCCCACTTGTCACCCGGGACACCCTCACCGCGGGCCTTCGCGCGCTGGGCGTCGAACCCGGAGAAATCCTCCTCGTGCATTCCTCGCTCAGTTCCCTCGGCTGGGTCTGTGGAGGCGCCGTCACGGTCGTGCGCGCAACTCTGGACGCGCTCGGCCCGGAGGGCACCCTGGTGGTCCCGGCCCAGACCGGGGACCTGTCCGATCCGGCGGTGTGGCGCAATCCGCCGGTGCCCGAGGAGTGGTGGGAGACGATCCGGGCCACCATGCCCGCCTACGACCCCCTCGTCACCCCCAGCCTCGGCGTCGGCGTGATCCCGGAGACGGTCCGCACCTGGCCCGGCGCGCTGCGCAGCGCGCACCCTCAGACGTCCTTCGCGGCGTTGGGAGCCCGGGCGGCGGAGGTCGTGGACGGACACGCGCCCAACTGCCGGCTCGGGGAGCACAGCCCGCTGGCCCGGCTGGAGAAACTGGGCGCGCGGGTGCTGCTCCTCGGCGCCGGATACGACACCTGCACCAGCTTCCACCTCGCCGAATACCGGATACCCGCCCCGCTCGTGGACGTCGGCCGGCCCGGCGTCGACGGGTGGGAGCGGGTGAGAGAGGTGTCGATCGACTCCGACCGGTTCGACGAACTCGGCCATGACTTCGAACGCGACCGTGCCGTCGTACGGGGCACGGTGGGCGCGGCCGACGTGCGGCTGTTTCCGGTCGCGGACGCCGTGGCGTACGCGCAGCGGTGGCTGCCGCTGCACCGCCCCAGGGAGGAGGAGCTCTGAACGCGCCCGTCGGGCCGCCCGGCGTGCACGACCACTTTCCGTACCCTCCCCCACTCTCGACTCCGCTCGAGCGGGGGGACCCCCAGGTTCGAGCCCCCGCGCACGAACCTAGACTCTTGAGCCATGCGAACTGAGCCTGTCGTCCGGGTCCAGGCCCTGGTGAAGCGGTACGGGACGAAGACGGCGGTGGACGGCCTCGACCTGAGCGCCCGGCCGGGCGTCACCGCCGTCCTCGGGCCCAACGGCGCCGGCAAGTCGACCACGATCGAGATCTGCGAGGGGTACCGCAAGCCGGACTCCGGCACGGTGCACGTCCTCGGCCTCGACCCGGTGAGACAGTCCTGCGACCTGCGCCCCCGGATCGGCGTGATGCTCCAGTCGGGCGGGGTGTACTCCGGTGCCCGGGCCGACGAGATGCTCCGGCACGTGGCGAAGCTGCATGCGCATCCGCTGGACGTCGACGCCCTCGTCGAGCGTCTCGGCCTCGGCTCCTGCGGCCGGACGACCTACCGTCGCCTGTCCGGCGGCCAGCAGCAGCGGCTGGCGCTGGCGATGGCCGTCGTCGGCCGCCCGGAACTGGTCTTCCTGGACGAGCCGACGGCCGGCCTGGACCCGCAGGCCCGCCGCGCCACCTGGGACCTCGTACGGGACCTGCGCGCCGACGGCGTCTCGGTCATCCTCACCACGCACTACATGGACGAGGCCGAGCAGCTCGCCGACGACGTCGCGATCATCGACGCGGGCCGTGTCATCGCCCAGGGCTCCCCCGAGGAGCTGTGCCGCGGCGGCGCCGAGAACACCCTGCGCTTCACCGGCCGCCCCGGCCTCGACGTACAGTCCCTGCTCAAGGCCCTGCCCGCCGACAGCTCCGCCGCCGAGCTGACCCCGGGCTCCTACCGGGTCATGGGCAAGGTCGACCCGCAACTGCTGGCGACGGTCACGTCCTGGTGCGCGCAGCACGGGGTGATGCCGGACCGCATCTCGGTGGAACGGCACACCCTCGAAGACGTCTTTCTTGAGCTGACCGGCAAGGAGTTGCGTTCGTGACCGTCACCGGCACCTATACGCCGAACCCCGGGGCCGCGCCCCTGCCCCGCATGATCGGGACCCAGGCGGCGCTGGAGACCAAGATGCTCCTGCGCAACGGCGAGCAACTGCTGCTCACCGTCGTGATCCCGACGCTTGTGCTGGTCCTGTTCAGCAGCGTGGACATCGTCGACACCGGCGCGGGCAAGGCGGTGGACTTCCTCACCCCCGGCATCCTCGCGCTCGCCGTGATGTCGACGGCCTTCACCGGTCAGGCCATCGCGACCGGCTTCGAACGCCGCTATGGCGTCCTGAAGCGGCTCGCCTCCTCGCCGCTGCCCCGCTGGGGCCTGATGGCGGCGAAGACGCTGTCGGTCCTGGTCACCGAGGTCCTCCAGGTGATCCTCCTGACAGTGATCGCGTTCGCGCTGGGCTGGAACCCGCACGGGAACCCCACGGCCGTCCTGCTGCTCCTGGTCCTCGGCACGGCCGCCTTCTCGGGTCTCGGTCTGCTGATGGCGGGCACCCTGAAGGCGGAGGCGACGCTGGCCGCGGCCAACCTGGTCTTTCTGCTGCTGCTGGTGGGCGGCGGGGTGATCGTCCCGCTCGACAAGTTCCCGCCCGCCGCCCAGGACGTGCTCGGTCTGCTGCCCATCTCGGCCCTCTCGGACGGTCTGCGGGACGTCCTCCAGCACGGCGCGGGCATGCCCTGGGCCGACCTGGGGATCCTCGCGGTCTGGGCGGTCGTCGGGCTCGCGGCGGCCGGCCGGTTCTTCCGCTGGGAGTAGGGACACACGGCGGACGGGGCCCCCTCGTGAAAGCGTGCACAAGCGGCCGCCTACGATGGGAGGCGTGCCAAAAGTGACCCGTGCCGACGCCGTAGCCGCCGTGCGCAACCCCCTCGCCTTCATCGCCGAACGCTGGACCCCCACCCCCCGGACGGTGCAGCGGGCGGCTCTGTTCGCGCTCGTGATGTCGGTGGTCATCGTGGTCACCGGCGGCGCCGTACGCCTCACGGGCTCCGGCCTGGGCTGCCCGACCTGGCCCAAGTGCACCGCCGACTCGCTCACCGCGACCAGCGCGATGGGCTTCCACGGCGCCATCGAGTTCGGCAACCGCATGCTGACGTACGTGCTGTGCGCGGCCGTCGGCTGGGCGATCATCGCCGCGCGCTCCGAGAAGCCGTACCGCAGGAGCCTGACCCGGCTGGGCTGGGCGCAGTTCTGGCTCGTGATGGGCAACGCGGTCCTCGGCGGCATCGTGGTGCTCGTCGGCCTCAACCCGTACACGGTCGCGGCGCACTTCCTGCTGGCCTCGGCGCTCACCGCCGTCGCCACGCTGATGTGGCAGCGCACCCGGGAGGGCGACGGGGCGCCCGAGCCGGTGGTCGGCACGTCGGTGCGGCAACTGGTGTGGTTCCTGGTCGGCGCCTCGGCGCTGCTGATCGCCGTCGGCACGGTGGTCACCGGCTCCGGCCCGCACGCCGGCGACTCCAGCGAGGTCGAGCGGATGCCGCTGGACTGGGAGACGGTGAGCAAGCTGCACGCCGTGCTCGCGTGGATCGTCGTGACGCTGACGTTCGCCCTGTGGTTCGTCCTGAAGGCGGTCGACTCGCCCAAGGGTCCGCTGGACCGCGTCCGGGATCTGTTCCTGGTGCTCCTCGCCCAGGGCGTCATCGGCTACGTCCAGTACTTCACGGATCTCCCCGAGGCCCTGGTCGGGGTGCACATGTTCGGCTCCTGCCTGGTGTGGATCGCGGTGCTGCGGGTGCTGCTGGCGTTGCGCGAACGCCCCGTCGACGGCGTGGACCTCCAGCTGCCCCGGCCCGCCGGCCGCGTCGAGGCGACCTCCCGCTGACGCGGGCGCCGGCACGCGGTCGGTACGCCTCAGCCCAGGCCGTACACCCTGCGCGCGTTGCCCGCCGCGATCAGTCCCGCCACCCGCTGCGCGTCCGTCGGCGACCACGCCCCCTCCGCGACCCAGGTGCCCAGCACCCGTGCCAGGGCCTCGCGGAACAGCCGCGCCCCGACCACGTGCAGCTCGGGCAGCCCCTGCGCGCCGCTGGAGAACAGGATCTTGCCGAAGGGGGCCAGTTCCAGGATCTCCGCGAGGATCGTCGCGGCGCGCGCGCCGGTCCGTACCAGGGCCGCGCCGGAGTCGGCGTACACATGCGGGAAGACACCGGCGAGATGCGCGGCGTGGCGGTGGTAGGGGTAGCCGTGCAGCAGGACGAGGTCGGTGCCCAGGCCGGCCGTCGCGCGGACGAAGTCGGTGAGCAGCACGGGGTCGGTGCGGTCGATGCGCGCCCCCGGCGCCCCGAGGCCCGCGTGCAGTTGCAGGGGCAGTCCCGAGGCGACGGCGATCCACAGCAGATGCCGTAGCAGCACCGGGTCGCTCAGCTCGCCGCCGACCCGCCGGGCGGCCAGCCAGCGGCCCGCCGCGCCCCGCACCTCCCCCGGCCCGGGCGGCTCGGGCGCCAGTGCGAGACCGTGCCGGACGCCCGCGACGGAGGTGAAGGCCACGGCGTGCGCGGCGGCCGCGTGGACCGCCTCGGCGAGGTTGGCGAGGAACGACTCGACGGTGCCCGAGGTGTCCGCGACCTGTTCGGCGAGGAGTTCCAGACGCACGATCTCGCGGGCCTCGGCCGCACCCGTGGAGGCCAGCTCGCACGGTCCGGTGAGGTCGCCGGGCAGGCCCGTGTCGACCAGGTAGGTGGTGATGCCGCTGCCGCGCAGCAGCCGGCGGCCCGCTTCCAGTACGCCGAGTTCACGACGCCGGGCCAGATACCGGGCGGGCGGGGCGTGCGGTTCCAGGCCGAGCAGCGGGGGGCACCAACGGCGTACCGCGAACCCGGTCTGGGTGTCGAAGAGCGTCGTACCTGGGGCGGGCGGGCCCTCGGTACGCGCCAGCTGGGCCTCGAAGGTGCCGAGACCCAGCTCCGTTCTCAGGACGCCGTGGCAGTACTGGTCCACCAAGGACGGCGTTTCGATCATCCGGACTCCCCTGGACTGGACCTCGTGCTCCTGAGGTCCTAACGGGTGAACCGGGTGTCAGGTAGTGCCGAAGGAGTCCTTCAGCTGTTCTTCGGTCCGCCGACCTGGATCCCCGCCATGCGGCTCCACTCGTACGGTCCGGTCTTCACCTTGGCCGCGAACTCGCCGTCGAAGGTCTCGTGGAGTGTGAGGCCGGCCTTCTCGACGGCCTGCCGGGCGATCTGAACCGAGGGGGCCACGAGGTCGCCCCAGCCGCCGTCCTCGCCGACGAGGACGATGCGGGCGCCGCGCTCGCCGATGTACGCGACCTGCGCCTCGGCGCCGCCGTGCTCCTTGGAGAAAGCGTTGATCTGCTTGCTGAGGCGGGCGGTGCTGCGCTCGGCCTTCGCGTCAACCTGCTGCGTGTCTGCCATGGGCAGGATGCTACCGACGGGTAGATCGAACGGCGACGGCCGCAGGGCGTGACGCTTACCTCAGGAAGGGGTCCACCGCGACCGCCACGAACAGCAGCGACACATAGGTGATGGACCAGTGGAACAGCCGCATCTCCTTCAGCTTCCCGCCCGTCGCCTCGGCCTTCGCGCGGGTCTGCAGCGCGTGCGCCTCCCACAGCCACCAGCCGCCGGCCACCAGCGCGACCGAGGTGTAGAACCAGCCGGTGTAGCCCAACGGGGTCAGCAGCAGCGAGACGACGACCATCACCCAGCTGTAGAGGACGATCTGCTTGGCGACGACCTTGTTGGAGGCGACGACCGGCAGCATCGGCACGCCCACGCGCGCGTAGTCGTCCTTCACCTTCATGGACAGCGGCCAGTAGTGCGGCGGCGTCCAGAAGAACATGACGAGGAAGAGGATGACCGGGGCCCAGGACACGGAGTCGGTGACGGCCGACCAGCCGATCAGCACCGGCATACAGCCCGCGATGCCGCCCCACACGATGTTCTGCGAGGTACGCCGCTTGAGAATCATCGTGTAGACGACGACGTAGAAGAGGAGGGCGCCGAGGGCGAGCCAGGCCGACAGCCAGTTGACGGTCAGGCCGAACAGGAGCGTCGAGACCACCGCGAGGGTGATGCCGAAGGCGAGACATTCACCCGGGCTGACCATCCCGGTGACCAGCGGGCGCTGCGAGGTGCGGTCCATCAGCGCGTCGATGTCGCGGTCGATGTACATGTTCAGCGCGTTGGCGCCGCCCGCGGAGAGGTAGCCGCCGAGGCAGGTCAGCAGCACCAGAGAGAGGTCCGGGACGCCCTGCTGCGCCAGGAACATCACCGGGACGGTGGTGATCAGCAGCAGCTCGATGATCCGCGGCTTGGTCAGCGCCACGAACGCCTTGACCCGGGCCCCGAGCGGCCGCCGGTTCGGGCTCTGGCTCGTCCCGATAATCCCCTCCCCCAGCGCCTTAAGGGCCTGGGAGGTACCCCCAGGACGGGATTCAACGGCCGTCACGCACACCCCTGACAGAGACTCCCAGCGAGCCCGCCCGTGTGAATACGGGGTAAAGGCTCGCGCGTACCACGCCACTGTAGACGTTGCCCATACCCCGTTATTCGCGGGGGTGGGGTCGTGTTGGACGGCGGCGGCGGAAGAGCCGGGGACCACTCTGTTGAGCACTCGTACGAGCGGCTCCGTATTCACTTGCTGAACAGGAAACACGCCGGTCGGGAGGCGGATCCCGAAGAGTCCCAGCAGTCTGGAATGACTCGAAAAAATGCACGTTCTGTCGGGGGTAGGCTCGACCACGGCCGGTGGGCGCCGCGTGCACCGGCATTCGACATGCGTGACATGTGGAGAGGAGCCCTGACCCAGGGTGAGCACCAAGCCGACCACCACAGACCTCGAGTGGACCGAGTTGGACCAGCGGGCCGTCGACACCGCCCGCGTCCTGGCCGCCGATGCCGTACAGAAGGTCGGCAACGGCCATCCCGGTACGGCCATGAGCCTGGCGCCTGCCGCGTACACCCTCTTCCAGAAGGTGATGCGGCACGACCCGGCGGACGCCGACTGGGTGGGCCGCGACCGGTTCGTGCTGTCCGCGGGCCACTCGTCCCTGACCCTCTACACCCAGCTGTACCTGGCCGGCTTCGGCCTGGAGCTGGACGACCTGAAGTCGTTCCGCACGTGGGGCTCGAAGACGCCGGGGCACCCGGAGTACGGGCACACCACGGGCGTGGAGACGACGACCGGCCCGCTGGGCCAGGGTGTCGCCAACGCCGTCGGCATGGCGATGGCCGCCCGCTACGAGCGCGGTCTGTTCGACCCCGACGCCCCGGTCGGCGAGTCGCCGTTCGACCACTTCGTCTACGCGATCGCCGGTGACGGCTGCCTCCAGGAGGGCATCTCCGCCGAGGCGTCCTCGCTGGCCGGGCACCAGAAGCTCGGCAACCTGATCCTGCTGTGGGACGACAACCACATCTCGATCGAGGGCGACACCGAGACGGCCGTCTCCGAGGACACCGCCAAGCGGTACGAGGCGTACGGCTGGCATGTGCAGCGCGTCGCCCCGAAGCCGGACGGCGACCTCGACCCGCACGCCCTCTACAACGCGATCGAGGCCGCGAAGCAGGTGACGGACAAGCCGTCCTTCATCGCGATGCGCTCGATCATCGCCTGGCCCGCGCCGAACGCGCAGAACACCGAGGCGGCGCACGGCTCGGCCCTCGGCGACGACGAGGTCGCGGCCACCAAGCGCGTCCTGGGCTTCGACCCGGAGCAGAGCTTCGAGGTCGCCGACGAGGTCATCGGCCACACCCGGGGCGCCCTGGAGCGCGGCCAGGCGGCCCGCGCGGTGTGGGAGAAGTCCTTCCAGCAGTGGCGGGACAACAACCCCGACCGCGCCGCCGAGTTCGACCGTGTCGCCGCGGGCGAGCTGCCCACCGGCTGGGAGGAGAAGCTCCCGGTCTTCGAGCCCGGCAAGGGCGTCGCCACGCGTGCCGCCTCGGGCAAGGTGCTGCAGGCGCTCGGCGCGGTCATCCCCGAACTGTGGGGCGGCTCCGCCGACCTCGCCGGCTCCAACAACACGACGATCGACAAGACGTCGTCGTTCCTCCCGGCGGACAACCCGCTACCGGAGGCGAACCCGTACGGCCGCACGATCCACTTCGGCATCCGCGAGCACTCCATGGCCGCGGAGATGAACGGCATCGCGCTGCACGGCAACACCCGCATCTACGGCGGCACGTTCCTCGTGTTCTCCGACTACATGCGCAACGCCGTACGCCTGTCCGCGCTCATGCACCTGCCGGTGACATACGTGTGGACGCACGACTCCATCGGTCTGGGCGAGGACGGCCCCACGCACCAGCCGGTCGAGCACCTCGCGTCGCTGCGCGCCATCCCGGGCCTGAACGTCGTCCGCCCGGCCGACGCCAACGAGACCACGATCGCCTGGCGCGAGATCCTCAGGCGCTGGACGAAGGTCTTCGGCAAGGGCGCCCCGCACGGTCTGGCCCTCACCCGCCAGGGTGTGCCGACGTACGAGCCCAACGAGGACGCGGCCAAGGGCGGTTACGTCCTGTTCGAGGCCTCCACGGGGACGCCCGAGGTGATCCTCGTCGCGACCGGTTCCGAGGTGCACGTGGCCGTCGAGGCACGCGAGCAGCTGGAGGCCGACGGCGTGCCGACGCGCGTCGTGTCCATGCCGTGCGTGGAGTGGTTCGAGGAGCAGGACCAGGGGTACCGGGACAGCGTCCTGCCCCCGTCCGTCAAGGCCCGGGTCTCGGTCGAGGCGGGCATCGGTCTCACCTGGCACAAGTACGTCGGGGACGCCGGTCGCATCGTTTCCCTGGAGCACTTCGGTGCTTCCGCCGACGGCAAGGTCCTCTTCCAGGAGTACGGCTTCACTGCGCAGAACGTGGCCGCACAGGCCCGTGAATCCCTCACCGCCGCCCAGCGCTGACGCTCACATACGACACGTAGGAGATGTAATTCCATGACAGACGCACTCAAGCGCCTCTCCGAGGAGGGCGTCGCGATCTGGCTGGACGACCTGTCGCGCAAGCGGATCACGTCCGGCAACCTCGCGGAACTGATCGACCAGCAGCACGTCGTGGGCGTCACCACCAACCCGTCGATCTTCCAGAAGGCGATCTCGCAGGGCGACGGCTACGACCAGCAGCTGTCGGACCTCGCCGCCCGCAAGGTGACGGTCGAGGAGGCCATCCGCATGATCACGACGGCGGACGTCCGGGACGCCGCCGACATCCTGCGCCCGGTCTTCGACGCCACCGGCGGCCAGGACGGCCGGGTGTCCATCGAGGTCGACCCGCGCCTGGCGCACCACACCAAGCCGACGGTCGCCGAGGCCAAGCAGCTGGCCTGGCTGGTGGACCGGCCCAACACGCTGATCAAGATCCCGGCCACCCGGGCGGGCCTGCCGGCGATCACCGAGGTCATCGGCAACGGCATCAGCGTCAACGTCACTCTGATCTTCTCGCTGGAGCGCTACCGCGAGGTCATGGACGCCTACCTGGCGGGCCTGGAAAAGGCGCAGGCCAAGGGCCTGGACCTGTCCCTGATCCACTCCGTGGCGTCCTTCTTCGTGTCCCGCGTGGACACCGAGATCGACAAGCGGCTCGACGCGCTCGGCACCGACGAGGCCAAGGCCGCCCGCGGCAAGGCCGGCGTCGCCAACGCCCGCCTGGCCTACCAGGCGTACGAGGAGGTCTTCGCGGGCGAGCGCTGGAGCGCGCTGGAGAAGGCGGGCGCGAACAAGCAGCGTCCGCTGTGGGCCTCCACCGGCGTGAAGGACCCCGCGTACAAGGACACCCTGTACGTGGACGACCTGGTGGCGCCGAACACGGTCAACACCATGCCGGAGGCGACCCTGTTCGCCACCGAGGACCACGGGCAGATCACCGGCAACGCGGTCGCCGGCACCTATGAGCAGGCCCGCGCCGAGCTCGACGCCGTCGAAAAGCTCGGGATCTCCTACGACGACGTGGTGCAGCTGCTCGAGGACGAGGGCGTCGAGAAGTTCGAGGCCTCCTGGAACGACCTGCTCAAGTCGACCGAGGCGGAGCTGGAACGCCTCGCCCCCTCGGAGGGCTGAAATCTTGTCGCCTCATTCCGGTTCCGGAGCGAATCCGCTCCGTGATCCCGCAGACCGACGGCTCCCGCGTATCGCGGGGCCGTCGGGCCTGGTCATCTTCGGCGTCACGGGCGATTTGTCCCGGAAGAAGCTCATGCCCGCCGTGTACGACCTCGCCAACCGGGGTCTGCTGCCGCCGGGCTTCTCGCTGGTGGGCTTCGCGCGCCGCGAGTGGGAGCACGAGGACTTCGCGCAGGAGGTCCACGACGCCGTCAAGGCTCACGCCCGCACGACCTTCCGCGAGGAGGTCTGGCAGCAGCTCGTCCAGGGCATGCGCTTCGTGCAGGGCACCTTCGACGACGACGACGCGTTCGAGCGGCTGCGCTCGACGATCGAGGACCTCGACAAGGCGCAGGGCACGGGCGGCAACTTCGCCTTCTACCTGTCCGTGCCGCCGCGGTCCTTCCCCGTGGTCATCCAGCAGCTGAAGAAGCACGGGCTGGCGGACCAGAAGGGCGGCTCCTGGCGGCGCGCGGTCATCGAGAAGCCCTTCGGCCACGACCTCGCCTCGGCCGTGGAGCTCAACCAGGTCGTCCACGAGGTCTTCGCCCCGGACCAGGTCTTCCGCATCGACCACTACCTGGGCAAGGAGACCGTCCAGAACATCCTGGCGCTGCGGTTCGCGAACACGATGTTCGAGCCGATCTGGAACCGGTCCTTCGTGGACCATGTGCAGATCACGATGGCCGAGGACATCGGCATCGGCGGCCGGGCCGGCTACTACGACGGCATCGGCGCCGCCCGTGACGTCATCCAGAACCACCTGCTCCAGCTGATGGCGCTGACCGCGATGGAGGAGCCCTCCTCCTTCGACGCGGACGCGCTGGCCGCCGAGAAGACCAAGGTGCTCGGGGCCGTACGGCTGCCGAAGGACCTGGGCCGCGACACCGTGCGCGGCCAGTACGCGGCCGGCTGGCAGGGCGGCGAGAAGGCCGTCGGCTACCTCGAGGAAGAGGGCATCGACCCCAAGTCGAAGACCGACACCTACGCCGCCATCAAGGTGGAGGTCGACAACCGCCGCTGGGCGGGCGTCCCCTTCTACCTGCGCACCGGCAAGCGCCTCGGCCGCCGGGTCACCGAGATCGCGGTGGTCTTCCAGCGGGCGCCGCACTCCCCGTTCGACTCCACGGCCACCGAGGAGCTCGGCGCGAACGCGATCGTCATTCGCGTCCAGCCCGACGAGGGCATCACCGTCCGCTTCGGCTCCAAGGTGCCCGGCACCTCCATGGAGATCCGGGACGTGTCGATGGACTTCGCCTACGGCGAGTCCTTCACGGAGTCCTCGCCCGAGGCGTACGAGCGGCTCATCCTCGACGTGCTGCTGGGCGACTCGAACCTCTTCCCCCGCACGGAAGAGGTGGAGCTGTCCTGGAAGATCCTCGACCCGATCGAGCAGTACTGGGACAGGAACGGCAGGCCCGCGCAGTACCCGTCGGGCACGTGGGGGCCCGTCGAGGCCGACGAGATGCTCGAGCGAGACGGACGGAGCTGGCGCCGGCCATGAAGATAGACCTCACGGACACCACGGCCAGCAAGATCAACAAGGCGTTGGTGCAGGGCCGCCGCGCCATCGGCACGCCCGCCGTCGGCATGGTGCTCACCCTCGTCGTCGTGACGGACGAGGAGAACGCCTACGACGCCCTGAAGGCCGCGAACGACGCGTCGCACGAGCACCCCTCGCGCACGCTCGTGGTCATCAAGCGTGTCTCGCGCTCCCCCCGGGGCCGCACCCAGTCCCGCCTCGACGCCGAGGTACGGGTGGGCGCGGACGCGGGCACCGGCGAGACGGTCGTCCTGCGGCTGTACGGCGAGGTCGCCGACCACGCCCAGTCGGTCGTCCTGCCACTGCTGCTGCCGGACGCGCCGGTGGTGGTCTGGTGGTCGGTGGACGCCCCGCGCGATCCGGCGGGCGACCCGCTGGGCGCCCTGGGCCAGCGCCGGGTCACCGACAGCTACGCGGCGGAGAAGCCCGTGGGCGAACTGCGGGCGCGCGCCGAGAGCTACGAGCCGGGCGACACCGACCTGGCGTGGGCCCGGATCACCCCGTGGCGCTCGATGCTGGCCGCCGCCCTCGACCAGGTCAGCGCCGAGATCGTGTCCGCCGAGGTGGCGGGCGAAGAGGCCAACCCGAGCGTCGAACTGCTCGCCATGTGGCTCGCCGACCGGCTCCATGTGCACGTCCGGCGCGCGATCTCCGCGGGTCCCGGGCTGACCCAGGTACGGATGGAGACGACCGGCGGCCCCATCACGCTGCACCGCTCGGACGGCGCGATGGCCACGCTGGCGCTGCCGGGCCAGCCGGACCGCGCGGTGGCTCTCAAGCGCCGTGAGACGTCCGAGCTGCTCGCGGAGGAGCTGCGCAGGCTCGACCCGGACGACACGTACGCGTCCGCGCTGCGGTTCGGCGTGGACCGGCTGGGCGGGATCCAGTCGGCGGCGGAGCGGGTCGAGGCGGCAGCCTCGCAGCCCGTGCCGTCCCTCCCGGTCCGTGCGGTGCCGGACCCGGCGGCCGTGACCGCCGTGACCGCCGCGGGCCGCTCGTCCGCGCCGGCTCGGCCGTCCGCCGCCCCGGCGGGCCAGGGCGAAGGCAAGGGCGAGGGACAGGGCCAGAACCCGGGCCAGAGTCAGGGCGAGGGCGAGCGGCCCACTCCGGCGCAGATGCCCCCGGTCAGGAAAGCGGACTCGCCGTGAGCACCCCCCAGCTGGTCGTGCACCACGACAAGGAGCTGATGGCGCAGGCCGCCGCGGCCCGCCTCATCACGAAGATCGTGGACGCGCAGGCCTCCCGGGGCCACGCGTCCGTGGTCCTCACGGGCGGCCGCAACGGCAACGGCCTGCTCGCCGCGCTGGCCGCCGCGCCCGCCCGCGACGCCGTCGACTGGGCCCGGCTCGACCTGTGGTGGGGCGACGAACGCTTCCTGCCCGAGGGCGACCCGGAGCGCAACGTCACGCAGGCCCGTGCGGCCCTGCTGGACTCCGTCCCCGTGGACCCCGAGCGCGTGCACGCCATGCCCGCGTCCGACGGTCCCTACGGCGCCGACGTCGAGGCGGCCGCGGAAGCCTACGCCGAGGAGCTGGCCCGCGCGGCCGGCCCCGAGAACCACGGCGCCGTGCCCACCTTCGACGTCCTGATGCTGGGCGTCGGCCCGGACACCCATGTGGCCTCGCTCTTCCCGGAGCTGCCGGCCGTGCGGGAGACCGAGCGCACGGTGGTCGGGGTGCACGGTGCGCCCAAGCCGCCGCCGACCCGGGTCACCCTCACCCTCCCGGCGATCCGGGCGGCCCGTGAGGTGTGGCTGCTCGCGGCCGGCGAGGACAAGGCACAGGCCGCGGCGATCGCCCTGTCCGGCGCGGGCGAGATCCAGGCCCCGGCGGCCGGTGCCCAGGGCCGCGCCCGCACCCTGTGGCTCCTGGACACCGCGGCGGCCTCCCGGCTCCCGAGGTCGCTGTACCCGCCGGCGTCCCCCTGACCCGGACAGCTCTCCATGGAACCCGTACGGTCAACGGCCGTACGGGTTCTGTCCGTTGTAGGGCTGGTAGGGGCCGCCGCCGTACGGGTTCTGCGGCGGCGGGGCGTACGGCGCCCCGTAGGGATGGCCGTAGGGGTGGCCGTACGGGTTTCCCTGCGGCGGGAACCGGGGCGGCACCGCGGCCTGCGCCGGGGGCAAGGTGGCCGGGTGGGCGGAGAGCCGGATGCCGTAGCGGCGCTTGAGCCGACTGGTCTCCAGCAGCGCGATGCCCGTCACGGTCAGCGGCGCGCCCAGGATGAAGACGATGCCCATGGTGAGGCTCAGTCCGTGCAGATCGCCCGTGACGAGGTCGGGGACCGCCATCAGCCAGGTCGTCACCGTGGCGAGCAGCGGCGGCAGGGACCGGTGCACGGCGGCCGTGCCGAAGAAGTTCCCGGAGACCTGCACCGCTCCGTAGATCACCATGCCGGTCAGCCAGAGCGCCGTGAAGCCGAGCGGCACCAGCCAGAAGCCACCGAGCGCCATCGTCCCCTGCCACAGGAACACCAACCCGACGACCGAGCCGATGAAGAACAGCAGCAGCTTGAGCGAGTTCACGAGCGGCACCCGCATCTGGCGGATCGTCCCGGTGCGTCGCCACACGAAGAGCATCACGCCGACCGTCAGCGGCGTGATGAGGAGCACGACGACGGACGCCGTCAGCATGTTCTCCAGCACTTCCTCGAAGGCGAACTTGCGCTGTACGAAGGTGTACACGCCGAAAGCGGCGACGGCTCCGGCGATGATGCGTGCCTTCTTGAGCCGGTCCACGGACGGATCGACCGACGGCGGGATCCACGCCGGGTGGTACAGCGCCTGCGCCACCTGTTTCGGTTGCAGGACCGACCGCATCGACAGTCTGTCGCTCATCCAGTTCCCGCGCGTGCCGGCCAACTTCCACTCCCCCGAGTCGTCGCTGCGTGATCCTCGCGGATCTTAACGGAAGCGGACCGGCTCCCGCCGCCCGCTTCCCGTCCCTTCCCACCTCGCCTAACGGCCGCGCAGTTCCCGGTACTTGGCGACGAGCGCGGTCGTCGACCCGTCGAGACCCGGTACGTCCGCGCCTTCCGTCAACGCCGGCTCGACGCGCTTGGCGAGGACCTTGCCGAGCTCCACGCCCCACTGGTCGAAGGAGTCGATGTTCCACACCGCGCCCTGCACGAACACCTTGTGCTCGTACAGCGCGACGAGCTGACCGAGGACCGAGGGGGTCAGCTCACGGGCGAGGATCGTGGTCGTGGGGTGGTCGCCCTTGAACGTCTTGTGGGCCACCAGCTCCTGCGGGACGCCCTCCGCGCGCACCTCCTCGGGCGTCTTGCCGAAGGCCAGCGCCTGCGTCTGCGCGAAGAAGTTCGCCATCAGCAGGTCGTGCTGGGCCTTGAGTCCGTCGCTCAGCTCGGCGACCGGCTCGGCGAAGCCGATGAAGTCGGCCGGGATGAGCTTCGTGCCCTGGTGGATCAACTGGTAGTAGGCGTGCTGCCCGTTGGTGCCCGGCGTGCCCCAGACGATCGGGCCGGTCTGCCAGTCGACCTCCTTGCCGTCACGCCCGACGTACTTGCCGTTGGACTCCATGTCCAACTGCTGGAGGTAGGCGGCGAACTTGGACAGGTAGTGGCTGTAGGGCAGTACCGCGTGCGACTGGGCGTCGTGGAAATTGCCGTACCAGATGCCCAGCAGGCCCAGCAGCAGCGGCACGTTGGACTCGGCGGGCGCGGTGCGGAAGTGCTCGTCGACGAGGTGGAAGCCGTCGAGCATCTCGCGGAAGCGGTCGGGCCCGATGGCGATCATCAGCGACAGGCCGATCGCCGAGTCGAAGGAGTAGCGGCCGCCGACCCAGTCCCAGAACTCGAACATGTTGGCGGTGTCGATGCCGAAGCCGGCGACCTTCTCCGCGTTCGTCGACAGAGCGACGAAGTGCTGTGCGACGGCCGACTCTGCCCCACCGAGCGCGTCCAGCAGCCAGGTGCGGGCCGAGGTCGCGTTGGTGATCGTCTCGATGGTGGTGAACGTCTTGGAGGCGATGATGAACAGCGTCTCGGCCGGATCCAGGTCGCGGGTGGCCTCGTGCAGGTCGGCGCCGTCCACGTTCGACACGAAGCGGACCGTGAGGTCGCGGTCGGTGTAGCTGCGCAGCACCTCGTAGGCCATGGCCGGGCCCAGGTCGGAGCCGCCGATGCCGATGTTGATCACGTTCTTGATGCGCCGGCCGGTGTGGCCGGTCCAGGCCCCGGAGCGCACGCGTCCGGCGAAGTCGGCCATCTTGTCCAGGACGGCGTGCACCGCCGGGACGACGTTCTCCCCGTCGACCTCGATCACCGCGTCGCGCGGGGCGCGCAGCGCGGTGTGCAGCACGGCGCGGTCCTCGGTGGTGTTGATCTTCTCGCCGCGGAACATGGCGTCCCTGAGGCCGAACACGTCGCCGGCGGCGGCCAGCTCACGCAACAGCCGCAGCGTCTCCTCGGTGACGAGGTGCTTGGAGTAGTCGATGTGCAGGTCCCCGACCTGCACCGTGTATCCGGCGCCGCGCTCGGGGTCGGCGGCGAACAGCTCCCGCAGCCGCACCTCTCCGAGTTCCTCGCGGTGTTTGGCCAGAGCGGTCCACTCGGGCGTCTGGTTGAGCCTCGTACGGCCGTCTGCGTTCATGTCGGACTTCAGCCCTTCCTCACCTGTCCGTGCTGCCTCGCACGGCTTGCCCCGCCGCTCCCAACCTAGTTGATCAGGAGGTGACGTGAGCGGACGTGCCACGGCCTCGCGGGGCAACAACAGGTACGTCCGCCTTGCCCGCCGGTATCAACGCGGCGACGGCGAGTGCGAAGAGCAGGGCCGCCAGCAGTGCGGGCGCGTTGAGGCCGAAGGCCCGGGCCGCCGCTCCGCCGAGCAGGGCGCCCACGGGGGCGCCGGAGGTGGAGGCCGTGCGGAAGGCGGAGGCGATGCGGCCCACCATGGGCGCCGGGCTGCGCCGCTGCATCAGCGTGACCTGGTTGACGTTCCACACCATGTTCATGAGGCCGAGCAGCAGCATGCCCGCGAGCAGGGCGCCGAGGTGCCGCACGGTGCCCATGAGCAGCAGCGAGGCCGTCTGGACGGTTCCGCCGAGCAGCAGGGCGCGGGCTCTGCCGACGCGGCGCGCGAGGCGCTGGGCGAGGAGACCGCCGACGAGGCTGCCGAGCGCGTAGACCGTCATCGCGGCGGCGAATCCGGTGTCGCCGGCGTGCAGCCAGCGCGTCACGTGCAGGACCAGGGTGGCGATCAGGGCGCCCATGCCGATGTTGCACAGCAGGGTGGCCAGGCAGATCGGCCGCAGGACGCGGTCGCCCCACAGGTGGCGCAGGCCCTCGCCGATCTCCGCGCGCAGGGTGCTGCCGGCGGGGCGCGGCTCCCGCTCGGCCGGCCGTATCCGCAGGGAGGCCACCAGGGCGGCGGCCAGCAGATACGTGCCCGCGTCGGCGGCGAACGGCATACAGGCGCCCACGCCGAGCAGCAGCGGCACCAACGGGCCCGCCGGCAGGCCGCCCGCGAGCTGCTGGCCGGTCATCAGGCGGGCATTGGCCGCGCCGAGGGCCTCGGCGTCCACCAGGGAGGGCAGCAGGGCCGTGGAGGCGTTGTCGAAGAGCGTCTGAAGGGTGGTCAGCAGGAAGGCGAGGGCGAGCAGCAGAGGGATGGAGGCGTGACCGAGTCCCACGGCGAGGGCGAAGGCGGCGACGAGCAGGCCGCGCACGGTGTCCACGGCCCACATCGCGCGCCGCTGGTCCACCCGGTCGGCGACGGCCCCGCCGAGCAGCCCGAACAGCAGCCAGGGGAGGTAGGCGCAGGCGGTCACGGAGGCGATGACCAGCGGCTCGTCCGTGAGCTGCACGGCGAGCAGGGGCAGCGCGGTCGTCCGCAGCGCGTCCCCGAAGCGCGAGATCACGGCGGCGCTCCACAGCCGCCCGAACCCCCCGCGCCACGCGGGCGCGCGACCGCCCACCACACCGACCGTCGCCACACGTCCCCCTCATGGTTCGCCGGTTCACCGCACACACGAGAACCGCTACGAAAACCGTAGAGGGCACCACTGACAACCGGTCCGCACCCGGACCCCGCCGGCCCGCGAAACAACTCCGGCCAGGCGCCTGTAGGCACCCGGCCGGTCTCGTCAACTTCTAGATCTCGCCCCGCAGTTTGGCGAGCGCCTCGGCGAGGATCGCTTCGCCGTCCGCGTCGCTGCGCCGCTCCCGCACGTAGGCGAGGTGCGTCTTGTAGGGCTCGGTGCGGGGTGGGTCCGGGGGGTTGTCCCGGTCCTGTCCGGCGGGAAAGCCGCAGCGCGGGCAGTCCCAGGTCTCGGGAACCTGCGCGTCGCTGGCGAAGCTGGGCACCGTCTCGTGTCCGTTGGAGCACCAGAAGGAGATGCGCAGACGCGGCGCGGACTCGCCCCGCTCGGCCTCGCCCATCGGCCCCGCCCCGACCCGGCTTCCTCGGATCGCGTTGCCACTTGCCACGGTCGTAACTCCCTGCGTGATGGTGCCGCAAAGCGAGTCGGCGTTTCGCTTCGCTGCGAGCGCCTCAGTCTACGTAAGGCCCAACGCGCGTCCAGTGATTGGAGTTACAGCTCCCACACCTAGACGCAAGCCCCATGATAGGCCGCGCTCAGCTGCGCGTACCGAACATGGGGCCTTACGTACCGGAATGTGCGTACCTGCGAGAGACTGATCAGCTCTTCATCACGATGCCGAGGACGATGATGCAGGCGAACCACAGGAAAGCGATGACGACGGTGATGCGGTCGAGGTTGCGCTCGGCGACCGAGGAGCCGCCGACGGAGGACTGCATGCCGCCACCGAACATGTCGGAGAGGCCGCCGCCCTTCCCCTTGTGCATCAGCACCAGCAGCATCAGCAGCAGGCTGAAGACGATCAGGGCGATCGAGAACCCCAAAACCACGGCTGGACCAACTTCCTCGGATTCGGATAACGACTCGGATGAACAGCGGGGGCACAGCGTCATCCGCCATGCCCCCGCAAGAGTACGACGGATCGCCGCTACCGCATACTCACAGCTCGGATCACCGTCGGATCACCGCGGGATCACTGGTCGCGGAAGCGCACGATCTTGACGAACTCGTCGACGTCCAGCGAGGCGCCGCCGATCAGCGCGCCGTCGATGTCGGCCTGCGCCATGATCTCGGCGACGTTGCCGGACTTCACGGAGCCGCCGTACTGGATGCGGACCCGGTCGGCCAGCTCCTGGGTGTAGAGCTCGGCGACCTTGGCGCGGATGGCGGCGCAGACCTCCTGCGCGTCCTCGGCGCCGCAGACCTTGCCCGTGCCGATGGCCCACACGGGCTCGTAGGCGATCACGACGGACTCGGCCTGCTCGGCCGGGAGGTCCTTCAGACCGCCCTCGACCTGGGCGAGGGTGTGCGAGACGTGGTTGCCCGCCTCGCGGACCTCCAGCTCCTCGCCCACGCACAGGATCGGGGTGAGGCCGTGCTTGTAGGCGGCCTTGACCTTGGCGTTCACGAGCTCGTCGGTCTCGTTGTGGTACTGGCGGCGCTCGGAGTGGCCGATGGCCACGAACGTGCACTTCAGCTTGGCGAGCATGGGGCCGGAGATCTCGCCGGTGTAGGCGCCGGAGTCGTGC
This sequence comes from Streptomyces sp. NPDC050121, assembly GCF_044460385.1. NCBI lineage: Bacteria > Bacillati > Actinomycetota > Actinomycetes > Kitasatosporales > Streptomycetaceae > Streptomyces > Streptomyces sp. NPDC050121. Next base: position 82,262 of record NZ_JBITJV010000011.1, on the reverse strand, counting down.
GCCGAGATGTCCTGGGCACCGTACTTGATCTTGAGTTTGTCGCCGTCCACCAGGGTCTGCACGGAGCGCAGGTCGGTGAAGGGCGGCAGGACGGCGACCTCGACGGCGTCGTAGTCCTTGTCGGCGAGGGCGAAGGCGAGCTTCTGGACGTGGGCGATGGCCTCGAGGTGGTTGAGGTTCATCTTCCAGTTGCCCGCCATCAGCGGCGTGCGAGTGGTCATGCGGGGTCAGTCCTCCAGTGCGGCGAGGCCGGGGAGCGTCTTGCCCTCGAGGTATTCGAGGGAGGCGCCGCCGCCGGTCGAGATGTGGCCGAATGCGTTCTCGTCGAAGCCCAGGAGGCGGACGGCCGCGGCGGAGTCGCCGCCGCCGACGACCGTGAACGCCGGGGAGTCGATGAGGGCCTGGGCGACCGCCTTGGTGCCCTCGGCGTAGTCGGGGTGCTCGAAGACGCCCATGGGCCCGTTCCAGAAGACGGTGGCGGCGTCGGCGAGCTTCGAGGCGTACAGCTTGCGGGTCTCGGGACCGATGTCCAGACCCTCCTGGTCGGCGGGGATCGCGTCCGCGGCGACCGTGGTGGGGTTCGCGGGGGCCTTCGTCTTCAGGTCCGGGAACTCGGGGGCGACGAGGACGTCGACCGGCAGGACCAGCTCGACGCCGGTCTTCTGCGCGCGCTCCATGTACTCCTGCACCGCGGGGACCTGGTCCTCCTGGAGGAGGGAGATGCCGACCTCGTGGCCCTGGGCCTTGAGGAAGGTGTAGGCCATGCCACCGCCGATGAGGATGCGGTCGGCCTTGCCGAGCAGTTGGTCGATGACGGCGAGCTTGTCGGAGACCTTGGCGCCGCCGAGCGCTACGACGTAGGGCCGCTTGACGTCCTCGGTGAGCTTCTTCAGGACGCCGACCTCGGTGGCGATCAGGAAGCCGGCGGCGTGCGGCAGGCGTGCCGGGAGGTCGTAGACGGACGCGTGCTTGCGGTGCACCGCGCCGAAGCCGTCGCCGACGTAGACGTCGGCCAGGGCGGCGAGCCGGTCGGCGAAGGCGCCGCGCTCGGCGTCGTCCTTGGCGGTCTCGCCGGCGTTGAACCGCAGGTTCTCGATGACGGCGACCTGGCCGTCGCCCAGGCCGGCGACCGTCGACCGCGCGGACTCGCCGACCGTGTCGGTCGCGAAGGCCACGGCGGAACCGAGGAGCTCGCCCAGCCGGGCGGCGGCGGGAGCGAGGGAGAAGGCCGGGTCCGGCGCGCCCTTGGGCCGGCCAAGGTGCGAGGCGACGACGACCTTGGCGCCCGCCTGCGCGAGGGCCTTGACGGTGGGCAGCACGGCGCGGATCCGGCCGTCGTCGGTGATGGTCGTGCCGTCGAGCGGCACGTTGAGGTCGGCGCGGACGAAGACCCGCTTGCCTGCGACGCCTTCGGCGAGAAGTTCGTCGATCGTCTTCATTACGGGGGCTCCTGGCGTGAGAGGGCTGTCGGTACGTGACGCAGGGCTCGGGCGGCGCGTCCCTGCGCCGCCCGAGCCCTGCACTCACATCGAGGTGCCTGATCTGTCGATCAGAGCTGGCCGCCGACGAAGACCGTCAGGTCGACGAGGCGGTTGGAGTAGCCCCACTCGTTGTCGTACCAGCCGAGGATCTTCACCGAGTTGCCCTCCTGGACCATGGTCAGGGAGGAGTCGAAGGTGCAGGAGGCCGGGTCGCCGACGATGTCCGAGGAGACGATCGGGTCCTCGGTGTAGGACAGGTAGCCCTTGAGGTCGCCGTCGTCGGCGGCCTTCTTGAACGCGGCGTTGACCTCGTCCTTGGTGACCTCGCGCTGCAGCGTCACGACCAGGTCGGTGGCCGAGCCGGTGGGCACCGGGACGCGCATCGCGATGCCGTCGAGCTTGCCCTTGAGCTGCGGGAGGACCAGCGCGGTGGCCTTCGCGGCGCCCGTGGTGGTCGGGATGATGTTCTCGGCGGCGGCGCGGGCGCGGCGCAGGTCCGAGTGCGGGAAGTCCAGGATGCGCTGGTCGTTGGTGTACGCGTGGACCGTCGTCATCAGGCCCTTGACGATGCCGAAGTTCTCGTCGAGAACCTTGGCCATCGGCGCCACACAGTTGGTGGTGCAGGAGGCGTTGGAGATGACGTGGTGGTTGGCCGCGTCGTACTTGTCCTGGTTGACGCCCATCACGATGGTGATGTCCTCGTCCTTGGCCGGAGCCGAGATGAGGACCTTCTTGGCGCCGCCCGCGATGTGCTTCTCGGCGTCGGCCTTCTTGGTGAAGATGCCGGTCGACTCGATGACGATGTCGACGCCGAGCTCGCCCCACGGGATGTCGGCGGGGTTGCGCTCGGAGAGCACCTTGATGGTGTGGCCGTCGACCGTGATCGTGTCGGCGGTGTGCGACACCTCGGCCTTGAGACGGCCCAGGATGGTGTCGTACTTCAGGAGGTGTGCGGTGGTCGCGGTGTCACCCAGGTCGTTGACAGCCACGATCTCGATGTCAGCACCCTGCTCCAGCAGCGCGCGGAAGTAGTTACGACCGATGCGGCCAAAGCCGTTGATGCCTACGCGGATCGTCACGAACCGATCTCCTCGTTGGTACGCCGGCCATGCGGTGCCGGCGAGCTGTATTTGGGATGTCCCCGACCACCCCCGACCCTACCTCTCCGAGGCCGCCGCAGTGACATCGAGTCCGCCCATACACGGCAGGGCGGCCCGTACCCGCCAGTAGAGGTACGGACCGCCCGGGCCGGAAGGCCCCGTCACTCGATTCGGTTACGAACGATGATGCGGGGTTGACTTCGGCGTGTCAGCTCTCAAGTGAGTCGAGTGCCTTTCCGATGAGCGCCTTGCGGTCGGCCGCCGAGGTGATGTGTTCCAGGCCGAAGCCCAGCAGCACGGTGTCGTCGGTGGTGACCGCTCCGTACGTCTGGAACAGGGCGCCGGTGCGCGTCCAGTCCTTCAGGACGGCCGGGCTGCCCGCGGGCGGCCCGGCGGCCCGCCAGGCGCCGAGCGACGTCTCGAAGCCCTCGGCCTGGGTGACGGCGCCTCCGACGACCAGCGAGGCGTCGTCCGCGAGGACGCCGTGGCCGCCGGTGCCGGGGTCGGTGACGTAGGAGATCGACACCTCGACGTTCTTGCCCGCGTAGGCGCTCAGGTCGAAGTTCACCTGCTGCCAGCCGCTGGAGGCGCCGGTGAGGGCGTTCCAGGAACCGGTGGTGCCGGTCGCGGTGCAGGCGCCCGAGCCGAGGGTGAGGTAGTGCCGCAGCCACGGGTGCTCGGTGATGTAGAAGCCGGCGTCGCAGTCCGCGGGCACGGCTGCGGTGGTGGCGCCGCCCGCCTCGGGGAGCGTGGTCCAGTCGTCGGCGCCGACCGTGTGGATCTCGACGATCGCGTTGTCGTAGCCGGGCTCGGTGTCCCACAGGAGCTGGGTCCGCAGGGTGGGCCTGCTCGCCGCGCCGACACCGCTGAGGTCGATGGTGCGGGTGAGGCGCTTGTAGGCGTCGTCGGTGTGCACCGCGGCGGCCATGTACGAGCCCGTGTACGGCCCGTACGGGTTGACCGTCCCGGTGAACCGGCCCGCGCCCGCGCTCTTGAACTGCGGGTAGGAGGCGGCAGGCAGCTCGTCCGAGGTGACCCCGTAGGTGCCCGCCTTGTCGAGCGGGTTGCCGGGCGCGGCGCCGAGGGCCCCGCTGAGGCCGCCGAGCTTTCCGGAGCCGGCGAAGCCGGTGGCGCCGGGGGTCGAGGTACGGGAGTACGCGCCCAGGTAGTACTGGCTGAAGTCGTTGGACGGGGTGCCGTCGCCGAGGTCGACGGTGCCGCCGGCCAGCTCGCCCGCCTCGATCAGCTTGCCGCCCTCGTTGAGGAAGGCGCGCAGTTCGAGCTGGGTCGGGTTGCCGGGGACGCTCGCGCCCGTGTAGTGGACGACCGTGTCGAAGTGGCTCAGCACGCCGAGCGCGTCGGGCGCGCCCTGGGTGGCGACGTCCCAGACGACCGCCTTGCGGCCGTTGGCCTTCAGCGCGTCGACGTAGGTCTGCGCCTGTGTGGCGGCCGCGCCCTCCTCGGCGACGACGAGCGTGTCGGCCTGGGGGCGTGCGGCGATCGTGTACGTGAAGTGCGAGCTGGAGACCTTCTTGCCGGCCTTGGTCGCACCGGTGAACCACACCTCGACCTTGTCGCCCGGTCCCCCGCCTCGCACCTTGGCCCGGTACTCGTCGAAGAAGAGGTTGTCGTCCCCGCCGTAGGTCTCGCCGCCCTTCCAGGCCTTGAGCGCCCGCTCGTGCGTACGGCCGCCGTTGACGCGGTACTTGACCTCCTTGTCCCGGATCGCCTTGCGTACGACGACGGAGACCTCCTGGTCGGCGCCTCGCGCGTACGACGTGGTGAACGGCGCCGGGGTGAAGTCGGCGGCCTTCAGGCCGACCGAGGACTTCGGCTGGTCGGGCTGGGCGGCGGACTCGGCGACGGAGAGCGCGAACGGGACGTTCTTGGCGAACTCGCCCTGGATCAGCTTCTCGTCGTCCGGGAAGTTGAAGCCCGACTGGCAGTCGGAGGCGTTCCACCGGTCGTTCGGGTCGAGGTTCGACGCGGTCTGGCAGGTCGACATCTCCGGGGTGAACATGGCGAGTCCGTTGACGTTCGACGCGTGGCCGTCCGCCTCGCCGTTCGTCGTGTACAGCTCCGAGGAGACCTGCGGGTGGTAGCCCGGCACCGCGCTGTTGTCGGGGGTGCCGGCGAGCGCCTTGTAGGCGACATCGTCCGGGGTGTCGGTGGCGACCTGCCAGCCGACGCCGTAGAGGAGCAGTTCGGCGGCGGAGTGGTAGTTGATGCCGTACGTGAACCCGATCCGCTTCTCGAAGGCGTCGAGCGCCTTGGTCTCGGGCTCGGAGCCGGGGCTCGCGCCGCGGTAGGTCTCGCTGGTGGGGTTGGGGGACGAACCCTCGTCGTCGTAGCCCCACTTGTAGGCGAAGTTGCGGTTGAGGTCGACGCCGTCACCGGTGGAGATCACGCCGTCGCCGTTGACGTCCCGCAGGTTCTTGCGCCACAGCCGGGTGTCGGAGTCCTTGAAGGTGTAGTCGTAGCCGTCGGGGTTGGCCGAGATCACGAACCACAGTTCGCTGGAGTCGACGATCTTCCTGACGCGCTTGTCGGTCTTGTAGTTGTCCAGGTAGTAGTGCATCAGCCGGCGGGTCATCTCCGGGGTGATCCACTCGCGCGCGTGCTGGTTGGACATGTACAGGACCGACGGCTTGGAGCCGTCCTTGGACTTCTTCGCGCCCTTGGTCAGTTTGAGAGCGAGGATGTCCTGGCCGTTGACGGTCTTGCCGATGGAGACGACCTTGGTGAGCCCGGGATTCTCCTGGCCGGTGCGGAGGATCTCCTCCTTCAGGCCGCCGCTGCCGCTGTACGGGCGGAACACGCCCTCGGCAGCGGCCTCGACGCGGTTTTCCGCCTTGGCCGAAAGCGTGTGCTCGGTGAGCTCGACCCCCTGCTTCCGAAGCTTCTTCGCCTGCTTGTCGGTGAGGTAGACCTCGACCGTGGCGGTGCCCTTCGCGGGCGCCTGCTCGCCGAGTTCGTGGCCGTCCTGGCCGGCCGCCAGCAGCAGGGGTACCTGCTTCTTGGTGACCTCGGCCCGGAAGACCTTGACCTCGTCCGGGTCGGGTTTCGGCGAGTTCGCGGACTGCGCCTGGGCGATGGGTGCGAGCGCCGCTCCGCCGAGCAGTAGGGCGCCGACAGCGAGGATCGATCTCGCTCTACGTCTCATGAACCCCCCTAGCGTGAGTTCGCCACAGCAGCGAACTCTGCCAGGCTCATGACAGATCATGATCCAGTCAAGGGCGCCTCAAGGCCATGCAACTGCCGGTGGTGTCCTCGTGCTGTCACCCCTTCGGATGACAGCACGAGGACACCGCCGGCGTTCTGACGAGTTCTCAGCCGACCATGTTGTCGGCGAGCTCCTCGCTGAGGTTGGCGTCCGTTCCCGGGATGCCGAGGTCGGAGGCGCGCTTGTCGGCCATCGCCAGCAGCCGGCGGATCCGGCCGGCGACCGCGTCCTTCGTCAGCGGCGGGTCGGCGAGCGCGCCCAGCTCCTCCAGGGAGGCCTGCTTGTGGTCCATGCGCAACCGGCCGGCCGCCGCGAGATGCTCGGGCACCTCGTCCCCGAGGATCTCCAGGGCACGCTGGACGCGGGCCCCGGCGGCGACGGCCGCTCGGGCGGAGCGGCGCAGGTTGGCGTCGTCGAAGTTGGCGAGCCGGTTCGCCGTGGCCCGCACCTCACGGCGCATCCGGCGCTCCTCCCAGGCCAGCACCGACTCGTGTGCGCCGAGCCGGGTGAGCAGCGCCCCGATCGCGTCGCCGTCGCGGACGACGACCCGGTCGACCCCGCGCACCTCGCGGGCCTTCGCCGCGATGGAGAGCCGGCGGGCGGCGCCGACCAGCGCGAGCGCGGCCTCCGGGCCCGGGCAGGTCACCTCCAGGGAGGAGGAGCGGCCGGGCTCGGTGAGCGAGCCGTGCGCCAGGAAGGCCCCGCGCCAGGCCGCCTCCGCGTCACAGGTCGCGCCGGAGACCACCTGCGGGGGCAGACCCCGGATCGGACGGCCGCGGCCGTCGACGAGCCCCGTCTGCCGGGCGAGCTGGTCGCCGCCCGCGACCACGCGCACGACATAGCGCGAGCCGCGGCGCAGACCGCCCGGAGCCATCACGATCAGCTCCGAGCTGTGGCCGAAGATCTCCAGGATGTCCCGCTTGAGCCGCCGGGCCGCCATCGCGGTGTCCAGCTCCGCCTCGATCACGATGCGCCCGCTCACCAGGTGGAGGCCGCCGGCGAACCGCAGAATGGCGGAGACCTCCGCCTTTCTGCAGCAGGTCCGGGTGACGGGGAGCCGGGAGATCTCGTCCTTCACCGCTGCCGTCATCGCCATGGGCCGATCCTTCCATGCATCCGAAAAATACGGTCGTACGCGGCGGCCAACAGCTCCGGGTCATGCCTCGGGGTTCCGTCGGGCCGGGCCACCGGCGCCAGCTCGACCGCGGCCCCGAAGCGTTTGGCGGCGTCGGTCAGCGAGTCGCGGTCGGACGCGGCTGCCTCGTCGGCCAGCACCACGTCCAGGGCGAGTTTAGGGGCGTGTCGTCCCAAAACCTCCAAATGACGCTGCGGGGAGAAGCCGTCGGTTTCTCCCGGTTGCGGGGCGAGGTTCAAGGAGAGCACCCGGCGCGCCTTCGTCTCCATGAGGGCGTCCAGCAGCTCGGGCACCAGCAGGTGCGGCATGACCGAGGAGAACCAGGAGCCGGGCCCGAGCACCACCCAGTCCGCGTCCAGGACGGCGGCGACGGCCTCGGGGACGGCCGGCGGGTCGTTCGGCACCAGGTGCACGGACTGCACTTCGCCGCGCGTCAGCGCCACGGTCGCCTGCCCCCGGACGGTGTCGATGTCGTCCGGCCGGTCCGGGTCGTGCCCCTTGACCAGCGCCTGGAGCTCCAGCGGCACGGCGGACATGGGCAGCACCCGCCCCTGCGCGCCGAGCAGCTTGCCGACCAGGTCCAGCGCCTGGACGTGGTCGCCGAGCTGTTCCCACAGGGCGACGATCAGCAGGTTGCCGACCGCGTGGCCGTTGATCTCGCCCTGCGACTGGAAGCGGTGCTGGATGACCCGGGCCCAGGTCTGGCCCCAGTCGTCGTCACCGCACAGGGCGGCCAGCGCCTTGCGCAGGTCGCCGGGCGGCAGCACGCCCAGCTCGTCGCGCAGGCGTCCGCTGGAGCCGCCGTCGTCGGCAACCGTGACGACGCCCGTGAGGTCGCCGGTGATCCGGCGCAGTGCGGTGAGCGAGGCGGACAGACCCATGCCGCCGCCGAGGGCGACGACCTTGGGCTGGGTGCCGCGGCGGCGCGGTTTGCCGCCGCGGGCCTCGACCGGCCGGCCCGCGCGCCCCTCGGGGGCGACCCTGCGCAGCCGGCCGAGCCGCGGAGTACGTCCTGTCATTCCCGTCCCATGTCCCGGTGCACGACCACCGTCTCCACGCCCTCGGCCGCGAGGCGCGCGGCGAGCTTCTCCGACATGGCCACCGAGCGGTGCTTGCCGCCCGTGCAGCCGACCGCGATGGTCACATAGCGCTTGCCCTCCCGACGGTAGCCCGCGGCAACCAGCTGGAGGAGTTCGGCGTACCGGTCGAGGAACTCCTTCGCGCCGGGCTGGTTGAGGACGTACGTGGAGACCTCCTCGTTGAGGCCGGTGTAGGGGCGCAGTTCCGGCACCCAGTGCGGGTTGGGCAGGAACCGCATGTCCACGACCAGGTCGGCGTCGACCGGCAGGCCGTACTTGAAGCCGAAGGACATGACGGTGGCCCGCAGTTCGGGCTCCTCCTCGCCCGCGAACTGGGCGTCCATCTTGGCGCGCAGCTCGTGCACGTTGAGGCTGGAGGTGTCGATCACCAGGTCGGCGTCGCCGCGCAGCTCGCGCAGCAGCTCGCGTTCGGCGTCGATGCCGTCGACGATGCGGCCGTCGCCCTGCAGGGGGTGCGGGCGGCGCACGGACTCGAAGCGGCGCACCAGGGCGTCGTCGGAGGACTCCAGGAAGACGATCCGCCGTGTGACGTTCCTCGACGCCAGGTCGGCGAGGGACTCGCGGAGGTTGTCGAAGAAGCGCCGGCCTCGGACGTCGACGACGACCGCGATCCGCGCCACGTTGCCCTGGGAGCGGGCGCCCAGTTCCACCATGGTGGGGATCAGGGCGGGCGGGAGGTTGTCGACGACGAACCAGCCGAGGTCCTCCAGGCACTTGGCTGCCGTCGAGCGGCCGGCCCCGGACATGCCGGAGATGATCACCAGCTCGGGGATGGCCGCCTCGGGGATCCCGGGTGGGGTGACGTCCGTACTCACCTGTGCTCCGTCTTCCTGGCGTGCTTCTTGCTGGGGGCTGTCGGGGCCCGCTGGGGTCTGTTCTCGCCGGTCTGTGGGGTGTGTCTCGTGCTCGGTCATGTCTCCTGCCCCCGTCGTTCTTCCGGGGCGCCCGCCGTCACGGGGTCTCCGGGGGAACCCGTCGTGGTGTCGGGTTCCTCATCATCAATGATCTCTCCGGTCGCCGTGTTCACGGCGGGGGCGGGCGGTGCCGCCTGTGCGAGGGCCACGGCGATGGTCTCGGCCGTCTTGCGGCCTATGCCGGGGACCTCGCAGATCTGCTCGATCGTCGCGGCGCGCAGCTTCTTCACCGACCCGAAGTGCTTGATCAGCGCCTGCTTGCGCGCCTCGCCGAGCCCCGCCACCTCGTCCAGCGGACCGGCGCGGAAGCGTTTGGCCCGCTTGGTGCGCTGGTAGGTGATCGCGAAGCGGTGGGCCTCGTCACGGACGCGCTGGAGCAGGTAGAGGCCCTCGCTGCTGCGGGGCAGGACGACCGGGTCGTCCTCGTCCGGCAGCCAGACCTCCTCCAGCCGCTTGGCGAGGCCGCAGACGGCCATGTCGTCGATACCGAGCTCGTCCAGCGCCCGCTTGGCGGCCGCGACCTGCGGCTGTCCGCCGTCGACGACGACGAGCTGGGGCGGGTAGGCGAAGCGCTTGGGGCGGCCCTCCTCGTCCTTCAAGCCCTGGCCGAGAACGCCGTCCGGCTCCTCGTCGACCCACTCGCCCGTCCGCTCCTTCTCCGCGAGGTAACGCCGGAAGCGGCGGGTGATCACCTCGTGCATGGAGCGGACGTCGTCCTGGCCCTCGAAGCCCTTGATCTGGAAGCGGCGGTACTCGCTCTTGCGCTGCAGACCGTCCTCGAAGACGACCATGGAGGCCACGACGTCGTCCCCCTGGAGGTGGGAGATGTCGTAGCACTCGATGCGCAGCGGGGCGCTGTCCAGGTCGAGGGCCTCGGCGATCTCCTCCAGGGCGCGTGAGCGCGTGGTCAGGTCGGAGGCCCGTTTCGTCTTGTGCAGGACGAGCGCCTGCTGTGCGTTGCGTTCGACGGTCTCCATCAGGGCCTTCTTGTCGCCCCGCTGCGGGATGCGCAGCGACACGTTGGACCCGCGCCGCCCGGTGAGCCACTCCTGCACGGGTTCGACCGGGTCGGGCAGGGCGGGGACCAGGACCTCCTTGGGGACGGAGTCGCCCGTCTCCTCGCCGTACAACTGCTGGAGGGCGTGCTCGACGAGGGCGCCGGTCGTGACGTCCTCGACCTTGTCGGTGACCCAGCCGCGCTGGCCGCGCACGCGTCCGCCGCGGACGTGGAAGATCTGGACGGCCGCCTCCAGCTCGTCCTCGGCGACCGCGATCAGGTCGGCGTCGGTCGCGTCCGCGAGCACGACCGCGTTCTTCTCCATGGCCTTCTTCAGCGCCTCGATGTCGTCGCGCAGGCGGGCGGCCCGCTCGTACTCCATCTCCTCGGCCGCCTCCATCATCTGCTTCTCCAGGCGGCGGAGGTAGGTGCCGGTGCGGCCGGTCATGAAGTCGCAGAACTCGTCGGCGAGTTCCCAGTGGTCGTCGGGGGCGATCCGGCCCACGCAGGGCGCGGAGCACTTGCCGATGTAGCCGAGCAGACAGGGGCGGCCGGTGCGGGCGGCGTTCTTGAACACGCCGGCGGAGCAGGTGCGCACAGGGAAGACGCGCAGCAGCAGGTCGACGGTGTCCCGGATCGCCCACGCGTGCGCGTACGGCCCGAAGTACCTGACGCCCTTCTTCTTGTGGCCGCGCATCACCTGCACGCGCGGGTACTCCTCGTTCATCGTGACCGCGAGGTACGGGTAGCTCTTGTCGTCGCGGTACTTGACGTTGAACCGGGGGTCGTACTCCTTGATCCAGGAGTACTCCAGCTGCAGCGCCTCGACCTCCGTGGACACCACCGTCCACTCCACCGACGCGGCCGTGGTGACCATCGTGCGGGTGCGCGGGTGCAGGCCCGCCAGGTCCTGGAAGTAGTTCGCAAGGCGCTGGCGCAGGCTCTTCGCCTTTCCGACGTAGATCACCCGGCGGTGCTCGTCGCGGAATCGGTACACCCCCGGAGAGTCCGGGATCTGTCCCGGCTTGGGGCGGTAGCTGGAGGGGTCGGCCATGTCTCACACCCTACTGGCGCGGGGTGACACTCCGGTGGGGCTGTGGACAACGGTCGGGGTGTCCGACGGTGCTGTGGACGAGCGGGGCCCAGGAGGCGCGGCCCCTGGGGCACCGACTCGGCCACGTGCACGTGCCACTCGGGCAACAGGTGTTGTCGGGACTTGGTCAACACGCTTCAATGCGGGGGAACTCGGGGCCCTGAAGGCCGCCCTACGGATGTGAAGGAGTTCCGGCGACGCAGGCAAGGCCCCGACCCCCCACGCGCACGGTCCGACCAGCCGTCGTGAGCATTCACAGAAAGGCCCCTGCATGCCGCACGCCACACAGCACGCGGACGCCGCCGTCGACACCGCCGCCGCGGCGGAACTTCAGACGGCACTGCGGGGCGGCCCCTTCCATGTGGCGCTGCGCGCCGCGATAGCCGCCCGTGGACTGCCGCTGCAGCGCGTCCAGCACCATCTGTCGCGTTACGGGGTCAAGGTGGGCGTGACGAGCCTGAGCTACTGGCAGCAGGGCGCCCGGCGGCCGCAGCGCCCCGAGTCGCTGCGGGCCGTCCGCGCGCTGGAGGAGATCCTGCACCTGCCGGAGGAGTCCCTGATCCGGCTGCTCGCGGAGCCCGACGGCGGGGGCGGCACCGCTGCGGCCGGACAGCCCGCGGGCCGCAGCTACCGTTCATTCCTGGAGGCCTCCGGCATCCTCGAACAGCTGCTCGGCGAACTGGAGTGCCCCGTCGACGGCGGGCTGCACACCCTGGGCCATCACGAACGGGTCCGCATCGGGGCACGCCGCGAGCTCCTGGGACGAGAGTCGCAGCACATCGTGCGCGCCCACCGTGACGGCGTCGACCGCTTCGTGGCCGTCCACCACGGCGACCCCGGATGCACCCCGGAGCGGATGACGGTGCACGCCCTGGAGAACTGCCGGGCCGGCCGCGTCCGCCGCCACCACGACACCGGCGTGCTCGTGGCCGAACTCCTCTTCGACACCCGCCTACGGGCCGGCGACACCTTCCTCTTCCGCTACGGCGTCGAGGACGGCACCGCCGGCGCGTCCCGCGAGTACGTCCGCGGCTTCGGCTCGGCGGGCGGCCAGTACGCCCTGCAGATCCGCTTCGACGAGCACGCCCTGCCGGTGCGCTGCCACCGGTTCACCCAGCACTCGGCGGCGGCGCCGCGCAGCGGCCGCCAGGAACTGCCGTTCAGCGGCCGCCACCGCTCGGTGCACCTCGTCGAGCCGCGGGTGCGGTCGGGCATGGTGGGCATCGGCTGGGACTGGGAGTGAACGGCCGATCGGCTGCCCGTTCAGGCGTTCGCGCAGGTGTGGGCCCGCGTTTACGCGCGCCTTCGAATGGGATAGCTTCCGGGCCGGAAGGTCAGTGAGAGGCCGCGGGGTCCGAGGGGCGGGAAGGGCGCGATGCCGACCATGGCCGACGTCGCGCGGCACACGGGTGTCCGCCTGAGGGCCGTCTCGTACGCGCTGAACGGCACGCGATGACCGCCGGCCCGCCGCGCGTCCCGCGCACCCTGCGCGAGCGCGGCCTGCCCAGGCCCGAGGACACCGTGCCGTTGCCGTTGTCCGGCGACCGGCCGGCACGGACTCGTACAGCTCGCCCGCACCGGCGTCCCTCGCACGCGCACCCAGAGAACCCGAAAGGAACCGTCCTGTGATCGTCGTCGCCGGTGAGGCCCTGATCGACCTGGTACCGCAGGGCACGGGTGCCCTCGCGGGGCTGCAGCCGGCGCTCGGCGGCGGCCCCTACAACACGGCCGTCGCGCTGGGCCGTCTCGGCTCCCCCACGGCCTTCTGCTCCCGCACCTCGCGGGACGCCTTCGGCGAGGCGCTGCTGGGCAGACTGCGGGAATCCGGCGTGGACCTGTCGTCGGTGCAACGCGGCGCGGAGCCGACCACGCTCGCCGTCGCCACGATCGACCAGAACGGTTCGGCCGCCTACTCCTTCTACGTCGACGGCACCGCCGACCGGCTGTTCTCGATGCCGGCCACGCTGCCCGCGGGGACGCGCGCGGTCTCCTTCGGCACCTGCTCGCTCGTCCTGGAGCCGGGTGCGAGCGCGTACGAGGAGCTGCTGCGGGCCGCCGCGGCACAGGGTCTGTTCACCGTGCTCGACCCGAACATCCGCCCCGGGCTGATCCCCGACGCCGACGCCTACCGGGCCCGCTTCAAGAGCTGGCTGCCCTCGGTGTCCCTGCTCAAGCTCTCCGAGGAGGACGCCGAGTGGCTGGGCGGCACCCCGCGCGAGTGGTTGTCCGCCGGTCCCTCGGCCGTCGTGATCACCCAGGGCGGGGACGGACTGACCGCCTTCACCCGGAGCGGCGCGGTGTACGCGGTGCCGGGTGAGGAGGTGGACGTGGTGGACACCATCGGTGCGGGGGACACGGTGAACGCGGCCCTGCTGCACGGCCTTTCGGCGCGGGACGCCCTGTCCCCGGTAGCCCTCGAAGGGCTGGGCGCCGACGGCTGGGGGCAGTTGCTGCGGTTCGCCGCACGCGCGGCGGCGATCACCTGCTCCCGGGCCGGAGCGGAACCGCCGTACGCCTCCGAACTGGGCCAGTTCTAGAGGCTGTTGGCCCTGCGAGGGGGGAAGCGGGGGGACGGCGCTGGAAGGTGGCGGCGGCCCGGCACAGAGGGAACGGGCGGCGCCCCGCGGGGAGTTCCCGCGGGGCGCCGTGTTGCTCGCGCGGTTCGTCAGGCCTTGCGGGCCCGGGTCGTCTTCTTCGCGGGGGCCGCCTTCGTCGTCGCCCCGGCGGCCTTCTTGGTCGCCGTGTCGTTCACCGTCGACGTCTTGGCGGTCGCCGTCTTGCGCGCCGTGGTCCGGGCCGCGACCGTCTTCTTCGCCGCCGTCCTGCGCGGGGCCCTCACCTGGGCGGCGTCGCTGATCCGATCGGCGCCCAGGACCTCCCGCAGGAACTTGCCGGTGTGGCTGGTCGGCACCCCGGCGACCTCCTCGGGCGTACCCTCGGCGACCACCAGACCGCCGCCGGCGCCGCCCTCGGGACCCATGTCGACGACCCAGTCGGCGGTCTTGATCACGTCGAGGTTGTGCTCGATGACGATGACCGTGTTGCCCTTGTCGACGAGGCCCGCGAGGACCTTCAGGAGCTTGCTGATGTCCTCGAAGTGCAGACCCGTCGTCGGCTCGTCCAGGACGTAGACCGTGCGGCCGGTGGAACGGCGCTGGAGCTCGCTGGCGAGCTTCACACGCTGGGCCTCACCGCCGGACAGCGTCGTCGCGGACTGGCCGAGCCGGACGTAGCCGAGGCCGACGTCCTTCAGGGTGCTGAGGTGGCGGGCGATCGCGGGGACCGCCTCGAAGAAGTCCGTCGCCTCCTCGATCGGCATGTTCAGGACGTCTGCGATGGACTTGCCCTTGTAGTGGACCTCCAGCGTCTCCCGGTTGTAGCGGGCGCCGTGGCAGACCTCGCACGGGACGTAGACGTCCGGGAGGAAGTTCATCTCGATCTTGATCGTGCCGTCGCCCGCGCAGTTCTCGCAGCGGCCGCCCTTGACGTTGAAGGAGAAGCGGCCGGGCAGATAGCCGCGGACCTTCGCCTCGGTCGTCTCCGCGAACAGCTTGCGGACGTGGTCGAAGACACCTGTGTACGTGGCCGGGTTGGAGCGCGGGGTGCGGCCGATGGGCGACTGGTCGACGTGCACGACCTTGTCGACGAGGTCGTCACCGTCCACGCGCGTGTGCCGCCCGGGAACGTTCCTCGCGCCGTTCAGCTCGCGGGCCAGGTGCGTGTACAGGATGTCGTTGACCAGCGTGGACTTGCCGGAACCGGAGACGCCGGTGACCGCGGTGAACACGCCCAGCGGGAAGGACACGTCGATGTCCTGCAGGTTGTTCTCGCGGGCGCCGTGCACGGTGAGCCGGCGGGAGGGGTCCTGCGGGCGCCGGATGTCGGGCACCGGGATCGCCTTCTTGCCGGACAGGTACTGCCCGGTCTGCGACTCGGCGTTGGCGAGCAGCTCCTTCAGGGAGCCGCTGTGCACGACCTTGCCGCCGTGCTCGCCGGCCCCCGGGCCGATGTCGACGATCCAGTCGGCGACCTTGATGGTGTCCTCGTCGTGCTCGACGACGATGAGCGTGTTGCCCATGTCGCGCAGCCGGACGAGGGTCTCGATCAGCCGGTGGTTGTCGCGCTGGTGCAGACCGATGGACGGCTCGTCGAGGACGTAGAGGACGCCGACGAGACCGGAGCCGATCTGGGTGGCCAGGCGGATGCGCTGGGCCTCGCCGCCGGAGAGCGTGCCGGCCGCGCGGTTGAGGGAGAGGTAGTCCAGGCCGACGTCGACCAGGAACCGCAGCCGCTCGTTGACCTCCTTCAGGACGCGCTCGGCGATCTTCTTGTCGCGGGCGTTGAGCTTCAGCTCGCCCAGGAAGTCCGCGCAGTCACTGATGGACATCCCGGAGACCTCGGCGATGGACTTGTCCATGACCGTGACCGCGAGGACCAGCGGCTTGAGGCGCGTGCCCTCGCAGGTGGGGCAGGGCACCTCACGCATGTAGCCCTCGAAGCGCTCACGGCTGGCGTCGCTCTCGGCCTCGCTGTGCCGGCGCTTCACGAACGGGACGGCGCCCTCGAAGGGCGTGGTGTACACCCGCTCGCGGCCGTACCGGTTGCGGTAGCGGACCTCGATCTGCGTCTTGTGGCCGTACAGCAGGGCCTTCTTGGCGCGCTGCGGCAGGCCCGCGAAGGGGATGTCCGTACGGAAGCCCAGCGCGTCCGCGAGGGCGCCGATCAGGCGGCCGAAGTAGTCCTTGGTGTGGCCGTGCGACCAGGGGTGGATGGCGCCCTCGTCGAGGGACTTGTCCTCGTCCGGGACGATCAGCTCGGCGTCGACCTCCATGCGCGTGCCGATGCCGGTGCACTCGGGACAGGCGCCGAAGGGCGAGTTGAAGGAGAAGGAGCGGGGCTCCAGCTCCTCGAAGGACAGGTCGTCGTACGGGCAGTACAGGTGCTCCGAGTACATGCGCTCGCGCTCGGGGTCGCCCTCGGGGAGGTCGACGAAGTCGAGCACGACCATCCCGCCGGAGAGGCCGAGCGCGGTCTCCACCGAGTCGGTGAGGCGGCGCTTGGCCGTGTCCTTCACCGTGAGACGGTCGATGACCACCTCGATGGTGTGCTTCTCCTGCTTCTTCAGCGTGGGCGGTTCGGAGAGCTGGATGGTCGTGCCGTCGACCCGCGCGCGGGAGTAGCCCTTGGTCTGGAGATCCGCGAACAGGTCGACGAACTCGCCCTTGCGCTCGCGCACCAGCGGCGACAGCACCTGGAAGCGGCTGCCCTCCGGCAGCTCCAGCACCTTGTCGACGATGGCCTGCGGCGACTGGCGCGTGATCGGCCGGCTGCACTCGGGGCAGTGCGGCTTGCCGATGCGCGCGAAGAGCAGGCGCAGGTAGTCGTAGACCTCGGTGATGGTGCCGACCGTGGAGCGCGGGTTGCGCGAGGTCGACTTCTGGTCGATGGAGACGGCCGGGGAGAGGCCCTCGATGAAGTCGACGTCCGGCTTGTCCATCTGGCCGAGGAACTGGCGGGCGTACGAGGAGAGGGACTCGACGTAGCGCCGCTGGCCCTCGGCGAAGATGGTGTCGAAGGCCAGCGAGGACTTGCCCGACCCCGACAGGCCCGTGAAGACGATGAGCGAGTCGCGTGGCAGGTCGAGCGAGACATTCTTGAGGTTGTGCTCGCGCGCGCCACGGACGATGAGACGGTCGGCCACGCCGGTCCGCACCTTTCTTGAGAGAAGTGACAGGGGCGGGGCCCCCGTCCTTCTCAGACTAGGGGGAGCCACTGACAACGCCGGTCGGGGTTCACCGGTTCACAACAATCCCCGGTCTTCCAGCATGCCCGACGCCGTCACCGACCATATAGCACGTGCATTCGATTTAGGGTCGCAGTCCGCCACCTTCACCCGAAGGGGTGGCGGGGCTAGGGTCGACACCATGATTGATCACGCTCATGACCTGGAGTCTGTACGTGACGCGACCGAGCGGCTGCTCACCGCAGTCGCGAAACTGGACAACGCGTCGGTGACCGAGTCGTCACGCCTGCCCGGCTGGAGCCGCGGCCATGTCCTCGCCCACCTCGCCCGCAACGCGGACGCCCTCGTGAACGTCCTCGAGGGCCGCCCGATGTACGCCGACGCGCACGTCCGCGACGCCGACATCGAGCGGGACGCCCCGCGCCCCCTGGACGTCCAGCTCACGGACGTACGCGAGAGCGCGGCCCGGTTCCAGTCCGCGGGCGCCGCGCCCGCGGACTGGTCGCGCACCGTGGAGCTTCGCAACGGGGTCGTCGACTCGGCGGCCCAGGTGCCCTTCCGGCGGTGGGCGGAGGTCGAGCTGCACTATGTGGACCTCGGCGTCGGCTACGAGCTGGAGGACCTGCCGGAGGAGTTCACCGGGCGGGAGACCGAGTTCCTCGCGGAGCGGTTCGCCGGACATCCCGACATCCCGCCGACGCGCCTGACGGACGGCACGCGCGTGTGGCGCACGGGCCGCGAGGCCGACGAAGGGGAGGTGACCGTCAGCGGCTCCCCCGCGGACCTCCTGGGCTGGCTGGCCGGGCGCCGCGACGGATCCGCGCTGACCGTGGACGGCGGGCCGCTGCCGGCCCTTCCCCCGCTATAGGCTGCCGCCATGACGTACAGCGGAGAGGTGACGGTCGGCGGCCCGGCGGACGTGCACGAGCTCAAGGACCTGATGATCACCAAGATCGCGGTCGGCCCGATGAACAACAACGCCTATCTGCTGCGCTGCCGGGCCACGGACGAGCAGTTGCTGATCGACGCGGCCAACGACGCCCACGCCCTGCTCGGCATGATCGGTGACGACGGCATCGCGTCCGTCGTCACCACGCATCAGCACGGCGACCACTGGCAGGCTCTCGCCGAGGTCGTGGCGGCCACGCACGCGCGTACCCACGCCGGCCGGGAGGACGCCGACGGCATCCCCGTGCCGACCGACGTCCTGGTGGACGACGGCGACGTCATCCGGGTGGGGAACGTGGAGCTCACCGCGCGCCATCTGGTCGGACACACGCCCGGCTCGATCGCCCTGGTCTACGACGACCCGCACGGCCATCCCCATGTGTTCACCGGCGACTGTCTCTTCCCGGGGGGTCCCGGTCGGACAACACGTCCGGAAGAGTTCAACTCCCTGATGGGCGGCCTGGAGACCAAGCTCTTCGACGTCCTGCCCGACGAGACGTGGATCTACCCCGGCCACGGCAACGACACCACCATCGGCACGGAGCGGCCCCACCTCGCGGAGTGGCGCGCACGAGGCTGGTAACCGTCCAACGACGACCGCCCCTGTTTCGAAACCGAAGAGGGGGCGGTCGCGCGTTCAGGCCCGTTCCACGCCCGGGAGGGTCACGCCCCACGGACGGTGGCCGGCGGGAACATCGGTACGGCGGTCAACGCCAAACCGTTGATCTTGGCCGGGGGTCTACCTGCTTCGGACTGGTAGGCCCGCATGTTGAGCTGTCGCGTATTCCAGCTTGGACAGCCCTGGTTGGTCACTCTGGGTGGCGTGGACCTGGTCGTCGCGGTCGGTGGCGATCTCGCGAAACAGCTCGCCCTCGCCGCCGCCGGAGCCGGGGTGGACACCGCGATCGTCGCCGACAACGAAACCGCCGCGCAGTTCCTGGAAAAGCTCCTGCGCCCCGGCGACAAGGTTCTGGTCAAGGCGTCTCGCGCAGGGATGCTGTGGCAGGTGTGCCAGCGACTTCTCGGTGAAGACGTCACCGGCTGGTGACGGGCACCCGCGAACTGAACCTCAACCGCCGGTATTTCGGCCTGATGGCTGTCGGCACACACCTGACCGAGAGGACCGCACGATGCACATGAAACGCCTCGCCGCAGCGGCAGGAGCCGCCCTGCTGACCGCCCTCGCCGTACCCGCCGACGCCCACGCCGCCGCCATCGCCTGCGGCGGCGCCGTCTCCGCCCAGAACATCGGCGCACAAGGCTGCATCAGCGCCGAGCGGTTCAAGGACGAGAAGATCTGATGGCGCGACATCAAGGCGCACGCCGTCATCACCAAATCCCGCGCCCACGCCTCCTACGTCGACTACGAGGCGTTCATGAACGTCCAGGGCTCCAGTAGCTGGACGAAACTCGGCAACGGGCGCACGGTCGTTCAGCGCCGTTCCACGATCGGCCCCTTCGAGATCGGCTCCGCAACCCGCATCTGCGGCCCGGTCAACGCAAAAATCACCATCCGCGTCCACGTCCGGCCGGCCGGCCGGAGGCGCCTGGTCAAACTGGAGCAGCGCCGCGACGTCGCAGTGCCAGACCAGATCTCACGTACGACGAAGCCCCCGCCTCTGGCAACAGGAGGCGGGGGCTTCGTCATGTCAGCGCGGCCTTCTGTGGACCGGTGGATGCTGCTATACGCGATCGAAGATCTGAAGCTGATCCTCCTGGAAAACTATGCGTTCCACAGAACCACCGAGCCCGCGCAGACGGGCGGCATTCTCGAAGTCGGATGTGTCGCACGGGCCCGGAAGGCGGTGGCGTCCTGGCCATCCTGACCGGCCCCGGTCACCGCGCTGGTGACCAACCGTCCCGACGACCTGGCCGTGGTGGACGCGGCCGTGCGGCTGGCCGCTCCCCGCAAGGCTCCGGTGCTGCTGGCCGCCGTCCTGCCCGCGCCGTCGCAGATCCCGGACCGCGCCCGTGTGGACGCGCAGGCGGCGCGGGTGTTCCTGGCCCGGGTGCTGCCCCGGCTGCGTGCGGCCGCGGTCGGCTACATCCCGGTCGCAGCGAGCTGCTGTGGTCGTTGCGCAACCCCAGCCACACCGTCCCGGGGAGAGATCTCGGGGGGCGTCCCGCAGACCAGCGGTTTCAGTGGATTCCCGAGCGCCACTCGGGCGACTTTCCGACGGGGCGGTGGCGTGACTGCCGTGATTCCCGGCCGACCGGTACGACCATGCTGACGTACCGCGGCACCAGCCACTGGGGAGGACCTGTGGAGCGAGAGGACGGCACATCGGTGGCCACCGGTGTCACCACCGAGCGTCTCACCGGGCTCCGCAGGTGGAACCTGGGGCTCACGCTGCTGCACCTGATCCAAGCCGTGGCCATCGTCCTGCTCGCCGGAAGCTTCTCGATCACCGTGACCTCCTCCGTCCCCGAGGGGCCACCGGGAACGGCAGCGCCCGCCCCGGAAGCGTTGTTCGACGTGCCGATCGGCTGGGCCGTCGCCGTCTTCCTCGCCCTCGCGGCAGCAGACCACCTGCTGACGGCGACAGTGTGCCGCGACACCTACGAACGCGACCTCAGACGCGGCATCAACCGTTTCCGGTGGCTGGAGTACGCGCTGAGCGCAACCCTGATGGTGCTCCTCATCGGCTTCTACGCGGGCATTACCGGCCTCAATGCCGTCATCGCCGTCGTCGGCGCCAACGTCGGGATGATTCTCTTCGGCTGGATCGAGGAGGTGATGAACCCTCCGGGGCGGGCGAGGACCAGCATGCTGCCGTTCTGGTTCGGGACGCTGGTCGGCGTCACGCCGTGGGTCTCGATCGCGTATAACACCGTCGCGGCCGAGACCGTCCCCGGCTTCGTGTACGGAATCGTTCTCGTCCAGGCCGCCCTCTTCTTCAGCTTCGGTCTCAACCAGTGGCTCCAGTACCGCGGAGTCGGCCGGTGGTCCGACTACGCATATGGGGAGAAGGCCTACCTGGTCCTCAGCCTCGTGGCGAAGTCACTCCTGGCGTGGCAGATCTTCGCCGGCTCGCTGGCTGACTGAACCTCTTCTGTCCGAAACCCCCATCGGCAAGACCCGAACACCCGCTTCGCGGGCGGCCTCGACGGCATCGGCCATCAGCCGGTCGTACGCGGGGCGTTCCTCACCCGAGTGCGCGCTCACATCGTTCTCGACGTACTCGCCGCCGACCTCCCAGCCGTTCTCCTCGGAGAACGGCTGGGAGGTCGCTGATCTGCCGGTTGACGCCCCGTCGACAGTACGCGCGGGTCCCCGGAGATCCGCGAGCAAGGGAAGACGAGGGTACGACGCGGGGAGCATCCCAGTGTTCAGAGGAACCCAGGACTTCCCCGGCGGCGTGGGCAACACCCGCAAGGATCCGAAGGCGTTCGCGAGCCTGATCCACGACGTCGAGACGAAGATCTTCGCCGTGCTGCCGGACGAGACCTGGGTCTATCCGGGCCACGGCGACGACACCACGCTGGGCGCGGAGCGGCCGCACCTTCCGGAGTGGCACGCGCGCGGGTGGTGAGCCTTCCCTTGCAGGGGGCGCGCGTTTCCGGACGCGCGCCCCGTGTGAATCGCGTGCACGCGCCGGCGCCTCGCGCGCGCTCCCCGCACACGTGGTTGCACGGTCAACTGGTGGCAGCCCCGCGCGGGATGACGGCTCCGGCGCGGATGGGCCGCCGGTCCACTATCCCCGCCCTCGGCCGGCGGCCCAGGCGCACTGCGCGACCCTGTTCACAAGAACGCAACACCCGTTCCCACCATGCGGACAATTGATGACGTGACCTGGACAAACAGGGATTTCGCTGCCACTCTCCCGCCATGCATCTCGCCCCACGTGTTCTGCGCCGCGCCGTAGCCGGCGCCACCGTAGCCCTCCTCGCGACCGCCGTCGGCTGCGCTCCGCAGCCGGAGGAGAAGGCGGCTTCCACGCCGTCCGGTTCGAGCGCGAACACCTGCGCCAAGGGCAAGCTCGCCACCGAGACCTCCGGCAAGCTGACCATCGCCACCGACTCACCCGCGTACGAGCCGTGGTTCAAGGACGACAAGCCGTCCAACGGCAAGGGCTTCGAGTCGGCCGTCGCCTACGCCGTCGCGCAGCGGCTCGGCTACGACAAGAGCGCCGTGGTCTGGCAGAGCGTGCCGTTCAACAAGGCTTTCGCGCCGGGCGAGAAGACCTTCGACTTCGACGTCAACCAGGTGTCGATCAGCGACGAGCGCAAGAAGGCCGTGGACTTCTCCTCCGGCTACTACGACGTACGCCAGGCCGTCATCGCCCTGAAGGGCTCGAAGGCCGCCAAGGCGACGACCCTCGCGGGCCTCAAGGGCCTCAAGCTGGGCGCACAGGTCGGCACGACCAGCCTGGACTACATCGACGACGTGGTGAAGCCGACGCAGCAGGCCGCCGTCTACGCCAAGAACGACCAGGCCAAGTCCGCGCTGAAGAACGGCCAGGTCGACGCGATCGTGGTCGACCTGCCCACCGCGTTCTACATCACCGCCGCCGAGGTGACGGACGCCGAGATCGTCGGCCAGTTCGAGAACCAGGGTGCCGCGCCCGAGCAGTTCGGCCTTGTGCTCGACAAGGGCAGCGCGCTCACTTCCTGCGTCACCGCCGCCGTGGACACCCTCCGCAAGGACGGCACCCTGGCGAAGCTCGAACAGCAGTGGCTCTCCGACGCCGTCGACGCCCCGGTGCTCAAGTGACGGTCACGAAGGAGGAGTCCGGCCAGGAAGGCTCGGACGACAAGGGCGACATGTCCGGGGGCGGCGCCGGCGACGCGTACGTCCCCTCGCAGCGGCGGCTGGAGCGCGAGCGCTACAAGCGGGCGCGTGCCCGCCGCGCCACGGCGATCGCCGCGCTGTCGACCCTGCTCACGGCCGTCGTCCTCTACCTGATCGTCGTCGGCGCACCCGGCTGGCCGCGCACCAAGGAGACCTTCTTCAACGGGCAGTACGCGCGCGAGGCGCTGCCCAAGGTCCTCGAAGGGCTGTGGCTGAACGTCCGGCTGCTGCTGATCTGCGGCGCCGCCGTCCTGGTGCTCGGCATGCTCATCGCCGTGGCCCGCACCCTGCGCGGCCCCGTGTTCTTCCCGCTGCGGGTGCTGGCGGCGGCGTACACGGACTTCTTCCGCGGACTGCCGCTGATCATCAACCTGATGATCGTGGTGCTGGGCGTCCCCGCGCTGCGCCTGCAGGGTGTGACCGTCGACCCGGTGTGGCTCGGCGGTACGGCGCTGACCCTGACGTACTCGGCGTACGTCGCCGAGGTGTTCCGCGCCGGCATCGAGTCCGTGCACCCCTCGCAGCGTGCCGCGGCCCGCTCGCTGGGCCTGAACAACCGGCAGACGCTGCGCCACGTGGTGCTCCCCCAGGCCGTGCGCCGCCAGGTGCCGCCGCTGCTGAACGACCTGGTGTCGCTGCAGAAGGACACCGGCCTGGTGTCGATCGGCGGTGCCATCGACGCGGTACGCGCGGCGGACGTCATCGTGGGCCGCAGCCTGAACTACACGCCGTACATCGTCGCGGGACTGGTCTTCGTGGCCCTGACCATCCCGATGACCCGCTTCACGGACTGGGTGACGGCCCGGATGGACCGTCAGCGGGCCCAGGGAGGAACGACATGAGCGATACTCCGACGCCGCGGACCCCTGTGCCGCGGACCCCGGTGCTGCGGATGGAGTCCGTCCGCAAGACCTTCGGCGGCTCCGTCGTCCTGCGGGACGTCGACCTGGAGGTCGCCCCGCACACGGTGACGGCCCTGATCGGCGCCTCCGGCTCCGGCAAGTCCACGCTGCTGCGCTGCGCCAACCTGCTGGAGGACATCGACGACGGCGCGATCTGGTTGGACGGCGAGGAGATCACCGATCCGCGCGTCGACCAGGACGCGGTGCGCCGCCGGATCGGCGTGGTCTTCCAGGCGTACAACCTGTTCCCGCACATGACGGTGCTGGAGAACGTCACGCTCGCCCCGCGCCGCGTGCACGGCGTCGCCCGCGCGGAGGCCGAGGAACACGCCAGGGGGCTCCTGGAGCGGCTCGGGCTGGCCGAGAAGGCGGGCGAGTACCCCGACCGGCTCAGCGGCGGTCAGCAGCAGCGTGTGGCGATCGTGCGCGCCCTGGCCGTACGTCCCCGGCTGCTGCTGCTCGACGAGATCACCGCGGCCCTCGACCCGGAGCTGGTGGGCGAGGTCCTCAACGTCGTCCGCGACCTGAAGGGCGACGGCATGACGATGGTGCTGGCCACGCACGAGATGGGCTTCGCCCGCGAGGTCGCCGACCAGGTCTGTTTTCTGGACGGAGGCGTCGTGCTGGAGCGGGGTACCGCCGAGCAGATCTTCGGCGACCCGCAGCAAGCGCGCACGCAGCGCTTCCTGCGGCGGATCGTTGAGGCGGGGCGCCTGTAAGGACCGTGCGCGCCTGTAAGGACCGTGCGCCTGGTCGCCGGGGCTTACGCCTCCGCCCGCGCCGCCCCCACCAGCGCTGCCACCCGCTCCACCCCGAACACATACCCCTGCACACCGCACCCCGCGATGACGCCGTCGGCCCGCAGCGAGACGTACGAGTGGTGCCGGAAGGCCTCGCGCCGGTGGATGTTGGAGATGTGGACCTCCAACACGGGCAGGCCGTCGCAGGTGTTGAGTGCGTCCAGAATCGCGACCGACGTGTGCGAGTAGGCGCCCGGGTTGATCACGATGCCGCAGTGGTCGAGCCGCGCCTCGTGGATCCAGTCGACCAGCTCGCCCTCGTGGTTGGACTGACGGAAGTCGATGGTGCCGCCGCGCGCGGCCGCCGCCTTCACGCACATCGCCTCGACGTCGGCGAGCGTGTCCGACCCGTAGATCTCCGGCTGCCGCTGGCCCAGGAGGTTCAGGTTGGGGCCGTTCAGGATCATGATCGGGGCGTTGGCCAGGGTGCGGGGCACGGTTCCTCCGGTCGTTCGGCGGTGGGGCGGCCGTAGGTGACCGCTGCTCGGGCCCCGGTTTATCACGATGCGTGGACCGGGCCACGGCTCCTATTGTCCTGGCCATGATCTCGTATCCGCCCAAGCCCTCCCCCGGTGACCGCATAGCCGTCGTCTCACCCGGCACCGGCCTGCCCGGCCTCTTCCCGCGCCCCTTCGAACTGGGCCTGGAGCGGCTGCGCAAGGACTACGCGCTCGAACCGGTGGAGTACCCGGCCACCCGCACCATGGGCTCGACACCGCAGGAGCGTGCCGACGACATCCACGCCGCGTTCGCCGATCCGGACATCAAGGCGGTCATGGCGTCGATCGGCGGCGACGACCAGATCACCGTGCTGCCCCTCCTCGACCGGGAGTTGATCCGCGCGAACCCGAAGCCGTTCTTCGGGATGAGCGACAACACCAACCTGCTCACCTACCTGCGCAACACCGGAATCGTCGGCTTCCACGGCGCGACCGTGATGTGCGAGCTGGGCCGCCCCGGTGCCATGCACCCGCAGACCGCCGACTCCTTGCGGGCCGCGCTGTTCGCCTCGGGAGAGTACGAACTCGGGCCCGCCGAGCGCTGGAACGACGTCAACGGCGACTGGGCCGACCCGGCCACCTTCGACACGGAGCCTGCGACCCGGCCCGGCGACGGATGGACCTGGGAGAACACCGACCGGGTGGTGGAGGGCCGCAGTTGGGGCGGCTGTCTGGAGATCGTCGGCTGGCTGCTGATGGCCGACCGGGAGATCGCACGCGACCTGTCCGAGTACGACGGCGGGGTGCTGCTCCTGGAGACCTCCGAGGACATGCCGAGCGCGACGGAGGTCTTCTACACCCTGCGGAACATGGGCGAACGCGGGCTGCTGCGGCGCTTCTCCGCGCTGCTGATGGGCCGGGCGAAGACCTGGTCCTTCCAGCAGCCCAACAGCCCGCAGGAGGCCGCTCGTTACGCAGCCGAGCAGCGCGAGGCCGTCCTGCGCGCGATGCGGGCCTACGCTCCCGACACCATGATCGTCTTCGACGTGGACTTCGGCCATACCGACCCCCAGCTCGTCATCCCCTACGGGGGCCTCGTACGCGTCGACGGACCCGCCCGGCGCATCACCGTCACGTACTGACCGGAGCCGACCACTCCCGTACGCCCCCGTAACCGGCGGTCACCATGGGTAGTTGACGCGGCATGCACGACGTACGCACCGTGAAGACGCCCTCCATGCCGCGGCTCGCGGCCGCCTCGCTCGCCGGGACCGCCATCGAGTTCTACGACTTCTTCGTCTACGGGACCGCGGCCGCGCTGGTCCTGGGGCCGCTGTTCTTCCCCACGTTCTCGCCGCTGGCGGGGACGCTGGCCGCGTTCGCGACGTTCGGGGTGGGGTTCGTGGCCCGGCCGCTGGGATCGGTGCTGTTCGGGCATGTCGGCGACCGGCACGGACGCCGGCCGGTCCTCGTCGTCTCCCTGCTGCTGACCGGCGCCTCGACGGTCGCGGTGGGCTGTGTGCCGACGTACGACACGGTCGGGGTGGCCGCTCCCCTGCTGCTGCTCGTGCTGCGCTTCCTGCAGGGGCTGGGGCTCGGCGGGGAGTGGGGCGGCGCGGTACTGCTGACCGTGGAGCACGCACCCGCCGAGCGGCGCGCGCTGTGGTCGAGCTTCCCGCAGGTCGGGCCCGCGGTGGGTTTCGTGCTCGCCAACGGAGTGGTGCTGGCCCTGTCGGCGACGCTGTCCGAGGCGCAGTTCGCGCAGTGGGGGTGGCGGGTGCCGTTCTGGGCGGCCGGGGCGCTGGCCGTGCTCGGGCTGTGGCTCAGGTCGTCGCTGCCCGAGAGCCCGCGGTTCCTGGAGCTCGACGACCACGCGCGCGTGCCGCTCGCCGAGGTCGTGCGCGACCACTGGCGGCTCGTGCTGCTGACCGCCGGCGCGCTCGCCGCCGGGTACGCGATCTTCTATGCCGTGACGACCTGGTCGCTGGCGTACGCGACGGAGCGGCTCGGGGTGAGCCGTACCGTCATGCTGACCTGCATCATGGCCGCCGTGGTGGTGAAGGGCGCGCTGACGCCGGTGATGGCGATGGTCGGTGACCGCCTGGGCCGACGGCCGTTGTGCCTCGCCGGATGCGCGGCGGCCGCGCTGTGGATGTTCCCGATGGTCGCGCTCCTCGCGACCGGCGAGCCGTTGCCGATGTTCCTCGGTTTCCTGGGGGCGCTGGTCGCGTTCGTGACGATGTTCGCGGTGATCGCAGCGTATCTGCCGGAGCTGTACGCCCCGCGCGTGCGCTGCACCGGTGCGGCGGTCGGCTACAACCTCGGCGGGGTCCTCGGGGGCGCGCTCACCCCGATCGTGGCGACGGCTCTCGCGGAGCACTCGGCGCGCGTCCCGTGGGGTGTGGGCGCGTATCTGACGGGGATCGCCCTGCTCAGCCTGGGCTGTTTCGCCCTGCTGCCGGAGACGCGGCCGGTGCCGGCGGCCGTCGCGGCGCCCGTCACGGATTGATCGCCAGTTCCAGATACGCCGCGAACGGCACCAGGTGGACACCGCCCTGCAGCGGCGTGGCCCGCCCCGGGACCACCGTCAGCGAGCTGACCACGACGGTCAGCGCCAGCAGCACCATGTGGGTGGAGCCGGGACCGAGGACGAGCGGGCCGGAAAGCCAGACCGAGGCCAGGGCGACCGCGGGCACGGTGAGCCCGATGCCGACCAGCGCCATCGCGGAGCCGAGTGCGAGGTTGAGGCTGGTCCGCACCCGGTCGCGGCGGGCGGAGCGCGGGGCCGCGATGGTCTCGGGGAGCAGCACGAGCAGGGCGGTGATCACACCGACGACGGCGTGGTGGAGGCCGGCGGCTTCCACTCCGGACTCGGTGGTGGGCGAGACGCCTTTGGCGAGGCCCACCACGTCGATCAGGGCGAATCCGAGGAGGCCGGGACTGATCAGGGCGGCCTTGGAGGTCGGGGCGCCGGCGTGGTCGTCCGCGGTGATCACGTCTCCCTGTCGGGTGACCGGCAGGAATGGTCGCGGTGCCGGACGGTCTGCGTCGCCACGAACATGCCGTAGAGGATCAGCGAGGACAGTGCGGCGAAGGTGAGCTGGACGCCGGAGAACTCCGGGCCCGGTCTGCTGGTGGTGAACGTGGGCAGGGCGAGGCTGAGCGTGGCCAGGGTCGCCACGGTCGCCAGGGCGGCGCCCGTGCCCTCCGGGTTGAAGATCGCCGTGCCGTGGCGCAGGGAGGCGACCAGGAGGCACAGGCCGACGATGCCGTTGCAGGTGATCAGCACGGCCGCGAAGACGGTGTCCCTGGCCGGCGTCGCGCTCTTGTCGCCGCCGTCCACCATCAGCGTGACGATCAGGGCGACCTCGGTGATCGTCACGGCGACCGCGAGGACGAGGGAGCCGAAGGGTTCGCCGACCCGGTGGGCGACGACCTCCGCGTGGCGCACGGCGGCCAGGACGGCTCCGGCGAGGACCAGCGTCACTAGTGCGACGATCGCGCCGGGCAGGTCGCGCCCCCAGGTCAGGGCGAGCAGGACGACCGCCAGCGCCGACACGAGGGACGACCACCGGGTCGTGACCGGCCTGAGCCGAGCGATCAGTCGAACCCGATCACCGCGAGGTAGCGGTTGGGCCGGCTCCTGTCCTTGAGGACGAGGCGGCGGGTCGGGCCGTCGGGCCGGCCCGTGAGGCGTTGTTCCCCCTCCTCGGCCAGTGCCCGCATCTCGTCGATGCGGCCGGTCTCGAGGTCGATGATCTGGACGAACCGCTGCGGTGCGCTCATGGTGCCTCCACCCGGATCGGGCGCCCCCCGTTGGAAACGCCCAGTCCCCAAGGAAGCGCCGGGAGCGGTGGTCGGCGATTCGCCGCGCACCCCTCCCGGGGGTGGTTGTTCCTACGTCGTGCGTGGTCAGGCGCCGATGCTGTCCTTCGGAGCGCCTTCGCTCGCCGTCTGCGCCGCCTCGGCCGCCGCCTGCTTCTTCGAGGCGCGCAGGCTGGTGATCGTGGTGATGATCAGGACGGAGCAGATGATGCCGAGCGAGACCGGGATGCTGATCTCCGGGACGTGGACCCCGGACTCGTGCAGCGCGTGCAGTACCAGCTTCACGCCGATGAAGCCGAGGATGACCGACAGGCCGTAGCTGAGGTGGACCAGCTTCTTCAGCAGGCCGCCGATGAGGAAGTACAGCTGTCGAAGGCCCATCAGCGCGAACGCGTTGGCGGTGAAGACGATGTACGGGTCCTGCGTCAGGCCGAAGATCGCCGGGATCGAGTCGAGCGCGAAGAGCACGTCGGTCGTACCGATGGCGAGCATCACGACCAGCATCGGGGTCATGACCCGCTTGCCGTTCTGCTCGATCCACAGCTTGGTGCCGTGGTAGCGGTCGGCTACGCCGAAGCGGCGCTCGGCGGCCTTGAGCAGCTTGTTCTCCTCGAACTCCTCGTCCTCCTCGTCGGTGCGGGCCTCCTGGATGAGCTTCCAGGCGGTCCAGATGAGGAAGGCGCCGAAGATGTAGAACACCCACGCGAAGCTGGCGAGGATGGCCGCGCCCGCGGCGATGAAGATCGCCCGCAGCACCAGGGCTATGAGGACGCCGACGAGCAGGACCCGCTGCTGGTACTGCGACGGGACCGCGAACTTCGCCATGATCAGGACGAAGACGAAGAGGTTGTCGACGCTCAGCGACTTCTCGGTGATGAAGCCCGCGAAGAACTCGCCGGCGGGCTCGCCGCCGCCGAAGACCAGCAGCCCGAGCCCGAAGAGCCCGGCCAGGGCGATCCAGACGACCGTCCAGATCCCCGCTTCCTTGATAGACACGTCGTGCGGTTTGCGGCCGATGAAGAAGTCGACCGCGATGAGGGCCGCCAGGCCCACGATGGTCAGGACCCACAGGGTCAAAGAAACATCCACTGCGCCTCCGGCAGTACGTAACGGCAGGTAATCAGCGTCGTCGCGCTGCCGGAGGTCTCTTCCACCCGAGGACGGGCCGACGCCCCGGGATCAGGCCTGATCCGTATTGACGGGTACGCCGCAGCAGGGAGTACTCCCCTCCGTAGGGAAAACAGTACCCAACCACCAAGAAAAGGTAAAGCGATTGGCAAAAGAAATGCCAAGTCCCCAGGTAGGGGCTCTTTACGAGTACTTGGTACGAGCCGTCGCCACCTGGCCGAGAACCTGCTGGAGCACCTGGCTGCCGGGCGGCACGAGAGCCGGTTCATACGTCCAGGCATGCCCCACCCAGGGGTCGGCGAGGTGGTCGTCGGGCACGGGCGTCAGCCGCAGCAGCCCACGCCACAGCGGGTCCAGCAACGGACCGTAACCGTCGGCGTCCTCCCGGTCGGCGACCATCATCAGATGGACGCCGACGGCGGGCCCCTCGTCCGCGAGGTAGCGCAGCTGGTTCACGGCGCGGTCGTCGAAGCCGTGCGGGAAGTCGTTGACGACCAGGAGCTGCTGGGCGGTGTCGAACCCGGGCGGAAGCGAGTCGGCCGCACCGGCGCGCACCGCCATCTGCACCAGGTCGACACGCTCGGTGAGCCGGCCCAGGACCGCCGCGACGCCTGCCGCGCCCGCCGCGGGCGGCTCCGCGAGCACCCCGCTGTGCACCAGCGGCGTCAGTTCCCGGGCGCCCGAACCGGCCGGGTCGATCACGTGCACGCTGAACTCGCCCGCCGGGTGCACCGCCAGCAGCCGGGCGGTGTGCGCCACGGCCGACTCCATGGCGAGGCGCCGCAGATCGTGGGAGTCGGCGAACCCCCCGTCGGACGAGGCCGACACCCCGCTGTCGATCCACAGGCCGCGCTCCAGCGGGAGCCGCACCAGCATGGGAATGCGCAGCGGGTCGCTCTCGGGCAGCTGGAGGTCGCCCAGGCGCAGTGCCATGGGCATCTCCATGGGCACCCGGTAGGCCTGCCAGACGGGGTTGTCCCAGCGCGCGTACGCGGCGGGCAGCGCCGGTTCGACGACGTCGGCCTCGGCGCCGAGCTGGACGAGATCCCGCTCCAGGGCCTCCCGGGCCTGGCCGACAAGCTGGGCGTACCTCGCCTGCGCCGCCTCGCGGGCGGCGTCGCCCTGGCCGCCGATCCTGCTGCGCGGGTCGGACAGGACCTGGTCGAGCTCCTTCTCCATCCGCGCGTCGGCGAAGTCGACGGCGCTGCGGTACGCGGCCATCGTGCGGGCCAGGTCCTCGAACATGCCCCAGACCTGGTTGTAGAGCCGCTCCTCCATGGACCAGCCGGTCGCGTCACCCGCGACGGGCCGGGCGGCCTGCCCCGGCTGGGCCGGGGGCGCGGTGGGCGGAGGCGGGGGCGGCGCCGCGTTCTGCCGGCGCGGGTGGCTGTAGTCGATCGGACCGCCGCCGGCCGGCGCCACCGACGGCGTCGGCTGGGTGGCCGCCGCGGGGCCCATCGGCGGGGTCCCCGCCGGGTGGCCCGGGCCCGAGGGACCCTGCGGGTCCTGGGCCGGACCGTACGGGCCGGTGGCGCCCTGAGTGCCCTGAGCGCCGTACGGCGAGCCGCTCTGGTCCGGGCCGAGCGCGGAGGCGGCGGCCTGCCGGGAGCGGTCGCCGTCGGCCGTACGCGGCGGGGCCGACACCGAGCGGGCCAGCCCATGGGCGACGGCCTCGTTGATACCGGCCGCGAGCCGATGCGCCTGCGGCAGGCCCTGGTCGGTGAGGAGTTCGGCGAGGCCGCCCGCGTAGCCCTGGCCGACGGCGCGCACCTTCCAGGCGCCCTGCCGCCGGTACAGCTCCAGCGCGACGACCGCCGACTCCGCGTCCAGGCCGGTGAGGGTGAAGGTGGCGACCTCCGTGCCGTCGAGGCCGGTGACCGCGACGAAGGGGGCCGCGACGGAGCCGAAGCTGACCGGCCCGCCGACGCCCGTCGGCAGCGCGAGCAGGACGGCGACGCGGTGCACGGCCGCCGGCATGGCGTCCAGGTCCACCGCGAGGCGGTGGTCGGCGGCCGCCTGCCGGGAGACCTCCAGGCCGGGCAGCGTGGGTACGCCCGGATGGGCCACCCATTCGACGCCGTGAACCCTGCCGTTCTCGTCGCCGAGCGTGGCAGCCGCCACGACCGGCCGGCCGGCCGAGACCCGGATCTCGAGCCGGACCTGGGAGAGCGGGTGGTTCTGCCCCCGCACCAACTCGGCCGTCATCGCCTGTCGTCCCCCTGCGTCGCGTGTGATGTTGTCGTGTGCCGCTCGCCCGGGTTTCCTACAGCGCCGGCAGGATCGCGGGCATCAGGTCCTGGAAGGTGCGGCCGTTGGCCGGCGTGCCCAGGGCCGTCATGTTCCAGCCACCGCCCACGCGGTGCACCTTCGCCATGATCTGGGCGGTGTAGGCGCCGCCGCCCGCGAGCGTGTAGCGCGCGAGTTCCTGGCCGTTGGTCTCGTCGACCAGACGGCAGAACGCGTTCTGCACTTCCTGGAACGTCTGCCCGGTGAAGGAGTTGACAGTGAAGATGATCTGGTCGATGTGGACCGGCACGCGCGCGAGGTCGACGAGGATCGCCTCGTCGTCGCCGCCCTGGCCGACACCGCCGACGAGGTTGTCACCGGTGTGACGGACGGAGCCGTCGTCACTCACCAGGTGACGGAAGAAGACGACGTCGACCGGCTGCTTGTCCGCGAACAGAACCGCGGAGGCGTCGAGGTCGATCTCCCTGGTCCGGGAGCCGAACAGGCCGCGACGCGGGGCCGCCTGCCAGCCGAGACCCATGCGCACCGCGGTCAGGCTGCCCCCGTCGTTCTTCTGCAGACTGATGGCCTGACCCTTGGTCATGTTGACGGTCACGCGCTGATTCCCCTCTCGGACTGTCCCCTGTTGCCGCGGACCCCGCGGTTGTCGGAAACCCTACGCAAAGGCACTGACAGTGCCGTACCCAGGCCCGCACTTTGTGTCGGTCTTGCAACACAGCGCGTCGGCGGCCTGGGCACAGCGGCCGCACGGGTCCGTCAGGCCAGACCCGCCTCCCTCATCTGGCGCAGTTCCTTCTTCATCTCGGAGACCTCGTCGCGGATCCTGGCGGCGACCTCGAACTGCAGGTCCGCGGCAGCAGCCCGCATCCGTTCCGTCATCTCCTCGATCTGCCCGGCGAGTTCGGCCGCGGGACGGTCGGTCGGCACCGTCTCCTTCGCCTTGCCCTTGGCCGCCTTGGCCTTCGCGCCCCTGGCCGCCTTGTCTCCGAGGGACGGCACCGGAGCCTTGGTGCCCCGGCCGTCCTTCTTCGCGCGATAACCCGAGCCGAGCAGCTGCTCGGTGTCGACCTCCTCGCGGGAGATCTGGGCGACGATGTCGTTGATCTTCTTGCGGAGCGGCTG
This sequence comes from Streptomyces sp. NPDC050121, assembly GCF_044460385.1. NCBI lineage: Bacteria > Bacillati > Actinomycetota > Actinomycetes > Kitasatosporales > Streptomycetaceae > Streptomyces > Streptomyces sp. NPDC050121. The sequence goes on along the minus strand of NZ_JBITJV010000011.1, from coordinate 49,272 downwards.
CGGGTCGATGCCGTTCGCCGTGTTGTAGGCGACCTGCTTCTCCCGGCGGCGGTTGGTCTCATCGATGGCCCGCTCCATGCCCGGGGTGATCTTGTCGGCGTACATGTGGACCTGACCGGAGACGTTGCGTGCCGCTCGGCCGATGGTCTGGATCAGCGAGGTGCCGGAGCGCAGGAAGCCCTCCTTGTCGGCGTCGAGGATCGCCACCAGGGACACCTCGGGCAGGTCGAGGCCCTCACGCAGCAGGTTGATGCCGACCAGCACGTCGAACTCGCCGGCGCGCAGCTCGCGCAGCAGCTCGATACGGCGCAGCGTGTCGACGTCGCTGTGCAGGTAGCGCACCTGGATGCCGAGTTCCAGGAAGTAGTCGGTGAGGTCCTCGGCCATCTTCTTGGTGAGCGTGGTGACCAGGACGCGCTCGTCCTTCTCGACCCGCCCGCGGATCTCGTGCACCAGGTCGTCGATCTGGCCCTCGGTGGGCTTGACGACGACCTCCGGGTCGATGAGGCCGGTGGGGCGGATGATCTGCTCCACGACGCCGTCCCCGCGCGAGAGCTCGTACTTGCCGGGCGTCGCCGACAGATAGACGGTCTGCCCGATGCGCTCCTGGAACTCCTCCCACTTCAGGGGACGGTTGTCGAGCGCCGAGGGCAGCCGGAAACCGTGGTCGACGAGGGTGCGCTTACGGGAGGCGTCGCCCTCGTACATGGCGCCGATCTGCGGGACTGTGACATGGGACTCGTCGATGACGAGCAGGAAGTCGTCCGGGAAGTAGTCGAGCAGGGTGTTCGGCGGGGAGCCGGGCGAGCGGCCGTCGAAGTGCATCGAGTAGTTCTCCACGCCGGAGCAGGAGCCGATCTGACGAAGCATCTCCAGGTCGTACGTGGTGCGCATGCGCAGCCGCTGGGCCTCCAGGAGCTTGCCCTGCTTCTCCAGCTCGGCCAGGCGCTCGCCGAGCTCCTTCTCGATGTCGTTGGCCGCCCGCTCCAGGCGCTCGGGTCCCGCGACGTAGTGGGAGGCGGGGAAGACGTACAGCTGCTGGTCGTCGCTGATGATCTCGCCCGTGAGCGGGTGCAGCGTGGACAGGGCCTCGATCTCGTCGCCGAACATCTCGATGCGGACGGCGAGCTCCTCATAGACCGGGAAGATCTCGATGGTGTCGCCGCGCACCCGGAAGGTGCCGCGGGTGAAGGCCAGGTCGTTGCGCGTGTACTGGATGTCGACGAAGCGGCGCAGCAGCTCGTCCCGGTCGAGTTCGTCGCCGACCCGGAGAGGGACCATCCGGTCCACGTACTCCTGCGGGGTGCCGAGGCCGTAGATGCAGGAGACCGAGGCGACCACGACGACGTCACGACGGGTGAGCAGCGAGTTGGTCGCGGAGTGGCGCAGGCGCTCGACCTCCTCGTTGATCGAGGAGTCCTTCTCGATGTAGGTGTCCGACTGCGGGACGTACGCCTCGGGCTGGTAGTAGTCGTAGTACGAGACGAAGTATTCGACCGCGTTGTTCGGCAGCAGTTCGCGGAACTCGTTCGCCAGCTGGGCGGCCAGGGTCTTGTTCGGCGCCATCACCAGGGTGGGGCGCTGGAGCTTCTCGATCATCCACGCGGTGGTCGCGGACTTTCCGGTGCCGGTCGCGCCGAGCAGGACGACGTCCTTCTCACCTGCCTCGATGCGCTTGGCCAGCTCGGCGATGGCCGTCGGCTGGTCGCCGCTGGGCTGGTAGGGGCTGACGACCTCGAAAGGCGCCACCGTGCGTTCGATGTGGGAAACGGGCCGCATGTCATCCACCGTACGACCCCCCACTGACAACGGGGTCCGATCAGGGGCTTCGCGGGGGCGAGCGGCGAGGCCGCGCGGCGGGCCTCAGCGGTTCTGCGGGGTCCGGGACTCGCGGTGCGCCACCTTCCGGCGGCCGCGGAACTGGGGGCGGCGCGACGAGTACGAGGCCGACGGATGCGCCGGGACGCCGGGTTTGTGCTCGGCGCGCGTCCAGTCGGGCTTGCCCATGACCATCAGCGGGTCGAACATCACGACAATGCCCGCGAGACAGAGGAAGGCCAGGGGGCCGATCAGCATCGGCGCGAGGAGGGCGGCGGCCGAGTCTCCCGTGGCCGGGGCCTCGGTGGTGTGCAGATGGACACTCAGGGCGGCCATGCCGGTGTAATGCATGCCGGTGACCGCCAGGCCCATGACAAGGCTGGCGCCCACGCTCCACAGGAACCCCCTGACCTGCCCCGCGGCCCACAGGGCGGCGGTGGCGGCGGCCATCGCTATGGCGACGGAGGCGGCCACGGTGAGCGTGTTGTACTCGAAGGTGCCGTTGAAGCGCATCCCGGCCATGCCCAGGTAGTGCATCGACGCGATGCCCAGGCCGGTGATGGTGCCCCCCGTGAACAGCGCGGTGCCGGTCGCGCCCTTGTAGCCGACGATGAAGATCCCGACGCCCACCATGAGTACGGCGACGCCCAGGCTGGCGTAGGTCATCGGTTTGTCGTAGTGGATCGGGGCGCCTTCGACCGTGAAGCCGATCATCGCGATGAAGTGCATGGTCCAGATGCCGGAGCCGATCGCCGCCGAGCCGAGGGCGAGCCAGCCGGGACGCCAGGAGTGGGCGACGAGCACGGCTCTGGTGGTGCAGCGCAGACCGAGAGCACCACCGAGGCAGGCCATGAGGAAGGCCACCAGCGGTGTGACGAGTCCGTAGCTGAAACCGTCGACCGAGCCTTGCATGCGCGGTTGCCCTTCGCCCTGTTGGTGGATTTCCCTGAACGCCCCTCTCAGGACCGCTGAGTGCGGTCAAGGCTGAGAGAGAGTATGACTGCCACCGGAATGGTCGAACGATTTTCCGGCAAAGAAACACGCCCTTGCCCCACATGTGCGGCACCAGTGAGCGGCCCCGGGCGTCTCCTTTCATTCTGTGGTCATCCTGCATCTCTGACGCTCCCTCACGGTTGACCGTCTGCTGTCAGAGTTGAGCTGTGTGTGATCGCCCGCTGCGAGGAGTACGCATGCACGCGCGCGTAGGTGCCGCCACGACCACCGCCGTGGGCCTGAGCACCGTCGCCCTCCTGCCGCCGGTCCACGACGTCCGGGCGGGCATCGTCTCCCGGCCCTCGGTGATCGCCCACCGGGGCGCCTCCGCCCAGGCCCCCGAGAACACCCTGGACGCCGTCGACGAGGCCGCCTCACCGGCATCGGCTGGGTGGAGATCGACGTCCGGCGCACAAGGGACGGCGGGCTCGTGGTGATCCACGACGACAGTCTCCGCCGTACGACCGACGCCGAGGAGGTGTTTCCCGGCCGTGTTCCCTGGAAGGTGAAGGACTTCACCACGGCCGAGATCGCACGGCTCGACGCGGGCGGCTGGTTCGATGCCACGTACGCGGGCGCGCGCGTGCCGACGCTGAAGGGGTACGTCGACGGGGTGGAACACAACCACCAGAAGCTCGAGCTGAAGCCTGCCATGCGCACCGACCTGCTCGGCAGGCCGGCCGTCGCCGACCTGCCCCGGTACGCGGCCTTCGCCGACCTCATCAGCCCGTCGTACAGGTCCCCTGTCCGGGGGATACGTCTCCGCCGTGCATGTACGGCGGAGACGGCGTCATCTCGCACAAGCCGGATGCGGTGCGGCGGGCCCGATACTGGTACTGACGTGGACGGGTGCCGACGTTCGACGGTCCTCGGGGCGTTGTCAGTGGCAGGCCTTACCGTGGGCGCATGGACAGCCATGGGCAGTACGAGCAGCAGGTCGTGTGGACCGTCGTCGGCACCGACATCGGCCCGCTGTTGCTGGCCGCGACCCGCGAGGGTCTGCTCAACGTCGTGTTCCACGCCACCGACGCGGTGCGCGACAAGACCCTCGACCGGCTGGCGGGCCGGCTGGGCACGCAACCCGTCGAGGCACCCGACTCCCCGCTGCTGGCCGAGGCGATACGACAGGTCGAGGCCTATTTCGCCGGTGACCGGCGCGACTTCGAGCTGCCCTTGGACTGGTCCCTGATCTCGGGCTTCAACCGGCAGGTGCTGCGCGAACTCGCCTCCGGCGTCCCGTACGGCGCGGTCGTGGGCTACGGAGATCTGGCCAAGCGGGTGGGACAGCCGAGGGCCGCGCAGGCGGTGGGGGTGGCGATGGGGTCCAACCCCCTGCCGGTCGTGGTGCCCTGCCACCGGGTCGTGGAGAGCGACGGCGGCATCGGCGGGTTCGGCGGCGGTCTGGAGACCAAGCGGAAACTGCTCGCTCTGGAAGGTGTCCTGCCAGAACCGCTGTTCTGAGGGGCGTACCGAAACGGGTCGAGCGGTCCCGAGGCGGGGCCGAGACGGTCCGAGGCATTCCGCGATCTGGGCGGGGCGGACGGCAGGGGGGAGACTGCGCCGGTGACCACACTTCTCACCGATCACCACGGCCGTGCGGCGATATGGCGCGCACCGTGACGGCCGTCGAGCGCGCCGCCGCTGCGCCCGTCGACGCCGATCTGCTGCCCGCCCTGCGCCGTCGTACGACGGCGGTGCTGGTCACCAGCCAGATCCTCGGCGGGCTCGGCGTCGCCACCGGCATCGCGCTGGCCGCCGTACTGGCCCGGCAGGTCAGTGGCCGCGAGGCGCTGTCCGGGCTCGCGCCCACCGCGACCGTCGCCGGCACCGCCGTGCTGTCGATACCGATGGCCGCCCTGATGACCGCGCGCGGGCGCCGGCCGGGGCTGGTGCTGGCCTATCTGGTGGGCGCCCTGGGCGCCGGCGTCGTCGTGGCGGCAGCGCGGATCGGAAGTTTCCCGCTGCTGCTGTGCGGCATGGCCGCCTTCGGCGCGGCCTCCTCGGCCAACCTTCAGGCCCGGTTCGCCGCCGCCGACCTGGCCGAGCCGCATCGGCGCGCCCGCGCCATCTCGAACGTGGTGTGGGCGACCACCGTCGGTGCGGTCGTCGGCCCGAACATCGCCGCGCCCGCCGGCCGGAGCGTTGCCGGGCTCGGGATACCCGCGGCGTCGGGCCCCTTCCTGTGGGCGGCCGGAATCTTCGTCCTGGCGGCGGCCGTGGTGGCCGTGCTGCTGCGCCCCGACCCGCTGCTGACGGCCCGCGCGCTCGCTCCGGAGGAGGAGCGCTCCCCCGCAGCCCGTTCCCTGCGGGCCGGTCTGGCGGCCGTCGCCGCCTCGCCGCGCGCCCGGCTCGCGCTCGTGACGGTGGCCGTGTCGCACACGGCGATGGTCTCCGTCATGTCGATGACCCCCGTCGACCTCACCCGCCACGGGGCGGGCATCGATCTGATCGGGCTGGTCATGAGCGGGCACATCGCGGGCATGTACGCGTTCGCGCCGCTGATGGGGCGACTGACGGACCGGGTGGGGCGCCTCTCGGTGACAGGGCTCGCGGCCGGGCTGATCGCCCTCGCCGTGTTCCTGGCGGGGACGGCCGGCGACAGCCACGGCCAGACCGCCGTCGGTCTCTTCGTCCTCGGTGTGGGCTGGTCGGCCGGGCTCGTGTCCGGTTCCGCGCTGCTCACGGACGCGGTGCCGTCGTCCGCGCGGGCGGCCGCCCAGGGGTTCTCCGACCTCACCATGAACACCTCGGCGGGGGTCGGCGGGGCGATCGCCGGGCTCGTGGTCGCGCAGGCGAGCTACGCGTGGCTCAACGCCGCCGCGGCCGGTCTGCTGCTCCCCCTGACCGCCCTCCTGCTGTTCACCCGGAGCCGGAAGTAGCTCCGGCGGGTGCACCTCAGTCGGGTGCACCTCAGTCGTAGTGCCGTGCCTCGATGACGTTGCCGTCCGGGTCGCGGAAGTAGAAGCTGCGCGTGGCCTCGCCGCGGGCGCCGAAGGAGCCGTGCGAGACGTCCGAGACGGGCACGGCGCGCTCCTCCAGGCGGGCGCGCAGGGCGTCGAAGTGGCCCCGGGGCAAGGCGAGGCAGACGTGGTTCACGGGGTGCCCCGCGCTGTCGGCGGCGCCGGGGAGCATTTTCATGCGCTCCGCCATCGACACGGGCATGAGGTCGAGAAGCGCCTCCTCGTTGACACGTACGGAGGGAAAAGGTTCCTTGCCGGCGGCGAACTCGGGGAGCCGGACCGGCTCCAGGCCGACGGTCTTGTCGTAGAAGCCGGCGGCGGCGACGGGGTCGCGCACCCACAGGACGACGTGGTCCAGACGTGTCGTGTTGTCCGTCATGCTTCCCAGGCTGGTGTCCTCCCCCACAGGCCGCAAGGGTTTGACCCGACGTGCCGCCCGCCAGAGATGAGGGGAGAGTCGACGGAGGGACAGGAGGCGGGCGCGTGGTGCTGGTGGTGTCGGAAGAGGTGCGGAACGCGGTCGACGCGCGTCGACCCGTGGTGGCCCTGGAGTCCACGATCATCTCGCACGGGCTGCCCCGCCCGCGCAACCTGCAGGTGGCGCTGGAGCTGGAGGCGGTCGTACGCGCGCAGGGCGGCGTGCCGGCGACGATCGCAGTGTTGGACGGGCGTCCCCATGTGGGTCTGGACAAGGAGCAGCTGGAGCGCGTCGCCAACGAGGACGGGTTCCGCAAGCTGGGCCATCGCGACCTGCCGCTCGCGGTGGCCTCCGGGGCGAGCGGGGCGACCACGGTGTCGGCGACGGCGCTCCTGGCGACGCTGGCGGGCGTACGGGTGTTCGCGACGGGCGGGCTCGGCGGCGTGCACCGGGAGTGGACGGTCACCCAGGACGAGTCGGCGGACCTGGGGCTGCTGGCGAGTACACGGATCACGGTCGTGTGCGCAGGGGTGAAGTCGATTCTGGACGTGCCGGCGACCTTGCAGCGGCTGGAGACACTGGGCATCGCCGTCGCCGGGTACGGCACCGACCGCTTCCCGGGGTTCTATCTGTCGGACTCGGGTCAACCCGTGGACTGGACGCTGGAGACCCCGCAGCAGGTGGCCGAGGTGATGCGGGCTCAGGACGCGCTCGGAGCATCGCACTCGGCGCTGATCGTCGCCAATCCGGTTCCCGAGGAGGAGCAGCTGGATCCCGAGCTGCACACGCGCGTGCTCGCCGACGCGCTGCACGCGTGCGAGGAGGCGGGCGTCACCGGCCAGGGCGTCACTCCGTTCCTGCTCGACTACCTGGTCCGGCACACCGAGGGGGCGTCTCTGAGCGCCAATCTGGCGGCGGTGCGCGGCAACGTGCGGCTGGCGGCGCGGATCGCGGCGGCGTGGGCCGAAGCATGACCGGACAACCGGACGGCGCGGACCACAATCGCGGCCACAATCGCGGCCACGGTGGCAGTCGCGGTGGCAGTGGCAGTGGCGGTGGCAGTGGCGGTGGGCGGGGTCGGGTGCCAGGGCCCGGCGCGGACCCGCCGTCCGGCTCCGACGCGCCTGCGGATCCGGGGCGTGGGGCGCTGCTGGTCGTCGGGGACGTCGTGACGGACGTCGTCGCCCGGCATCGGGGACCGCTGGCCTCGGGGACCGACACGGCGTCCGTGATCCGGACCCTGCCCGGCGGCGCGGGTGCCAACGTGGCGTGCTGGGCGGCGCACTGGGGGTGTGCGGACGTACGGCTCCTCGGCCGGGTGGGCGCGGAGTCGGCGGCCTGGCACGAACGGGAACTGACCGCCGGTGGGGTACGGCCCCGGCTCGTCGTCGATCCGCAGGCGGCCACGGGGACGGTGATCTGCCTGGTCGACACGGACGCCGCGGCCGAGCGGACGTTCCTCACCGACAGCGGCGCGGCCCTGCGACTCGACCCCGACGACTGGTCGGAAGCCCTTCTGGACGGGGTCGGCCGACTGCACCTGTCGGGATACCTGCTGTTCTCGGAGTCCGGGCGCGCCCTGGTGCGTACGGCGTTGGCGTCGGCACGCGCGCGTGGGGTGCCGGTGAGCCTCGATCCGGCGTCGGCGGGCTTCCTGGTGGAACTGGGCGCCGACCGTTTCCTGTCCCTCGTCGAGGGCGTGGACGTGCTGCTGCCCAGCCGTGACGAGGCCCGTCTGCTCACCGGCCTGGCCGATGCGGCGGCCGCGGCGGCAGAGCTGAGCCGTCAGGTCCCGCTGGTGGTGTCCAAGCAGGGGGCTGACGGTGCGCTGGTGGCCAGGAACGGCGCCGTGCTCGCCCGCGTACCCGCCACTCCGGCGACCCCCCGGGACACCACGGGCGCCGGCGACGCCTTCACGGGAGCGTTCCTCGCCGCGCTGTTGGCCGGCGCCGACACCGAGGCCGCGGCGGCAGAGGGCTGCCGAGCGGGGGCCCGGGCAGTGCGACATGTGGGCGGCAGACCACCCGCCCCGCACCACGGATTGACGTCGCCGACGGCCCCGGCCCACACCGGCTGAGACCACCTGAACGCGCAAGTCCCGACCCACAGACCCGGCGGGCCGCGCGGCAGAAGCCCAACACGGGCCCCGGCACAGGGTACGGCCCCGGTCCCGGCACGGGGTACGGGGTACGGGGTACGGGGTACGGGGTACGGGGTACGGGGTACGGGCGAGATTCCCGGGGGGACGGTGCCCAGGTCCGACGGAAGGCGGGTAAGGGGGCTGGGGGGCAAGGGGGGTTCCGGGCAGGGCAACCCCGAAAGGATGCCGGGACCGAGGTTCGGCGGGACGCCGGAACCGGAGTTCGCCGGGACGCCGGGCCGGAGTTCGCCGGGGGTGCTGGGGGGGACCCGGGCAAGGTTCGCCGGAGGCCGCGCCGGAATTTCGGCGGGGGCCGGGGCTGGGCCCGAGAGTCCCAGGGCCGAGGTTCGGCGGGACGGCGGCACGGAGTTCGCCGGGAGGCGGTGCCAGGACAAGGTTCGCCGGGGGCCGGGCCGGAGTTCGCCTGAAGGCCGGGATGGCGTTCGGCAGGGGGACCGGGGTGCGTTCGGCGGGGGCCGGACCGGAGTCCGGCGAGGGGACGGGGTGGCGTTCGGCGTCTCGGGGTTCGGCGGGTGGGTTGCTAGGCCTTTCGGCCCCATGCGGAGATCATCGGTGCGGTGGCCAGGTCCATGCCGCCGGCGGCGACGTTCGCCAGGTGCCGGTCGATGTCCTCGTCGGTCGCGAGGCCCGCCCGGACGAGCTCGTCGCGGATCTGTCGGACCGTCGCGGATTCCAGCGCGGCACAGGCGGGTGAGGTGACGGGGAAGTAGGCGTCGGCCTCGATCCGGCGCAACCCGGCCTCGCGGAGCAGACGCGGGAGCTTGCGACCGTAGGAGAGGTCGGCGCCCCGGCCGGCGAGGAGCTGGCGGAAGCCGTGTCGCAGACGGTTCGCGAGCTGCTGTTCCGGGCCGTGCTCGTCGGGGCAGAGCAGGGGCTGCAGGGCAGGGTCGGCGTCCTCGATCAGGAGCCGTCCGCCGGGGCGCAGGGCCTTGACCATCGAGCGCATCGCCCGGTCCCGGTCCGGCACATGGACCAGGACGAGCCTGGCGTGCACCAGGTCGAAGCCCTCCATCGGCGGCTCCTCGGCGCCGAGGTCGTGGACGCGTACCTCGACCGGCGGGCGGGCGACCGACGCCAGCCGGGAGGTGTCGATGTCGCTCGCGAGGACCTTGCCCGTCGGGCCGACCTTCTTCGCCAGCCAGGACACCACGGAGGAGCCGCCGGCGCCGGCCTCCCAGCACCGCCAGCCGGGTCCGATCCCCAACCCTTCGAGGTGGCGGAACGTCGTGGCGTCGAAGAGGGCGGCGAAGGCGTCGAAGCGTTCCCCCGCCTCGGGCTGCCGGTTGTCGAGAAGGTACCCGTCGGATCGCGTCATGCGGCGATCATCCCAGTTGTCCGGCGTGCCGGAGGTGGTCGACGCGGCCGGGATCAGGAGCGCGGAAGTCGGGAACCCGTGGCGGGAAAGGACGGCCGTCGCTCTCGTGAGCAGTGCGAAGTCCCGTTGTCCACAGGCGGGAACAAAGCGGAACCTGCCCTTTCCACAGGCTTACCCACGGCATACGCGGGCCTGGCAGACTGGCTGGCCAGGGCGCAGGAATGCGGCGCGAGGAGATCCACGCAAGGAGTCCCAGATGACCATGGCAGGGAATCTGCGGAAGGTCACCGGCCTCGGAAGGGGCGGCGGTCTGCGCAGGGTGGCGCGGTTGGCCCGGCGGCGCCCGCGGGTCGACCTGAGTCACCCCGCGCGATCCCCGCTGGGTTCCTCGGTGGTGAACTGCGTGACGTACCGGGACGGCGTCCGGGCCCCGCGCGGCGGTGATCTGGTCGACACCGTGGAGCGGGTGCGCAAGAGCGGTCACGGTTTCGTGTGGCTGGGCCTGCACGAGCCGACGAACGAGGAGTTCGCGGGCATCGCCGAGCTCTTCGACCTGCATCCGCTGGCGGTCGAGGACGCGGTCGAGGCACATCAGCGGCCGAAGGTCGAGCGATACGGCGAGACGCTGTTCGCCGTGTTCAAGACGGTCTGCTACGTCGAGCACGAGGAGCTCACGGCGACCAGCGAGGTCGTCAACACCGGCGAGATCATGGTGTTCGTCGGCCCGGACTTCGTGATCACGGTGCGGCACGGACGGCATGGTTCGCTCGGCCCGCTGCGCGAGGAGCTGGAGGCCGATCCGAGGCAGCTCGGCAAGGGGCCGTCGGCGGTGCTGCACGCGATCGCCGACCACGTCGTCGACGACTACCTGAACGTCATCGACGCCGTGCAGGCCGACATCGACCAGGTCGAGACGGACGTGTTCGCGGAGGACGGTGCGCGGACCGACCCGGGGCGCATCTACCAGCTCAAGCGTGAACTCCTGGAGCTGAAGCGGGCGGTGGTGCCGCTGGGCCGTCCGCTGCTGGACCTCGCGGACCGGCCGGTCCGGGTGATCGATCAGGAGATACAGGCCTACTTCCGGGACGTCTCCGACCACTTGCTGCGGGCCACGGAGCAGATCGCCGCCTTCGACGAGCTGCTCAACTCGATCCTGCAGGCGCATCTGGCACAGGTCACGGTGGCACAGAACGAGGACATGCGGAAAATCACGGCCTGGGCCGCGGTGATCGCCGTGCCGACGATGGTCTGCGGGGTGTACGGCATGAACTTCGACAACATGCCGGAGCTGCGCTGGAGGTTCGGCTACCCGCTGGTCATCGGCGTGATATCCGTCGCCTGTTGGGTCCTGTACCGCGGCTTCCGGCGCAACGGCTGGCTCTGAGCGCCCGGTTCCGTCGGGGCGACGGCCGGCGCAGTCGTCAGTGCCGGTCGGGTCATGTCCTGGCGTAGACGCTCTCGGCCCAGGTGGCGAGTTGGTCCTCGCTGAGGTGCCGGGTGAGGTCGGCCTCGCTGATCATGCCCACGAGGCGCTTGTTCTCGATGACGGGCAACCGGCGGATCTGGTGACCCTTCATCTCCTGGAGCACCTCACCGACGTCGGCTCCCACGTCAATCCAGCGCGGTGTGCCCTGGGCCATCTCCCCTGCGGTGACCTGTGCGGGGTCGTGTCCCATGGCCACGCAGCCGACGACGATGTCCCGGTCGGTGAGGATGCCGCAGAGGCGCTCGTTCTCGTCGCTGATGGGCAGCGCCCCCACGTTCAGTTCGCGCATCAACTGGGCGGCGCGGTCGAGGGTCTCGTCGGCGGGGATCCACTGGGCGCCCCGGTGCATGATGTCTCCGGCGGTGGTCATGAGGTACCTCCTGGTGCCGGACGGCCGGCGCGGCGCGGGCGGCACCGCTAATCCCGGCACCCCATATTCTCGCCGCGCCGCCATGGGCCCGCACCTGGAACTCCTCAGGCCGAGAAGCCGAGGACCCGCTGCGGGACGACGCGGATGATCAGGCGTACCTCGTCGTCCTTCTCGGCGGGCGGGTCGATGCCGAGGTACTTGTGCGAGAGCTCGTGCGGGAGCCGCTTGTCAGGGTCCGGGAGGATCTCGGCGGTGCCACGGATCTCGACCGAGGTGTACGGGTTCGCGAGGTCGAAGACCGAGAGGCTGATACGGGCGTCACGACGGAGGTTGCGCACCTTCTGGCGCCCGTCGGTGGAGGAGAAGAGGACGGTGTCGCCCTCGCGTTTGATCCAGACCACCGAGTTCTGCGGGGCGCCGTCCGGCCCGAGGGTGGCCACGGCGGCGAAGTTCCTGCCGTCGAGGAGAGCACGAGCGGAGTCACTGAAGGAGACCGAAGGGACAGTGGGGACGGACGGGACGGTGCCCTCGGAGGCGCCGGTGGGGACGGAGGCGGCGGAGGGGACGGAGGCGGCGGAGTGAGAGGCGGCGGAGGGTGCGGCAGTGCTTGCGGAGATCGTCATGACGTCAGACTACTTACATGCACGCGCATTTAAAAGCGGTTCATCGATCCGCGATTCAGCCACCCCACGCCGGATGACGAGGATCGTCCGCACGGACGAGGACATCCGCCGTGGCGGCCGGATCGGTCTCCTGCGCATAGCGCTCGAAGGCGGGCAGCGTCCATTGGTCGGCTTCGGCGGTACGGCGACGCAGGGCCGCCGAGGAAAGGAGGACGTGCACGGACAGGTCGAAGGGGAACCAGTGGCGCAACAGGAGAGGACCATGCAGCAACAGGAAGCCCCCAGGCGGGAGTTGGACGTAGGGACTGCGGGTCGCGCGGTCCGTGACAGGGTCCCGGAGATCGGGCAGGATCCGTCCGTCGCCGTCGGGTTCGAGGGGATTGAACACCTCGCGCCACAGAGCGCCGGTGTCGAACCAGCCGTCGTAGTAGGCCTCCACGTCGTGATGGCCGTACTCCAGACGGAGAGACGCGGGGCGCAGGAAGCCGTGCGTGTCCACGACACGGGAGGGACGTCCGCGGGTGCGCAGGGCCTCGGCGACGCGCTCGGCGAGATCTCCGGGGCGGGCCGCCGGCGCGCCGTCGAAGGCGACGCGCCGCCACGGACTGCCGTCGTCCGGCTTCAGATCGAGCAGCCGCTCGGCAAGGAGGTCGCCGAGCCGTTCCCAGGTGATCGCTTCGAGTCGCACACGGCCCATGATGCGTCAGCCACCAGCCTGGACGCCTCGACCTCGCGGCACCCACGGGCTGCGGGCAGCTCGGCGAGGGGAGGGTTCCCGTCGTAAGGAGGACATGCCTCGTCGACCAGGTGCCGCCGCGCCCACCAGGGGGAATGAAGCCCCCATGGCAAGCGCACCCCTCACAACTCCCGCACCCCGTACCGGGCTTCTCGTCATCCAGCCGCTACGGCGAAAGCACTGCGCCGGGTGTCGTCGCGGGCCGCAGCCGATGCTGGTCCTGGAGGACACCGCGCCGCGCTGCCTCGACTGTGCCGATCTGGGGCATCTGGTGTTCCTGCCACGCGGGGACACGGCGCTGACGCGCAGGTCGCGGGAGGAGAGCGGGCTCTCGGCGGTGGTCGTCCGGTTCAACCGGCGCAAGGGACGGTACGAGCGGCAGGGCGTCCTCGTCGAGGAGGCGGCGCTCGCACGGGCCGAGGAACGATGCCTGGCGGACGCCGAGGCCCGGCGGCGGCGCCGGGTGCGGGACGCGCGGCGGCGGGCGGCGCAGGACGAGCAGTTCGCGGAGACGTTCGCGGCGGAGATCCTGCGGCTGTTTCCGGGCTGCCCGGGAGAGCGGGCGCGGGGGATCGCGGCACACGCCTCGCTGCGGGGCAGTGGCCGGGTGGGGCGCAGCGCCGCCGGGCGGGCGTTGTCCGAGGGCGCGGTCATCTCCGCGGTCGTGGCGTCCGTACGGCATCTGGACACGCCGTACGACCGGCTCCTGATGAGCGGCGTGCCCCGACACGAGGCCCGCCGGCGGATCGCGGGCGAGGTGGAGGGGCGACTGCGGGAGTGGAGTGGGGCGGGCGGGGCGGGTGGGGAGGGCGGGGAGGGGGAGGGGGCCCCACCCCCTAGGTCACACCCAGTAAGTCACGTCACCGGGCGTTTCGGCCACGGTCACGATCATGAACAAGGTTTCACTTGAGGTGATGAACGGTACGGGGCAAGATCTCCGCTCGACGGGTGGGAGTTGACGTTGTCATGATCGATGGGCCGTATCTGGTGCTCGCGATGCTGGGCGCTCTGGTGACGGGGCTGATGGCCGGGGTTTTCTGTGCGTTCTCGGTGCTGGTGATGCGGGGGCTCGCCGCGCTGACGCCCGCGCAGGGCGTCGCCGCGATGAACGCGATCAACGCCTCGGCTCTGACGCCGGCGTTCATGGTGCTGTTCCTCGGCTCCGCGGCGCTGTGCGCGGTGATCGCCGTGGTGACGTTCGTGCTGTTGCCGGACGACGGAACGGTTCATCTGCTGCTGGGCAGCGGGCTGTACCTGTGCGGTGTGTTCGGGGTGACCGTGATGGCGAACGTGCCCCGCAATGAGGCGCTGATGAAGCTGGAGCCGGGCACGCCGGAGGCCGTCACGTACTGGCCGACCTATGTGCGTGAGTGGACGAGGTGGAACCATGTGCGTGCCGTCGCGTCGGCGGCGTCGGCGGTCGTGTATGTCCTGGCCCTGGTCTGAGGAAGAACAAGAAGGAACGCGGGAGAACGCACAAGAACGCGGAAGAACGCGGAAGAACATCGGAGAAAGCGCTGTCCGCCACTCTGCGCGGGTGCCCGACGGGACGTATCGTGGCCGAAAGAGTGCCGCCCGATGACGCTCGGCCTGCTGTACGCGTACGCGAGGAAGACGCCCATGGCCGATCCCAAGGGATTCATGACCACACCCCGCCAGGACTGGCCGCGCCGGCCGGTCGAGGAGCGGGTCCGGGACTGGGACGAGGTGTATGTCCCCGGGGCGTTGCTGCCCCTGATCAGCAAGCAGGCCGACCGCTGCATGGACTGCGGCATACCGTTCTGCCACGAGGCCTGTCCGCTCGGCAATCTGATCCCCGAGTGGAACGATCTGGTGTCGCGGGAGGACTGGCGGGCGGCGAGCGACCGGCTGCACGCGACGAACAACTTCCCCGAGTTCACGGGCCGGTTGTGTCCGGCGCCGTGCGAGGCCGGGTGCGTCCTCGCCATCAACCAGCCGGCCGTCACCATCAAGAACGTCGAGGCCGCCATCGCCGACCGGGCCTGGGCGGACGGTTTCACGCCGCCGAGGCCGCCGGACCGGTTGTCGGGGAAGACGGTGGCGGTGATCGGTTCCGGGCCCACCGGGCTGGCCGCGGCCCAGCAGTTGACCCGGGCCGGGCACACGGTCGCCGTCTACGAGAAGGATGACCGGATCGGCGGGCTGATGCGGTACGGCATCCCCGCGTTCAAGATGGAGAAGCATCACCTCGAGCGGCGGATCGAGCAGATGCGGGCGGAGGGCACCAAGTTCCGTACGTCGACGACGATCGGGCGCGACGTCATGGCGGCCGACCTGCGGGCGCGCTACGACGCCGTGGTGATCGCCACCGGGGCCACCGAGTGGCGGGAACTGCACGTTCCGGGGCGGGAGTTGACTGGCATCCAGCAGGCGATGGAGTACCTGCCGCTGGCCAACCGGGTGTGCGAGGGCGATCTGGAGGCGTCCCCGATGTCCGCCGCCGGAAAGCACGTCGTCATCGTCGGCGGGGGCGACACAGGGGCCGACTGTCTGGGCACGGCGGTTCGCGAGGGCGCCGCGTCCGTGACCCAGTTGGACATCTACGCGCAGCCCGGCGCAGATCGCGACGAGGACGTCGACCCCTGGCCAACGTATCCGAAGATCTATCGGCTCTCGGCGGCGCACGAGGAGGCGCGTGACCTGGAGTCCGCGCCGGCGGCGGACGCGGACGCGCGACTGTTCGCGGCGTCCACGCTCCGTTTCACCGGCGACGAGAGCGGGCATGTGCGGTCGCTGCACCTCGTCGAGGTCGATGCGCGGCGCAGGCCGGTGGAGGGCACCGGTCGGGCGCTCCCCGCCGACCTCGTGCTGCTCGCCCTCGGCTTCTCCGGGCCCGACCGGGAGGACGGGCTCGTCGAGCAGCTGGGGTTGACGCTGGAGCCGCGCGGCACGATCGCGCGGGACGGCGGCTTCGCGACGAACGTTCCCGGAGTGTTCGCCGCGGGGGACGCGGCGCGCGGCCAGTCGCTGATCGTGTGGGCCATCGCGGAGGGGCGGGCGGTCGCGGCGGCCGTCGACCGCCATCTGACGGGGAACTCCCGGCTGCCGACGCCCATCGGGCCGTACGACCGGCCGATGAACGTCTAGCATCGCCGCATCGAGGGAGCGCGCCGCGGGGAATGCCGCTCAGCGGCGCTCGTCCGTCCCCGCCACCTTCGCCGTCGCCAGGGCCACCCGGTTCCAGGTGTTGATCGTGCAGATGAGGGCGAGTACCTGGGCGAGCTCCCGCTCGTCGAAGCGGGCGGCGGCCTCGGTGTAGACGTCGTCGGGGACGCCGCCGTCGGCCACCAGCGTGACCGCTTCCGTCAGGGCCAGGGCCGCCTGTTCCTTCTCCGTGAAGAAGTGACGGGCCTCGCGCCAGACCGCGACCATGTGCAGGCGGTCCTCGCTCTCGCCGGCTTTGCGGGCGTCGTTCGTGTGCATGTGGAGGCAGTACGCGCAGTGGTTGAGGTGCGAGGAGCGGATCTGGATCAGTTCGACCAGGGCGGGGTCGAGGCCCTCGCGGGCTGCGGCGTCGAAGCCGATGAGGGCGCGGAACGCCTTGGGGGCGCTCTTCCCGAAGTCGAGGCGAGTCGGGTTGGCCGGCGTGTCAGTCGCGCTGTTCGTCGCCGTGTTCATGGTCGTGTTCGTTGCCGTGTTCGTCGTCATGTCCTTCAACCTACGGGCCGGAAAGACCCGCTGTAGGGTGCATTTCCATGGCGGATTCGTGGGTCAATTCGGCGGAGCGCATCGGGGCCGACCTGCACCTGGAGCTGGCCGGGCCGGGTGGGCGGCGGGCGGCTGTCATCGGGGCGCTGCGCGAGGCCGTGCGCAGCGGGCGGCTCGCTCCGGGAACCCGGCTGCCGCCGTACCGTTCGCTCGCCGCCGACCTCGGCATCGCCCGCAACACGGTGGCCGACGCGTATGCGGAACTCGTCGCCGAGGGCTGGTTGACCGCCCGACAGGGTTCCGGCACCCGGGTCGCCGAACGGGCCGAGCCTCTGCGGCGCGTCGAGCGGGTGCCGGTCGGGAAGCCTGCACGCGCGCGTGGCCCGCGGCACGACCTGCGGCAGGGCACGCCGGACGCGTCGTCGTTCCCGCGCGCGGCCTGGCTCGCTTCCTACCGGCGGGCCCTTCAGCAGGCGCCCAACGAGGTGTTCGGGCCCGGCGATCCTGCCGGCCGCCGGGAACTGCGCGAGGCCCTGACGGAGTACCTGGCACGCGCGCGTGGCGTGCGCACCGAGCCGGAGCGCATCGTGATCTGCTCGGGCTTCGCCCATGCGCTGCGCCTGCTGTTCGGCCCGTTCGGCACCGGCAGTGGGATGCTGCGCGGGCCGATGGCCGTGGAGGCGTACGGGCTGGACTTCCACCGGGGGCTGCTGGCCGCGGCGGGCGTGCGGACGACTCCGCTGCCTCTGGACGCGGACGGGGCGCGTGTCGACCTTCTGGGGCGCGAGCGGGCCGTTCTCCTCACGCCCGCACACCAGTTCCCGACGGGCGGTCCGCTGCACGCGAGCCGCCGGACCGCGGTGATCGACTGGGCACGCGCGCGTGGCGGGGTGCTCGTCGAGGACGACTATGACGGGGAGTTCCGCTACGACCGCAAGCCCGTCGGCGCGGTCCAGGGGCTCGACCCGGAGCGGGTGATCTACATCGGCTCGGTCAGCAAGAGCCTGTCGCCGGCGTTGCGCCTCGGGTGGATGGTGCTGCCGGAGCGGTACGTCGCCGGTGTTCTGGCCGCCAAGGGCGACCGGGAGGCCTGGGCGAGCGTCCCCGATCAGCTGGGCCTGGCCGATCTGATCGTGTCCGGGGCGTACGACCGTCACGTACGGCGGATGCGGCAGCGCTATCGCGGGCGTCGGGACCGACTGGTCGGGGCGCTCGCCGCGCGGGCGCCGCATGTCGAGGTCACCGGGGTCGCGGCCGGGCTCCACGCGGTGCTGCGGCTGCCGCCGGGCACCGAGCGGTCCACGGTGAAGGCGGCCGCCTGGCAGGGGGTGGCCCTGGACGGCCTGGCCGCGTTCCGGCATCCGGCGACGGACATGGCGCCGTCGGACGGGCTCGTCGTCGGATACGCGACTCCGTCGGAGCATGCCTACGGGGCGGCGTTGGACGCGCTGTGCCGCGTGCTGCCGCCGTCGAACGCACAGCCAGGGCCCGCCTGACCCTGGCCGGCCCTGGCTGTGCCCCCCTTGGGCGGGTCTCAGCGTCTGCGGCCCACCGCCCCGTACGCCGGGATGCTGAACGATGGGGTCGGCCGTGTCGTCCTCCCGGTCATGAGGCGCTCCGTAAGCATGTGGCACGAATAGTCATGGTCATCAAGTCAGTACCAGAACAAGGAAGTCGAAGGATGAGGTTCAAGGGGGCGGTTGAAGGAGGAGGTTGAAGGAGGGCAAGAGCAGAAAAGGCAGCAGGCGGGTCGGTCAGGACAGCAGGAAGTCCGCCTCCCCCGCCTTGGCGCCCTCGATGAAGGCCGTCATCTCGTCGGAGGTGTAGATCAGCGCCGGTCCGTCGGGGTCGGTGGACTGCCGGACGGCGATCCGGCCGTCGGCGAGCTTCATCGCCTCCAGGCAGTTGCCTCCGTTGCCGCCGCTCCACGGCTTGTGCCAGCCCTCGCTGCCCAGTTCCCGGGCGGGCATGCCGTTGTAGATCCGCTGAGCGCGGACCCGTGGCCTGGACTGGGTCTTGATGCGATCCATTCACAACTCCTTGCGGAGATCCCGGAGGATCTCCTTCGTGCGATGTGCTGTAGCGGCCTGCGCCGCCATGCGGTCCATGACCTCGAGGTGGGTCGCCACCTCGGTGCGCGCGTCGAGGTAGACGGCGCCGGTCAGGTACTCGCTGTAGACCATGTCCGGAAGCTCCGGCATGGCGAATCGGAACAGCACGAAGGGCCCGTACGTGCCTGGGTGCGGGCCGCTGGCGAACGGGGCGACCTGCAGCGTGACGTTGGGCAGCTTCGTGGCCTCGAGCAGTTTGTCGATCTGCGCGCGCATCACCTCCGGGCCGCCGGCCGGGCGGCGCAACGCGGTCTCGTCCATCACCACCCACAGCCGGGGCGCGTCCTGCCGGGTGAGCAGATCCTGGCGTTGTATGCGCAGGTCGACGAGGCGCTCGATGTCCTCCGGCCGGGTCTGGCCGATGGCGCCGGACAGGAGGACACCACGCGCGTAGTCCTCCGTCTGGAGCAGGCCGGGGACGAAGTGGGGTTCGTACTGGCGGATCAGGGCGGCGGCGCCCTCCAGGCTGACGTGCATAGAGAACCAGCCCGGCAGGACGTCGTGGAACCGCTGCCACCAGCCCGGTTTGTTGGCCTCCTCGGCCAGTTGGACGAAGCCCTCGGCTTCCTCGTCGGTGACGCCGTAGGCCTTCAAGAGCAGTTGGAGGTACGGGATCTTGAGGCCGACCTCGGCCATCTCCATACGGCGGACGGTGGCGGGCGCGACGCGCAGGATGCGGGCGGCTTCCTCGCGCTTGAGCCCGGCGCGTTCCCGCAGGTCCAGCAGGCGCCGGCCGAGGACGACCTGTCCGACCGTCGGCGCGGACCGCGGTTCGCTCACGCTCCACCTCCACGAAGAGCCGACCGGCCCGCGCGGGGCACACGCGGGCCCCGACCCGACCGGTCACGAAAAGAATCCCGACAGCCCTACGGCAGCCCTACGGCGCCACTCGAAGACCCACTCAAAGTTCTGTACGGATGCGTACGAGTCTCCGTTGATCCCCATTGGCGCCGTTCGCCGTGCTGTCGCGAGCAGTGTGCCACGGCGCTTCACCGCGTCACACAGCACTCTGCATTTTTCAGAGTGACACTTGCCAAGTGTTCATGGCGGGGCGATAGTGGCAAGCGTGATTCCGTCCGCGCCCTTAGGAACAGACGCCGCCGCAGGCCACCCCCAGGGTCTCGGTGCCAGCGCGGGAGCAGGCCCTGACCAGGCCGCTGCCGAGCGCCGGTTCCGATTCGAACTGGCCGCCCATCCGGGTTCCCCCGCCCAGGCCAGACGCCTGGCAAGGGCCCGGCTGACCGGCTGGTCGGTGTGCGAGGACACCTGCGACTCCGCCGCCCTGGTCATATCCGAGCTGGTCACCAACGCGATCGTGCACACCGCGAGCGACATCGTCGTCTGCGAGCTGCACGACGGCGCCGACCTGGTCCGCATAGCCGTGCGGGACGAGGGATGCGCGCCGGGCGAGCCCCACCCCTCGCCGCAGCGTCCCGAGGAGGAGCACGGGAGGGGGCTGCTGCTCGTCGAGGCCTTGTGTCACGCCTGGGGTGCGCAGGAGCACGGGCCCGGCCTGCTGGTCTGGGCCGACCTGCCCCGCCGGGCCGACGCGTCCGGCGATCCCGCCGAACCCCGCGACAGTCTGCGTCTCGGCGACGCCGAGCCGCACCACGCCGGCCTCGGCGAACTCCTCGACATCCTGGACGAGTTCGACGACATTCCGGACGAGCCGCACACCGACTTCATCGGCCCCCGTAACGACCTCGGCTGGGGCGCCCGCCCGAAGCCGGGACCGGCCGAGGGCCCGGGTGACGAGGACGAGCAGGCGGAGCAGCACCACCGGCAAGCGACCCTCCCGGCCGCAAGACGACCACACCCCGCATCCGCCGGGCCGGCCATACCCGCACCGTCGGCCACACCCGCTGCCCCGGCCGCGTCTGCCGCACGAACCGCATCCGCCGTGCCTACCGCGTCCGCCGTACCGATCGCGTCCGACGGTCCGGCCCCCCGCGTGATGCCGCAGTGGCACCGCACCCCGGAGCACGCAGGACACGCCGGGCCCGCTGGACACGACGCTCGCGAGCACCACCACGGCCGTGACGGCCACGACGGGTGGACTCGGGCATCCGGCCACGCCGCCGACGCCCTCCCGCTGCTCCTCCAACTCCCGCTCCAGCTCCCGCTTCAGCTCCCCCTCCAGCCCGTCCGCGAGCAACCCGTCCGCGAGCGGGGACGGACATGAGCACCGTGCCCGGTCGGGCTCCGGTGCTGACCCTCGACACGCTCGTACGCCTGCAGCGCGGACCGGCCGGCGCCCCCGTCGCCGCTCCCGACGCCGTGCGCCGGCTGGCCGTGCCGGAGGGCATGACGGCCCCCCTGGGCTGTGACGCGGTCTCCGTGCCGGCCCATCTCGGCCCGCTGCTCATGCCGCGTCTTCCGCGCATGGGCTGTGTCTACGCCGACGACGCGCACTGGTGGTG
Source organism: Streptomyces sp. NPDC050121 (assembly GCF_044460385.1). Lineage (NCBI taxonomy): Bacteria > Bacillati > Actinomycetota > Actinomycetes > Kitasatosporales > Streptomycetaceae > Streptomyces > Streptomyces sp. NPDC050121. The sequence continues at coordinate 28,192 of NZ_JBITJV010000011.1, read as the reverse complement.
GCTGGTCCCCTCCGACTCCGACTACGCCCTGGAGTGGCCCGCCCCCGCGCGCTACGCCACGGGCGCGATCCTCCCGAACTCCCCGCGCCGCCCCGACCTCATCCACCGACCGGACGGCACACTTCCGTACACCCCGCCGATACCTCTCTACCTGGCCCTGTGCCGCCTCACGGGCACGACGCCCATCTGGTCGCGGCCGATCAGCGCATAGTCCCTGACTGCCCGTGGGGCAGTCCGGCGCGCCGTCCCCGGCGCACGCCCGCGCGTCCCGGGTTCCCCGTCCCGCGCCCTGCCCTCACGCGGCTCGTCCCGCGATAGTGGCCGTCGTCCACGACCACTTGGGGAGGCCGACGGTGGGACAGGCGCGGAAGGCGGGGAAGGAAGACACGGCGGAGGAGGCGGAGAGGGCGGAGGAGGCTCGCAAGTCGCAGGGGTGCGACGAGCGTGAGGTGTCCGAGTCCGAGCGGCTGCTGTTCGGCGGCCCGCTCCGCTACGACATGGGGTGGAACCAGCACCGGGACGCCTTCCTGGAGCTGAACTTCCGCGCCATGATCATCCGGCTGCCCTCCCTGCTCTCCACCAGTCTCCGGCTGGCCCGCCAGGCCGACCCGCGGGCCGCCCGGATCGTGCTGGCCGCGGAGGCGGGACGGGGAGTGACGCAGGCGGTGAGCCTGCTCGCGGTGAACTCCGTGCTGGGCCGGCTGGTCACCGGCGGCTCGATCGAGGACCGGCTGCGCGGCGCCGTTCCCGCTCTGGTCGCGATGGCCGTCGTACTCCTCTTCGGGGCGCTGTTGCGGGCCGCGTCGACGTATGCCACCGGGCGGCTGGAGCCCAAGGTGGAACGGGTGGCGACCGAGTTGTACCTGGAACGGGCGGCCGGGGTGGAGCTTGCCGCGATCGAGGACCACGCCTTCCACAAGCTGCTGGACACCGCGCAGTACGGCGCCCGGTCCGCCTGCCGGATGATCACATACGGCACGCGTGTGGTGAACGCGCTGATCTCGCTGGCCGCGGCGGCCGGCGTGCTCACGGTGCTGCATCCGCTGCTGCTGCCGCTGCTGGTCACGATGACGCTGCCCAGCGCCTGGAGCGCGCTCACGAACGCCCGGCGACGCTACGAGTCGTTCCACACCTGGGTGCAGCACGCGCGCGCGGGTCATCTCATCGCGAGTCTGCTCACCGAGCCCGCGGCGGCGCCCGAGATCCGTGTGCACGGCGTCGGCCCGTTCCTGCTGCGGCACTTCCGCTCGATGTCGGAGACCGCGGAGGCCGAACAGGCCCGGCTGGCCCGGCTCGCCGCCCGCACCGGCCTGATCGCGGCCGCCTGGACGGGTCTCGCGACCATGGCGACCTACGCCACCCTCGGTGCGCTGCTGCTCACCGGGACGATGGCCCTGGCGGTCGCGGGCACCGCGGTGATCGCGATCCGCAGCGGCTCAGCGAGCCTGAACACCCTCGTCGTGGAGGTCAACCAGCTGCACGAGGAGGCCCTGTTCGTGGGCGACCTGCAACGCCTGTACGTCGAAGCGGCCGAACAGGCGATCCCCAAGGGCGGCGCGGCCCTGCCGGAGGAGCCGCGTGAGATCCACTTCGAGAACGTCACGTTCGGCTACCCGGGTGAGTCGGCGCGCCCCGCCCTCGACGACGTGACCCTGACGCTCCCCCTCGGCCGGATCATCGCGCTCGTCGGCGAGAACGGCTCCGGCAAGACGACCCTGGTGAAGCTGCTGGCCGGGCTGTACAAGCCGGACCGGGGTCGGATCCTGTGGGACGGCGTGGACGCGGCGGGCGCGGACCGGCACCAGTTGGCCGAGCGGGTCGCGATGGTGGCGCAGGACTTCAAGCGGTGGCCGTTCACGGCCCGGGTCAACGTGGCCATCGGGCGCAGTGCCGCGCCGCTCACCGAGGAGCGGCTGGCCGCGTCGGTCGCCGAGGCGGGCGCGCAGGAGGTGGTCGAGGATCTGCCGCGGGGTCTGGACACCCTGCTGGCCCGGCACTTCAGCGGCGGGCATGAGCTGTCCGGCGGTCAGTGGCAGCGTCTCGGCATCGCGCGGGCGGCCTACCGGCGCGGGCGCATCCTGATCGTGGACGAGCCGACGGCGGCGCTGGACGCCCGGGCCGAGCTGGAGGTGTTCGAGAAGATCCGTGCGCTGGCCGGCAGCGGCCAGACGGTCGTCCTGATCACCCATCGGCTGGCGTCGGTCCGGCATGCGGACCTGGTGCACGTCCTGGACCAGGGCAGGCTGGTGGAGTCGGGGACCCCGGACGAGTTGCTGGCGGGCGGGGGCGTCTACGCCGAGCTGTACGCACTGCAGGCCGAGCAGTTCACGGCTCGGGGGCCCGTGCCCGTGCCCGCCCCGTCGCAGGCGGGCTGACGGGTCACCGCGCGGCGTCGCCGCCCCGGACGACCACCAGGAAGGTGTCCGTGGCGAGGTCCATGACGACCTCGGCGGGCAGCCCCTCCATGCGTCGGGCGTGCGCGAACTCCTCCGCGGGCCACGACCCGCGCGGCCCTCCCGCGGGAAAGCGTTCGAGCACGGTTCGCCCGTTCACCATCTCGCACCTCCGATAAGCGTCAAAGCGTCGTGACTTGTAGGAGTTAACGCTCATCGGACCGCGAACGCCTCGCTCAGTTGCGCTACTGAGACGTAGTTGACACGGGTCCGGCACGGATCGTGAGGATCCGGTCACTTTCCGAACGCACCGAACACTGTACGTGGCTGCGAGGTCGCGCGCAGGGCTCGGACGGCGGTGCGCAGGAGCGAGCCGGGGCCGGACCACGCGCCGGTGTGCGTGCGGATCGGGTGACGGGAGGAGGTGGGAACGGGGGGACGGGCGAGGGCGGGGCGACGGCGAGGGGCGCAGGACGAGGGGCGAGGGGCGGCAGGCTCGGGGCTATACGGCCATCGACAGGACCGGCGGGGTCGCCGGCAGGCCCACCCGCTGCGTTCGTGCGGCGAGTTCGGCGAGGAGCTCGGCGAGGCGTTCGCGGTGGCGGGGGGCGAGTCGTCCGGTGTCGTCGAGGTGGACGGCGCAGGCGGTGGTGGTGTCGACGAGGCGTTCGAGAAGGGCGGCGACCTCGTCCGTGCCCTCGGTGTGCCGGGCGAGGGCGGGCAGTTCGTGCGCGGCGAGGGCGATGGCGGTGCGGGCCTCGGCGAGGGTGCGATAGGCCTCGCGACGCAGGGTCCAGCGGGCGGCACGGTCGTCGGAGCCGGCGTCGGAGCCGTCGAGGACGTGGGTGAGGTAGGCGTGTGCGGCGCCGGCGGCCGTGGCGAGCCGGGCGCGCACCTGGCCACCCCGCTCCCCCGGCATCGGCAGGTGGCCGACGATCAGGACGATCGCGCAGGCCAGGAGGGTTTCCGCGATCCGGCTGACGGAGGCCTGGGGCTCCCCGCCGACCATGACCAGGGACAGTACGAGCACGGTGACGACGGCCGTCTGGGCCGCGAAGTGCCGGGTGGACACGGGTATCAGCGCACCGCAGAGAGCGACCAGCGCCACGAGCCCCTCCGGGCGGGGCAGCACGGCGGCGAACCCGGCGAAGAGCAGCGCCCCGAGCACGGTTCCCGCGGCCCGGCACAACACCCGGGACACCAGGGGCCCGAGGTCGGGCTTGACCAGGAAGACGGCGGTGGCGGGCAGCCAGTACCAGTGCGCGTGCTGCCCGTACCAGTGGGAGTGGTGCAGTCCTTGCGCGATGGCGGCGCTGGCCCCGAAGGACAGGCCGACCCGCAGCCCGTACTCGCGCCCGCCCGGACCGAATGCGGTGCGCAGCAGGTCGCGGGCGCCGCGCCGACGGGTGTGCAGGTCGCCGCCGTTCCCCTGGTCGAAGGCGTCGGCGGCGTGCAGCAGGGCGTCGTCGAGGGCGCGCAGCGCGGGCGCGGACCGGGAGGGCGCGGGCAGCGGCCCGGTGTGCGAGTTCTCCCGTACGGCGGCGGCGAGCCGTCGGGGCCCGGCCGAGGCCCGCTCGGCGACGGGCTCCCCGCTCCAGGCGAGCGCGGTCGCGGCTTCGGCCAGGGGCAGCGCGGCGGCGTACTGGGCGCGCAGCCGCCGCTCGGCCGCGGAGCTTGCGTAGCGCCGCAGCCGGGGTCCGGCGAGGGCGTCCTGGGCGTGGTCGAGGGCGGCGGTGAGCGCGGCGCGGCGGTCGGTGGCGTGCTCGGTGCCGACGGCGTCGAGGAGTTCCGCGACGGCGTCGTAGACACGGGCCACCGCGTCCCGTTCCCCGTCGAACCGGAAGTCGCCGGTCATGGCCCCCGGCGTGGGGAGCACGAGCCGCAGGGCGAGCAGCCAGCCGGCCCCGGCGAGGAAGGCGAGGGCGAGCAGCCGTCCTGGCTCCGGCACCGGCATCCCGGCCCCGATCGCGGCGGCGACCAGCAACTGTGTGCCCGCTCCGGAGGCGACGGGCCCGATGGCGCTCATCCCGCCGGCGACGAGGCCGAGGCCGGTGAGGACGACCGTCAGTACGACGGCCCCGACGTGACCCCCGACGTACGTCCCGATGAGCAGCCCTCCCGCTCCGGCGAGCGCGGGCGCCCCGAGCCGCCGGACGGAGGCCCGCCGGCTGCCGGGCCGGTCGTTGATCCCGGCGAGCATCGCGGCGATGGCGGCGACAACCCCGACAGACGTCCGCCCGGCGAGAACGGCGACCAGCAGAAGGGGTCCCGCGGCCAACACTCCGCGCGAGACCGCGCTCCAGGGCACGGGCCCGCGCTGGGCACGCAGGGCGTGGGCGAGCCAGGGCGGGAGAGCGGTGTATACGCGGGAGCGAAGGGATGCGGACGAGCGCGGGGACACGAAGCTCCTGTCGTGACGAGGGCGGGGGTGTGCCTTCGGGCGACGGTGGCCGGGGCGGTCGGGTCAGCGGCGAGCTGTGAGCTGCGTCGCGCTGTATGAACTGTGGTGAGCTGTGGTGAGCTGTGGTGTCCACGGTAGAGGGCGGTCTTGGAGAGGTTGGGACGGTTGCGTTTCGGCGAGGTGACGTCTGAGCCGAATCCCGCTTTCTTTATGAACGCAACGCCGGCAGAGGAGGTGTCATGCCCAGGTGCCCATCAGCTGGTGCACGGCGAAGTTCAGATGCTGGATGTGCCCCGCCTTGATCCATGTCTCCGCGTTGCCAGAGCCCCCGGAGCCCTCTCCCCCGGCGCACGCGTGCAGCCAGCGTTCCCCTGCACTGTGGTCGGCCCCTCGGAACCACCCGGACTCGGTGATCCAGCGCGCCGCCGCACGCACCCGGTCGACGCGTTCGCGGCCTCTGAGGGGCGCACGGGCGATGAGGAAGCTGTCCGGCGTGGTGTAGCGCAGCAGACCCCAGGGCGGGCCGTACTGGTCGTCGCCTGAGGGTGCGTTGGCGCTGAAGGCGTGCTCGACGGAGTAGTCGCCGTACATCACCCTTGTGGGAAACCCGGGGCGAGCCACGCGCACCGCATGGTGGAGCTGCCGGTCATGGCGTCGCACCTCGTACCGGACGGCCGTGGCCGGCTGGTCGGGCGTGCGGGGGAAGGCGCCGGAGGTGAGAACGACCGTGCGCCAGCGCCGGAGGGTTCCCAGCAGGTCGAGGGCGGCGATGGCGTTCTTCGCCGTCTCGTCCCCCTCCGTGGCCGCACCCATGTCCAGGATGAGGTCGGTCTGCGACACGGGCAGGCAGAGCCGGTCGAGGAGCTCCAGCAGTCGCGTCGAACAGGGCTCGTCCGGTGGCTCGTCGAGGAGCAGCCGTATGCCGAGCCCGCGGCCGCTGAGGAAGGCGAGGTCGGCGGTGTAGCGCTGCAGCGTGGGGTCCCGTTCCGGGCCGGTGACCAGGCGCAGACGGCTCCTGGTCGCCAGCCGCCACAGGCCGACGGCCGCCCCTTCGCCCCGGCCCTCGACGTGGGCGGCATCGACCCAGCCGGGCCCTCCGTCCATGGCCGTGATCAGCCGGTCCACCCGCGGGGTGAGCCAGCGTCCCGACGCGGCCTGGTCACCGGCCGGTTCCAGGGCGGCCGGCACGCCTCGCGTCCGCTCCGGTCCGGTGTGCGGGACGAGTGTCCACAGCGGCGCGATCCGTCTCCGTATGAGGGGATCGAGCGCCTCGTAGGCAGTCCAGGCGTCCCGCCGCGTCGGCAGGACCGGTACATAGATCGGCTCGACCATCGCGGCTCCCCCTCGCCCCGCCGAATCGCCTGTCGCCCCTGGTCACAGGGTGATTGGGCATTCTTGGTAACGAAAGAGCGCATTTCCGGCCAGAAACGAACGAGGGCCCTGTTACCACAGGTCCCGGTGCCGGTGACGGGTCGGCGGGTGGTCCAGTTCCTCGGCCGCGGAGAGGAGAGCGCCGGGCGAGGCCGCCCGGAGGCGGTTGCGGGCGGTCGAGCGGAACACGGCCAGAGCGGCGCGCGCACGGGACTCGTACGGGCCGTCGACCTGCGCGTTCAGGGACCGGGGATAGGTGTAGGCGCAGAACGTGTGCGCCAGTTGGACGGGCACAGGGCGACGCCGCTCGCGCCGCGCACGGGTCAGTTCCTGCGCGCTGTAGCGGAGTGCGACGAGACGGTGACCGGTGTCCAGGTTCAGGCTCTCGGCCGGCCAGTGAGCAGGGTTGACGCGGTGTCGGGGGCGGACGTGATGGACGGTTCGGGACATGGCAGACCTCCGGGGCCCGCCGGGACTTCCGGCGTGGCCCATAAGAAGTCCGCCGCCGTGAAACGGCCGAGACGCTTGCTCCGCACGGGAGGAAGCCTGGCGAGGGAGGGGCGGGGTTGTCCAACGGTTATCCGTCGCGAGGCGATTGTCAGTGGGGCCCGCTTCAATGGGAGGTGTCGTCACAGTGCGTCACGACGAAGTGCGACGGGGGGAGCGGGTCGTGGAGAGGTATGTGGAGGACGGACGGCGGTACGTGTCGCTGGCCGGCTTGCGGATGCGGGGATGGACGGGCGCGCTGGTGCACCGGCTGCTGGGGCCGCCGGACCGGCTCAGCGTCGATCCGCGCGCGCGGGCTGCACCGCAGGTGCGCCTCTACCGCGTCGAGCGGGTCGAGGCGGCCGAGCGTGACGAGGAGTTCCGAAAGGGCCGCGCCCCCACGGGCACCCGGCCCCAAGGAGTCCCCGTGAACCGCCCTGCCATCGCCCCGGGGGCCGCTCCCGTACGCCCCCGCTCGCTCGGCCCGGCGATCGCGCGCCCGGCCCGACAACCGTGCGCGCCTGCCACCCTGCGGGCTACGGCCCTGCGGTGCTGCGGTGCTGCGGTGCTGCGGTGCTGCGGTGCTGCGGTGCTGCGGTGCTGCGGTGCTGCGGTGCTGCGGTGCTGCGGTGCTGCGGTGCTGCGACCATACGACTCCCCGGCTCCACAGCCCTGCGGCTCCCCGGCCCTGCGTCTCTGCTGCCCTACCGATCTGCGGCTCCCCGGCCCTGCGTCTCTACCGCCCCACCGACCTGCGGCTCCACAACCCCTGCGTCTCTACCGCCCCACCGACCTGCGGCTCCACAACCCCTGCGTCTCTACCGCCCCACCGACCTGCGGCTCCACAACCCTGCGTCTCTACCGCCCCACCGACCTGCGGCTCCACAACCCCTGCTGCCCCACTGCCCCGCTGCCCCACTGCCCCCTGCCCCTCTGCCCTCGCGGACGCTTCGCCGCTCGCCCGCCCTCCCCGTTTCCGGCGCTTCACGGTCCTTCGCTACTCGGCGCGCCACACGCGTCGTTTCGGTACCGGCTTTGCGAAGGTCCCCGCGCGGCTGGTCGTCAGACCCAGTCCCACCAGTGCCTCGGCCAGCTTCACCGCCGCCCCGACGCCGTCGACGACCGGAAGGCCGAGTTTGTCTCCCACCGCCTGCTGCAGCCCCGTCATTCCGGCGCAGCCGAGCACCAGCACTTCGGCGCCGGCTTGACGGGCCCGCTCGGCGGCCGCGAGGAAGGCCGCCTCCGTGCGGTCGGCGTCGCCCAGGTCGAGAACGCCGAGCCCGGTGCCGACGACGGCGGCACAGTTACGGCCCACCCCGGCCAGCTCCAGGCTGTCCTCGATCTGGCCGCAGGACCGTTCGAGGGTGGTGACGACGCCGTAGCGGCGGCCCAGCAGACAGGCCAGATGGGCCGCGGCCTCGGTGATGTCGACGACGGGCACGTCGACCAGCTCCCGTACGCCCTCGCGGCCGTGCTCGCCGAAGCCGGCCATGACGACAGCGTCGTAGGGCGGGCCGTCGTAGGTGCGCAGGCGATCCATGACGGCCGCGGCCGAGAGATAGCTGTCGAGCCAGCCCTCCGCCGACTCGGGTCCCCAGTCGGGGGTCAGGCCGATCACGGTGGTGCCCGGACCTGCCGCGGCCCGGGCACCTCGCACGATCTCCTCGGTCATCTCCTGCGTGGTGTTGCAGTTGGTGACGACGATCCGCACGTTCCGCACGCTTCTCAGACCTCCACGGGCTTGTCGGGAGCGGTCGCCGAGGACCCTGCCGTCCGCTCACTGCGGCACAGCAGCAGGTACAGGCCGGCCCCGAGGGCCGTCCCGATGAACCAGGAGTACGGGGCCACGTCGCTGAACGTCTTCACCAGCGCGAGCACCGCCGCGACCGCTGCGGAGGGCAGGAACGCCCACAGTGCCTTGGGGTTGACGCCCTTGCGGTAGTAGTAGCGGGAGCCGGGGGTGGCGTCGAACAGTTCGTTGACGTCGACGCGGCCGCGCTTGACCCAGTAGTAGTCGACCATGATCACGCCGAACAGGGGGCCGAGGAACGCGCCGAGGCCGCCGAGGAAGTAGTTGACGACGGTCGGGTTGGAGAAGAGGTTCCAGGGGGTGACGACCAGTGCGGCGACCGTGCTGATCATGCCGCCGACCTTGAAGCTGATCTTCTGCGGCCAGACGTTGGCGAGGTCGTACGCCGGCGATACGAAGTTGGCGACGATGTTGACGCCCATGGTGGCGATGGCGAAGGTGAGCGCGCCCAGGACCAGCACCCAGGTGTTGCCGACCTTGGCGACCAGCTCCGCCGGGTCGGTGATGGCCTCGCCGAACACCTCCAGCGAGCCGGCGGTGACGATCACGGAGACGACCACGAACGCCGTCGAGTTGAGCGGCAGGCCCCAGAAGTTGCCGCGGCGGACCGTCTTGTAGTCGGGTGCGAAGCGGGAGAAGTCGCAGAAGTTCAGCATCAGCGTGCCGTACGTGGCGAGGATCAGTCCGATGGCGCCGAACCACTGCCGCCACTGCTCGCCCACGGAGACGGGGTGCGGGGTGGAGGTGAGCGAGATGGTCCAGCCTGCCTTGGAAAGGACCCAGATCGCCAGCGCGATCATCACCAGCCAGATCGCCGGACCGCAGAAGTCCTGGAACTTGCGCACCGACTCCATGCCCTGGCTGATGATCAGCGCCTGGATCAGCCAGAGGGACAGGAAGGACACCCAGCCGAGGGCGTCCAGGCCCAGGAAGGAGCTGTGCGTCCAGGACTCCAGGCCCGGCCAGGCCGCCAGCAGCATCACGTTGACGGCGACGGAGGCGAGATAGGTCTGGATGCCGTACCACATGATGGCGATCACGGCGCGGATGAGGGCCGGGATGTTGGCGCCCCAGACGCCGAAGCTGATGCGGCTGACCACCGGGAAGGGCACACCGTGGCGCTGGCCGATCTTCCCCATCCAGTTCATGCCGACGTAGATGAGCACGAAACCGACGAGGAGGGATGTGAAGATCTGCCACACGTTCATGCCGAGGACCAGCAGGCCGGCGGCGAAGGTGTAGTTGCCGAGGTTGTGGACGTCCGACATCCACATGGCGAAGAGGTCGAAGACCTTCCAGTTCCGCTGCTCGGCGGGCGCGAGGTCTTCATTGGTGAGCCGGGGGTCGGGGACGAACGCTGGTGCGCCGGTGGCTTCGGCGCTGTCGGCGAGGGACACGGTGCCTCCATGGGCAAGGGGACGGAGGAGGACTACTGGGTCGATCGTTTGGTATACCAAACTGCGGACATGGTCCCGCCGTCAAGCGTTCTGACCCATGTCCTTCCTGTTACGGCTCCGTAAAAGCCCCCTCGCATCGGAGAGGATGGGCCCATGACGAAGATCGAACCGGTCGAACCGATCGGCGCGGTGCGCGAGCGCGTCCTGGTAACCCTGCGGCAGGAGATCATCGCCGGTCGGCTGCGCCCCGGCGACCGGCTCGTCGAACGGGAGCTGGCCGACCGGTTCGGCGTCTCCAGGGTCCCCGTCCGGGAGGCCATCCGGGCACTGGTCGCCGAGGGCTTCGTCCTGTTCGAAACCCCCCGCCGCACGGTCGTACGGCGACTGAGTCCCACCGACGTGAAGGAACTCTTCGAACTGCGCGAGGCGTTGGAGGTGTACGCGGCCGGACTGGCCGCCGCCCGCGCAACCCCGGAGGACCTCGCCGACCTGCGGGAACTGCTGGCGAGCGCGGCACACGCCACCGAGACCGGGGACGCCGAAGCGATCACCGACATCAACACCCGCTTCCACGACCGCCTCCTCGCCATGGCCGGCAACACCCTGCTGATCTCCGTCATGGAACCGGTCGGCGGCCGCCTGCAATGGCTCACCCGACGCAACGAGGAATGGCCCCAACTCCTCACCGAACACCAGGAGCTCTACGACGCCATCGCCTCCGGCGACCCCGAGCGCGCCCGCACCCACGCCCTGAACCACGTCCAGGCCAACTACCGCTCCACCGTGCGACATCTCTTCGGGACACCGGCCGACACCACGCCCTCAGAGCCGTCCACGGAGCCGTCCGCACAACCGCCCGCACAGCCTTCCGCACAACCGTCCGCTCAACCTTCCACCCGGTCTTCCGCCTAGACTCTGCCGACCCTTCGGACAGGTGTCCGACAGAGGATTCGCAGAAACGGGACGGAGAACACCAACATGGTCAGCAGACGTGGGCTGTTGAGCGGGGCCGCACTCGTGGGGGCGGGCGCGGTGACCGGTGTGATCGGCGGCGCCGGGAGCGCGGCCGCCGCCGCCCCACTGGACACACCGTTCACGCCGGTCGGCGTACCGCATCTCGCCGAGGCCGAGCGCATGGTCCAGTACCAGCGACTCCTGGCGGCCGGCCATCTGCCCACCGGCCTGAGCGGACACTGGCCCCTCGACGGATCCGGCGCCGACCTCTCCGGCCGCGACCACCCCGTCACCCTCGGCCCGGGCGCGAGCTGGACGACCCTGCGGGCAGGCGGCGAACTCACCCTGAACGAGGCCTACGCCGCCACCGCCTCCGTTCTCGACACCACGACCGCGTTCACGGTCTCCGCCTGGGTACGCCTCGCGGACGACGCCGTCCTGACGAAGATGTACACGGCGGTCAGCCAGGACGGCACCGGCTGCAGCCGCTTCCTGCTCCAGTACGACGACGCGGCCGGCGCCTGGGCGTTCAAGGTGCGCGCCGAGGACCAGAGCGTCAAGATCTCCGCCCTCGGCACCACCGCCCCCGCGCTCGGCAAGTGGACCCACCTGACCGGAGTGTGGGACGGCGCCCGCGTCCGCCTGTATGTGAACGGCGTACTCGAAGGCACCGCCGACGCCACCCTGTCCTGGGCGGCGCTCCAGGGCTTCAACATCGGCCGGGCCCGCTGGAACGGCGCATACGTCAACCAGTTCAAGGGCGCCGTCGACGACGTCCGCGCCTACGGCCGCGCCCTCGACGCCGACGAAGTCTCCCTGATCAGCGGCCGCACGGCCCGACTCAACAACGTCTACTTCCTCGGCTCCCCGTCCAGCCTCACCTGGGGCACCCCCGACGACCTGTCCAGCTGGATCGCGCTGGCCCGCTGCTCGTCCTTCGTCACCCGCGTGCTGAACCACACCTACGGATGGGCCACCGACGCCTACTTCACCCAGTACTTCCAGGACCGCATCCCCGAAGCCGCCGACTACCGCCAGGCCTTCGCCAGCGGCACCGCCGGCCCCCGTTTCCAGCAGATCCGCAAGGTCACGGACCTTCGGCCCGGCGACCTCATCGCCGTGGACTACAGCGGCCAGGTCGAGGGCAGCACCGGCCACATCGTCATGGTCCGCGAGGTCAAGGGCGTCTTCAGCGGAGTCGGGGACTTCACCGGAGAGACCCAGTACGCCGTCGAAGTGGTCGACTGCACGGCCGAACCGCACGGCGTGTACGCGCTGACCAACTACCCCGAGTACCCCGACACCCGCATGGTCAGTCTCGTGAAGGAAGAACAGTTCGAGGGTGTCGGCATCGGCCACATGATGTTCTACGCGTCCAACGCCACCGGGGAGTTCTCCCGCTACCGGTGGGGCGTCAACACCGACCGGGACAGTGCCCACCCCGTCTCCTCACGGCCGCTCGCCGCGGCCCGCATCGTCTGACCCGAGCGGCGTCAGCGCCGGGCGTACCCGTCGGTGGCCGCGACCAGCGCCTCCGCCACGCCCGGGGCCCCCGCGTCGTGCCCCGCCTCGTCCACGACCACCAACTCGCAGCCCGGCCAGGCGTGATGGAGCTGCCACACGGTGCCGAGAAGGTTGCCGAAGTCGAGGCTGCCCTGCACGAGGGTGCCGGGGACGCCCTCGAGGAGATGGGCGTCCCGTAGCACGGCGCCCTCCCCGTCCAGGAAGTGACCGTTGCCCCAGTAGTGGGTGACGGTACGGGCGAAGCCCATCCGGAACACCGGGTCCTCGAACCGCTCGACGGACCGCGGCGGCGCCGGAATCGTCGCCGTCTCCCAGTCCGTCCACGCCCGCGCCGCGCGCTCCCGCACCTCGGGATCGGGCGTTTCGAGCAGCCTGTTGTATGCGGCCGCCAGGTTGCCGGCCCGTGCCTCGCCCTCCGGCAGCCCCGCCAAGAACCCCTCGAACGCCTCCGGGAACACCTTCCCCAACCCCCTGGTCAACAGGTCCACCTCGGCATCGGACCCCGTCGCCACCCCCGTCAGCACCAGCTCGCTCACCACCCCGGGATGCGTCTGCGCATACCGCAGCCCCAGCACCGACCCCCACGACACGCCCCACACCAGCCACCGCCCGATCCCCAACCACCGCCGCAGCGACTCCAGATCGGCGAGGAGGTGAGCCGTCGTGTTGACGCTCATGTCGGTGCCGTACGCACTCGCGTGCGGCGTGGACCGCCCGCACCCGCGCTGGTCCAGCAGCACGATCCGGTACGCGGCGGGGTCGAAGAGCCGCCGGAAGTACGGCGTGCTCCCGGAACCCGGCCCCCCGTGCAACACCAGCGCGGGCTTGCCCCGCGGGTTCCCACAGGTCTCCCAGTACACGCGGTTGCCGTCCCCGACGTCGAGCATGCCGTGGTCGTACGGTTCGATCTCCGGATACAGGCCCATCGAGGCACCATACGATCCGACGCGGGCCTACGTCGCCCCGATATCGCACGCCGGCCCGGCCAGCCCCGCCGCCCGTGCGGCCGAGTGCAGCACGTCCCGCAGCATCCCGGGGGTGAGCCGGCCGGTGAAGGTGTTGCGCTGGCTGACATGGAAGCAGCCGAAAAGGTCGAGGCCGGGGCCGTCGTCCGGGCCGGCAAGCGGCACCCGGGTCCCATGCGCGAAGGCAGGTCGAGGCCGGGGCACCGTCCAGCCCGCCTCCGCGAACGCGGGCAGCGCGGCCTGCCAGCCGAACGCGCCGAGCACGACGACCGCGCGCAGCGTCGGCCGCAACAGCCGCAGCTCCTGCACCAGCCAGGGCCGGCAGGTGTCCCGCTCCCCGGGGGTGGGCTTGTTGGCGGGCGGCGCGCAGTGCACGGGCGAGGTGACGCGCACGCCGTACAGCTCCAGTCCGTCGCCGACGGAGACGGAGGTGGGCTGCGAGGCGAGTCCCACGTCGTACAGCGCCTGGTAGAGCACGTCCCCGGAACGGTCACCGGTGAACATACGGCCCGTACGGTTCCCGCCGTGCGCCGCCGGAGCGAGCCCGACGATCAGCAGCCGGGCATCGGACGGCCCGAACCCGGGCACGGGCCGCCCCCAGTACGTCCAGTCGGCGAAGGCCGCCCGCTTGGTACGAGCCACCTGCTCACGCCACTCCACCAACCGAGGACACGCCCCACAGCCCACGACCCGCCGGTCCAGCTCGGCGAGGGCGGCGGGAGCGTCGGGAGTGGCCATGTCCCCACGGTACGACTGCACGGGACAAATCCTGGGGAGGGGACCTCCCCCCTCCCCCCTCCCGCCCCCTTCCCCGCCTACTCCTCCACCGCCTAGCCCTCCACCGGCACCGCCCTCACCCAGATCCGGTCGTCGGTCAGGTATCGGTCCACTCTCAGGCCTGCCTCCGCCAGGGCCTGCTCGAACTGGTCCTTGGTGAGTGCGCGGGTCCGGAAGGTCTGTGTCCATACCGCGTCGGGGAACTCGTACTCCGCGCGCACGGAGCGGACGCCGTTCTCGAGGGGGCCGGCCGAGGACATCCGTACGGTGAAGCCGCTCGGGTCGACGCGTTCACGCGGCAGGTTGGTGTGGTAGTCCTCTCCTTCTCGTTGGATCAGCAGGCATCCGCCCTTGGCGATGTGGCGTGCGCAGGCGCGCAGCATCCTTGTGCGCACGTCGACGTCTCCGTTGTGCACGAGGAACGACGCGAGCATCACGACGTCGAATGTCTCGCCCAGGTCGAGGTCTTCGATCGGGCTGCATATGGTGCGCGCGCCGCGGACGCGCTCCAGCATTTCGGCGGACTCGTCCACCGCTGTGACGGTGAAGCCCCGCTCCAGGAGGGCGTGGGTCACTCGCCCGACTCCGCTGCCCAGCTCCAGGAGGTGCGCGCCCGGGGGGACCGCCGCGGAGATGATGTCCGGTTCGTCCTTCACGGGGAGGCGTGAGTAGAACTCGACCGCGCAGCCGTCCGGCGTGATCGCGCCGGGGCCTGTTCCTTCGTATCCCTGTCGCATGTGTCGTCGCATGCCCGTCCAACGGGTGTGCTGTGGCTGGGCGTTCCGCATCCTGGCCGGTTCACTCGTTCGAGGGAGGGGTGTCTGTTCGGGCAACCTTCGGGGCGGCTGGACCGGCTCTCCCGCCGAGCGCCTGTCGGCGGCGTCGGGGCTCCTCTGGAGAACGTGGGTGCCGAGGAGTACGTTGCAAGGAGGAGCGGTGATCGGGATGCGTACGGGCAGTGAGCCGACGACGGCGCGCAGTGCACTGAGGATGCGGCTGTGGCTGTCTCTGTGGGGGCTGGCCTGGGCGACCTTCGGGACGGCCGCGTTCACTCTGGCGGGGCGCCCGGGGTGGGCGGCGGCGTGTGGGGTGCTGTGGCTGGTGATCACAGTGGATCTGACGATGATCGTCCGGCACATCCGGCAGGGCCCGCACTATCAGCCGGGGCGGGACATTCCTCCGTACCGGCCGCCCGAGCACCGTCACCCCTGACGGGCTCACCGTTGACAGGCTCCCGCTGACGGGCTCGCGCTGACGAGCGCCATTGTCGAGCCGTTGTCCCGTCGGGGTCGTCCTCAGGTCTCGAAGCGGGCTGCTTTCAGGTACTGCGGGTTGGGGTCGAGTGCTGCGGCCAACCGGAAGTGGCGTTTGGCCTGGTCGCCGCGGCCCTGCCGCTCGTAGGTGCGGGCGAGCGCGAAGTGCGCGAACGCGTTGTCCGGCTCGCGCTCCAGGACGACGGTGAACTCCAGCTCGGCGGGGCGTAGTTGCGCGGCGGCGAAGAAGGCACGCGCGCGTAGCAGCCGGGCGGCGGTGTTCTCGGGGTGCGCGGCGATGACTCGGTCGAGCAGCTTCACCGCGCCCCGCGGGTCCCGTGCGGCGAGGAGTTGCTCCGCGGCACGGAAGTCGATGACGTGCGTCTCCGGAGTACGTCCGGTCGAACCTGCGGTATCGGGCACGGAAAAATCCTTCCCTTGCTCGGAGGGTTCAACGCGCGGAGCGCGGACCGCTATTCCGGGGCGGTCTCGTGTGGCGGGTGCGCTCGGCGCACGAGGTCGGCCCACACGTCCTGCACGCGCCGTCGCAGTTCCGGGAGCGGTACGTCGTTGTCGATCACGATGTCCGCGATCTCCCGGCGTTTGTCGCGTGTCGCCTGGGCGGCCATGCGCGCGCGGGCGTCGTCCTCGGTCATGCCGCGCAGCCGGACGAGCCGGTCGAGTCGGGTGTCGGGGTCGGCGTCGACGACGACCACGATGTCGTACAGGGGGGCGAGGCCGTTCTCGGTGAGGAGGGGGACGTCGTGGACGACGACGGCGTCTTCGGGGGCGTTCGCCTCCAGTTCGCGGGAGCGGGCGCCGACGAGGGGGTGCACGATCGCGTTGAGGCGTGCGAGTTTCTCGGGGTCGGCGAAGACGATCGAGCCGAGCCGGGGGCGGTCGAGGCTGCCGTCCGGGGCGAGGATGGCCTCGCCGAAGGCGTCGACGACCGCCGCGAGGCCGGGGGTGTGGGGTGCGACGACTTCGCGCGCGATGCGGTCCGCGTCGATGAGTACGGCTCCGCATTCGACGAGCAGCCGGGACACTTCGCTCTTGCCGGCGCCGATCCCGCCGGTCAGGCCCACCTTCAGCATGAGCGGAAGCTTAGGGCCTGCCGGTGACATTGCACCTGGCAGGCCCTTGTGAGCTGTGGGGGTGGTCAGCCTTCGCCTTCGCGTTCTGCAAGGAATCGTTCGAACTCGAGGCCGATCTCGTCGGCGGAGGGGATGTCGACGGGCTCGGCGAGCATGTTGCCGCGGGTTTCGGCGCCGGCGGCGGCGTCGTACTGGTGTTCCAGGCCTTGGACGAGGGAGGTGAGCTCGTCGTCGCCTTCCTGGATCTGGCGCTCGATCTCGGTCTGGGTGCGGTGGGCGTCGGTGCGCAGGGCGTGCGCGATGCCCGGCAGGACCAGGCCGGTCGCGGCCGTGACGGCCTCCAGGACGGTCAGGGCGGCGTCCGGGTAGGTCGAGCGGGCGATGTAGTGGGGGACGTGCGCGGCGACGCCCAGGATGTCGTGGCCGGCTTCCATGAGGCGGTACTCGATGAGCGCTTCGGCGCTGCCGGGGACCTGTGCCTCGTCGAAGGGGCTGCGGTGGCCGGGCATGAGGTCCGTGCGGTTGCCGTGGGGGGTGAGGCCCACGGGGCGCGTGTGCGGGACGCCCATGGGGATGCCGTGGAAGTTCACCGAGAGGCGGACGCCGAGGCGCTCCACGATCTGTTTGACGGCGACGGCGAAGCGTTCCCACTCCACGTCCGGTTCGGGGCCGGACAGCAGCAGGAAGGGTGCTCCGGTGGTGTCCTGTACGAGTCGCACTTCGATGGCCGGCTCCTCGTACTCGGTCCACCGGTCGCGCTTGAAGGTCAGCAGCGGGCGGCGGGCGCGATAGTCCACGAGCCGGTCGTGGTCGAAGCGGGCGACGAGTTGGTGGGGCAGCGAGTCGAGCAGCCGGTCGACGATCTGGTCGCCGGTCTCGCCCGCGTCGATGTATCCGTCGAAGTGGTAGAGCATGACAAGTCCGGCCGACTCCTGTGCCAGCGCCATGTCGACGACTGCCAGGCCTTTCGGCTCCCATGCGTACAAACCCTGCGGATCAAGCACTTGGACCGCTCCTCCTCGTGTTCCTTCTGCACAACGCCCGTGGGGGCGTGGGCATTCCCGCTGGAGGTCCTTGATCAGCCGACTCTTGCGCGGTGCTGCACGGCAACGCTGAGGGCCCGCACCTCGAAAGGTGCGGGCCCTCAGTCAGGATGAGCTATGAGCTACTGCGAAGCAGAGCTACTGCTCGGTGGGCGTCAGCTCTGCCCACCGGCCAGCTTCTCCCGCAGCGCGGCAAGCGCCTCGTCCGAGGCCAGCGCGCCGGAGGTGTCGGCGCCCTCGGAGGAGTAGGAGCCGCCGCCGGTCGCGGCCGGAGCCGCACCCGCGGTGTCGCCGCCCTCGGCAGCGGCCTTCTCGTCCGCCTCGCGGGACTTGATGACCTGCGCCTGGTGCTGCTCGAAGCGCTGCTGCGCCTCGGCGTACTGGTGCTCCCACGCCTCCCGCTGGGTCTCGTAGCCCTCGAGCCAGTCGTTGGTCTCGGGGTCGAAGCCCTCGGGGTAGATGTAGTTGCCCTGGTCGTCGTAGGACGCGGCCATGCCGTACAGGGTCGGGTCGAACTCGACCGAGGCCGGGTCGGCACCGAAGGACTCGTTGGCCTGCTTCAGCGAGAGGCTGATGCGACGGCGCTCGAGGTCGATGTCGATGACCTTGACGAAGATCTCGTCGTTGACCTGGACGACCTGCTCCGGGATCTCCACGTGGCGCTCGGCCAGCTCGGAGATGTGGACCAGACCCTCGATGCCCTCGTCCACGCGGACGAACGCACCGAACGGAACCAGCTTCGTGACCTTGCCGGGCACGACCTGGCCGATCTGGTGGGTGCGGGCGAACTGCTGCCACGGGTCTTCCTGGGTCGCCTTCAGCGACAGGGAGACGCGCTCGCGGTCCATGTCGACGTCGAGGACCTCGACCGTGACCTCCTGGCCGACCTCGACGACCTCGGAGGGGTGGTCGATGTGCTTCCAGGACAGCTCGGAGACGTGGACCAGACCGTCGACGCCACCCAGGTCCACGAAGGCACCGAAGTTGACGATCGAGGAGACCACACCGGAGCGGACCTGACCCTTCTGGAGGGTCGTGAGGAACGTCTGGCGGACCTCGGACTGGGTCTGCTCCAGCCAGGCGCGGCGGGACAGGACCACGTTGTTGCGGTTCTTGTCCAGCTCGATGATCTTCGCCTCGAGCTCCTTGCCCACGTAGGGCTGGAGGTCGCGGACGCGGCGCATCTCGACGAGGGAGGCCGGGAGGAAGCCACGGAGGCCGATGTCGAGGATGAGTCCACCCTTGACGACCTCGATGACGGTACCGGTGACGATGCCGTCTTCTTCCTTGATCTTCTCGATCGTGCCCCAGGCACGCTCGTACTGAGCGCGCTTCTTGGACAGGATGAGGCGGCCTTCCTTGTCCTCCTTCTGGAGGACGAGGGCCTCGATCTCATCGCCCACGGCGACGACCTCGTTGGGGTCGACGTCGTGCTTGATGGAGAGCTCACGGCTCGGGATAACGCCTTCGGTCTTGTAACCGATGTCGAGCAGGACCTCGTCCCGGTCGACCTTCACGATGACGCCGTCGACGATGTCGCCGTCGTTGAAGTACTTGATCGTTTCGTCGATCGCGGCGAGGAAAGCTTCCTCGTTACCGATGTCGTTGACCGCAACCTGCGGGGTGGTGGCGGTGGTCTCGGTGCTGCTCGTCATGTGGGAAAGGGCTCCGGTTACGGACAGAAAGTCGTAGGTACTGCTACGCCGGGAGCCCGTGATCGCTCTGAAGAAGCCGGACAGCTTAGGAAGCGCCACACCAGAAACTGGTGATGACGCCTCGAGAACCGAGGGGACATACAACAGATGCGAGCGCAGCCTGCTACGTCTGAGGTGCGCAGGCCCGCAGCGCAACTTGTAGCATACGGGGGCAGCCGGGCAGGGTCAATGCGCGAAGGCGCACACCCGGGGCGGATCGCCGCATACCCGGCACACAACCTTTCTCCCGAGGCCACGCAGGCCGCAGGAAGCCCCTTCGGTGACACCAGGTGACACCGTCGGGCGGGTTGCACGGAAGAGTACGACGAGGGAGCCGATCATCCAAGAGCCCGCATCGTCCGAGACGGCGGCCTTCGAGCCGGAAGCCACCCGACGTGATGCCGACGTCGCCGAGAGTTCCCGGGCCAACCGGGGCTGGTGGGACCGCAACGCGGACGAATACCAGATCGAGCACGGCACCTTCCTCGGCGACGACCGCTTCGTGTGGGGTCCCGAGGGCCTGGACGAGGTGGAGGCCGAGCTGCTCGGCCCGCCGGAGGAGCTGAAGGGGAAGGCCGTCCTGGAGATCGGCGCCGGCGCGGCCCAGTGCGCGCGCTGGCTGGCCGCGCAGGGCGCGCATCCGGTGGCCCTGGACATCTCCCACCGTCAGCTGCAGCACGCGCTGCGCATCGGTGGCGCGTTTGCGCTGGTGTGCGCCGACGCGGGCGCGCTGCCCTTCGCGGACGGCTCGTTCGACATGGCCTGCTCGGCGTACGGGGCGCTGCCCTTCGTGGCCGATCCGGTGCTGGTCCTGAGGGAGGTGCGGCGGGTGCTGCGGCCGGGCGGCCGTTTCGTGTTCTCGGTGACCCATCCGATCCGCTGGGCGTTCCCCGACGAGCCGGGTCCCGAGGGCCTGTCGGTGTCGTCCTCGTACTTCGACCGCACTCCGTACGTCGAGCAGGACGACGAGGGCCGCGCGGTGTACGTGGAGCACCACCGGACGCTCGGCGACCGGGTCCGTGACGTCGTGGCGGGGGGGTTCCGGCTGGTGGACCTGGTCGAGCCGGAGTGGCCGGCCTGGAACTCGTCGGAGTGGGGCGGCTGGTCCCCGCTGCGCGGGAACCTGATCCCGGGGACGGCGATCTTCGTCTGCGAGCGGGACTAGCACGGGACCACGGCCTGTCCCGGGCCTGTCCCGGGGCAGCCGTGCTGGGTGCGTCACGTGGCGTTCCCCCACCCCCCCACCCCCCACCTCCTACGCACGCGCGCGCGTGCGTGGTGTTTTCGGTGGCGTACGACACTAGGGGCGTGATCCCCCGTGACGACGCTCTCGACGCGCTGCCCGTGCGGGCCGCGCTGCCCGCCCTGAACGACGCTCTGGACGGGCACGGCGCCGCGGTGCTGGCCGCGCCGCCCGGTACCGGCAAGACGACGCTGGTGCCGCTCGCGCTGGCCGGGCTGCTGGGTGGGGGGCCTGTGCGGCGGGTGGTGGTGGCCGAGCCGCGGCGGATCGCGGCGCGGGCGGCGGCCCGGCGGATGGCGTGGCTGCTGGGCGAGAAGGTCGGGGAGAGCGTCGGGTACACCGTGCGCGGGGAGCGGGTCGTGGGGCCACGCGCGCGCGTGGAGGTCGTCACGACCGGTGTGCTGTTGCAGCGTCTTCAGCGCGACCAGGAGTTGACGGGCGTCGACGTGGTGGTGCTGGACGAGTGTCATGAGCGGCATCTCGACGCGGACACCTCGGCCGCCTTCCTGTGGGATGTGCGTGAGACGCTGCGGCCCGAGCTGCGGCTGGTGGCGGCGTCGGCGACGACGGACACGGCGGGGTGGGCGCGGCTGCTGGGCGGGGCGCCGGTGGTGGAGGCCCGCGGGACGTCGTACGACGTGGAGGTGGTCTGGGCGCCGCCGGCGCGGCCGGTGCGGCCGCCGCACGGGATGCGGGTGGATCCGGCACTGCTGGCCCATGTGGCGTCGGTGGTGCGGCGGGCGTTGGCGGAGCGGTCGGGGGATGTGTTGTGTTTCCTGCCGGGTGTCGGGGAGATCGTGCGGGTCGCGGGGCAGCTCGGGGAGCTGGGCGGGGTGGATGTGCTCCAGGTGCACGGGCGGGCGCCGGCGGCGGTGCAGGACGCTGTGCTGGCGCCGGCGGCGCGGCGCAGGGTGGTGCTGGCGACGTCGGTGGCGGAGTCCTCGCTGACGGTTCCCGGGGTGCGGGTGGTCGTCGACTCGGGGCTGGCGCGGGAGCCGCGGGTGGATCACGCGCGCGGGTTGAGCGCGCTGACGACCGTGCGGGCGTCGCAGGCGGCGGGGCGGCAGCGGGCGGGGCGGGCCGGTCGGGAGGCGCCGGGTGCGGTGTACCGGTGCTGGGCGGAGGCGGAGGACGTCCGTCTGTCGCCGTTCCCGGCCCCGGAGATCAAGGTGGCCGATCTGGCCGCGTTCGCTCTCCAGGCGGCCTGCTGGGGCGATCCGGACGCGTCGGGGCTGGCGTTGCTGGATCCGCCGCCGGGCGGGGCGATGGCGGCGGCGAGGTCGCTGCTGACGGCGATCGGGGCGGTGGACTCGGCCGGTCGGGCCACCGGGCGGGGGGTGCGGTTGGCGCGGTTGGGGCTGCACCCCCGGCTGGGGCGGGCGTTGCTGGACGGGGCCGCGTCGGTGGGAGTGGAGCGGGCCGCGGAGGTGGTCGCGCTGCTCAGCGAGGAGGCGCCGCGGGAGTATGGGGATGATCTGGCGGCCGCTCTGCGGGCCGCGCGGCGCGGGGGTGACGCCTACTCCGGGCGGTGGAGGGCCGAGGTGCGGCGGCTGCGGTCGGTCGTCGCCGGCGTTTCCGGGCCGTCCGCCGGAATTTCTCGCCCGTCCGCCGGTGATCGTCGTGCGGTGGACGGGAACGTCGAGGGTCTCGTCGTCGCTCTTGCCTTCCCCGAGCGGGTCGCCAGGCTCGACGGTGGTTCCTACCTCATGGTGTCCGGGACGCGGGCCGAGGTCGGTGAGGGGACGGGACTGCGGGGCGCGGCCTGGCTCGCCGTCGCCGTCGCCGACCGGCCCGTGGGGAAGGGGCACGCGCGCGTGCAGCTCGCGGCGGCGGTGGACGAGGAGGTCGCCCGGCTCGCTGCCGGGGTGCTGCTCGACGAGCGCGACGAGGTGCACTGGGCCGACGGGGACGTCGTGGCGCGGCGGGTGGAGCGGCTGGGGGCGGTGGAGCTGGCGGTGCGGCCGCTGCGGGACGCCGACGCCGGGCTGGTCCGCGGTGCGCTGCTCGAGGGGCTGGAGCGGGACGGGCTGGGGTTGCTGCGGTGGTCGCCCGATGCGCATGTGCTGCGGCAGCGGCTGGCGTTTTTGCGGCTGCGGCTCGGGGAGCCGTGGCCCGACGTCTCGGACGCGTCGCTGTACGCGCGCGTGGACGAATGGCTGGAGCCCGAGCTGGGGCGGGCCCGGCGGCGGGGCGATCTGGGGCGGATCGACGCCGGAGCGGCGCTGGTCCGGCTGTTGCCGTGGGCCTCCGGCGAGGCGGGCCGGCTGGACGAGCTGGCGCCGGAGCGGATCACCGTGCCCAGTGGATCCAGGATCCGGATCGACTATGCCGACCCGGAGCGGCCGGTGCTCGCGGTGAAGCTGCAGGAGATGTTCGGGCTTCAGGAGTCGCCGCGGGTGGCGGGGGTGCCGTTGGTCGTGCATCTGCTGTCGCCCGCGGGGCGGCCGGCGGCGGTCACCGCCGACCTGGCCTCGTTCTGGAGGGACGGCTACCAGGGGGTGCGGGCGGAGTTGCGCGGCCGGTATCCGAAGCATCCGTGGCCGGAGGATCCGGCCGGCGCCGAGCCGACCCGGTACACCAGCGCGCGGCTCAGGCGGTGACCGGCTGCGGCTGGGCGGGTTCGGCGGGGGTCGGCCGTGCGGGGCGGCGGGAGCGGGCCTCCAGGTAGAGGGAGAGGGACAGCAGCAGGACGCCGAGCAGGAGGAAGGTCCAGGGCAGGTAGGACGTGAGCAGCAGGACCAGGGTGCGGTTGGACTTGACGACGGACAGCGTGTGGTCGACGAAGTCCTCGCGCATCTTCACGTCGCCGGCGAACGCCGTGACCTTGGCGCGGCCGCCGAGGAGAGAGCCGCCGCGCAGTTCCTCCTGGTGGTTCTCCTCGGCGTAGACGGGTGCTCCGGTGACCGGTTCGACCCAGAACTTGCGGACGGTGGTGTACCAGCGGGTGGTGCCGGTCTTGGCGACGGTCTCGGGGGTGATGCCGGCGACGGGCATCGTTCTGGGCAGGGCGACCTTGGTCCAGGGGACGGTCTGTTCGAAGTAGTAGACCTTCAGGCCGCGGAAGGTCCGGGTGCCCTTGTAGTGGATGGGGGCGCTGGTGCGGGTCTGTGCGTCGAAGTACTCGTAGTCGCGTTTCTGCGTCAGGAAGGGCCACTTGAACTCGATGCCCTGGCGGCGGACGGGGTCGCCGTCGACGCTCTCGCCGGTGGCGTGGACGGGTTCCTGGGTGTGGGCGTCGAAGATGTAGCGCTCGGGGACCTTGGAGACCATCTTGCCGTCGGGGCCCTGGACGTAGGAGAGGCCGTCCCAGACGACGACGTCACGGCCGGCGGTCTTCTCGATCTTCTCGGAGGCCTCCACGTCGCCCTTGAGGGTCTGCACGATGGTGACCTTGGGGACGGTGCGGGCGGTCATGGTGCCGTAGTCGAGGAGGGTGGCGTTCTTCGCCTCCACGACCATGGTCTGGTATTCGTTCGCGGGGATCTTGGCCAGGCGCGGGAAGGCGTACCAGCGCAGCAGTGGGGACAGTGCCGCGCAGAACACGGCGAGGGCTAGCAGGATCAGGCTGGCCTTGCGGCGCATCTCGGCCTCCCTCCGGGGCGGTCAGGGGTGTGCGGGCACCGTCGTCAGCAGGGGTTTCGGGGAGGTCTTGCCGGTGGGTGTGCCCAGTGCGGTGAGGGTGAGGACCAGGGCGAGCGCGACGGCGAGACCGGTCGCGGCGGCGATCAGGGCACGCATACGGACCTCCCGGAGCTGACTGGCCGTCAGGTGCGGCACCGTAGCAACGGGCGGCCGAGAAGAGAACACGTCGCACACGACGGCGGCGCCCCTTCGCAGGGAAGGGGCGCCGCCGTTGTCGCGGAAGGTGCCGCGGAGAGGGTGTTACGGGGTGGGCGTCGTCGACTCCGACCCGCTGGGCGTGGGGCTCGGGGTCGGGGTCGGGGCCGGGGTAGCGGACGGCGCGGCCGTGACGGTCAGTTCGACCGTGAGGGTCGCTCCGCCGGTGGTGGTGATGCGCAGCAGGTACGTGCCGGCGTTGTCGTCCGCGTACAGCTTGGGCAGCTGCAGCAGGCCGCCTGCGTCCGTCTGCAGGTCCCAGGTGCGCACGGGGTTGCCGGCGGTGTCCTTGAAGTAGGGGCCCTTGTCGTTCGTGGTCGGGTCGCCGGCCGACTTGATCAGGGTTGCGGTGGCCGCGACCTTGTCCGCGGCGGCGCCCTTGTAGGTGGCCTTCACCTCGACCTGGTCGGCGAACTCGCCGCCGGCCGTGCAGGTCAGCGCCGTCTGGCTGGTGCGGGCGAGGGCGTCGGCGGCGCGGGCGGTGACGGTGGCCTTGTAGTCGAGGGCGGAGAGGGCGCGGCCGAGGACCGTGGCGCGGACGGTGAAGTCGCCGGTCTTCTCGCCCGCCTTGAGGACGGGGGCGAGGGCGATGCCCTTGCTGTCGGTGGCGATCGTGGCGACGTCCTCGCCGCCGGTGAAGGTGGCGTCGGTGTCGCCGACGATGGTGAAGCGGACCCTGACCTTGGCGACGGCCTTGCCGGTGGCCGTCTCCGCGCGCGCGGAGATCCGGTCGGTGTAGGTGTCGCCCGCCATGGCGGTGAGGCTCGCCGTGCCCGCGTTCTCGATGTGGTCGACCGTGTCGGTCGGCGTGGGCGTCGGCGTCGGGGTGCTGGGCTTGGAGGGCGTGCCGGGCTTGCTGGGCTTGCCCGGGGTGGACGGCTTGCCGGGCTTCGTCGGCGTGCCGGGCGTCGACGGGGTGGGGGTGGTGCCCGGGCCGTCGTCGCTGCGGCCGCTCGGCACGGTGCCGGCGCCGTTGGGGACCTCGTGCGTGCCCTTACGGTAGTACTCCAGCCACGACAGGACGGTGTTGAGGTAGTCCGTCGAGTTGTTGTAGCTGAGGATCGCGCTGCGCATCCCGGACGTGGTGGACATGTCCCAGTCGTAGCGGCACAGGTAGTGGCCGGCGGCGAGCGCGGCGTCGTAGACGTTGTTGGGGTCCTTCTTGCCGTCGCCGTTGCCGTCGCGGCCCGCCCACTCCCAGGTCGAGGGGATGAACTGCATGGGGCCGACGGCGCGGTCGTAGGTGCTGTCGCCGTCGTAGGCGCCGTTGTCGGTGTCGCTGATGTTGGCGAAGCCGACGCCGTTGAGGACCGGGCCGAGGATCGGTGTGACGGTCGTGCCGTCGGCGGTGACGTTGCCGCCGCGGGCCTGGCCCGACTCGACCTTGCCGATGGCGGCGAGGAGCTGCCAGGGCAGGTTGCAGCCCGGCTTGGACTGCGCCAGTTCCCTCTCGGCCTTCTTGTAGGCGTCCAGGACGGTCGCGGGTATGCCCGCCTCGGTGCTGCCGGTGGCGGCGGGGGTGGTGGGCGGGGTCACGGTCGGGGCGGGGCTGGGGCTGTTCAGCGGCGGCAGGTCCGTGTAGTACGGCGAGTTGCCGGTGGCGCTGTCACCCGTGCCGGCGCCCGTGCTCGGGTCGGCGGACGGGGCGTCGGCGGCGGTCTGTCTGCCGTGCCCGTCGGCCGTGACGTCCGGTGCCTGGGACGCGGCCAGAGCCGCGACCGCCAGTGCGGCCACGGTCGTGTTGACCGCTCCCTTGCGCAGTCTCGTGCCGATATGCGCCGACATGAAGTGAAACCCTCCCGTGGACGCCGAACGCCCGTCTCTACGTCTGTCCTGCCGTGACGGCTGGTGCCGTTGTGGCCGCCGGCCCCGTTGCCGCTGGTGTCACCGGTACCACTGGTCTGACGGTCAACCCGCCCCGAGGGTTGCACTCATGGGCGGTTTGCCCTGCTCTGTCCTCTTGTTCGACGCGCCCTCCGGGCACGGCGACCCAGGCGACCCTACGACAACTTCTTTTGCACCGGCACCCGTTCGGGCGTCGTTTTCACCGGGCGGTCATGTGCCGTCCGACGGGGAACCGTGCCCCGCATACTGGACGTCGTCGATCGCGGGGCCGGCCGGCCCGCCAAGGTCCGCCCCCAGGAGCTCCGTTGCCGTTCACCCTGAGTCATGCGGCGGCCGTGCTGCCCGCCGTGCGCGCCGACGGCGCCGGCCGTGGACGGCTGGTGCCGGCGGTCCTGGTGGCGGGTTCCTTCGCTCCCGACATGACCTATTACGCGGCGAGTGTCCTGTCCGGGGCCATGGAGTTCGGTGACGTGACGCACTCCTTCGCCGGTGTGTTCACGGTCGACGTGCTCGTCGCGTGGGCGTTGGTGGGGCTGTGGCTGCTGGTGCGTGAACCGCTGGTGGCGCTGCTGCCGCGCGACCGGCAGGGCCGGACGGCGGCCCTGACCCGCTGTGGGGCGCCACGCGCGCGTGTGGGGCCGTCCGTCGTCCTGTGGTGGTACGTCTCGGCGGTGCTCGGCGCGCTGACGCACGTGGTGTGGGACGCCTTCACGCACCTCGACCGCTGGGGCATGCGGCTGTTCCCCGTCCTCGGGGAGACGTTCGCCGGGTCGCCGCTGTACTGGTACCTGCAGTACGGGGGTTCGGCCGTGGCCGCGGTCGTGATCGCCGTGTTCCTGACGTACGCGCTGCGCCGGGCGCCGGCCGGTGAGCCGCTCGGGGTGGCGGTGTTGTCGGTGCGGGACCGGTGGTGGGCCGCTGCCGTGATCGGCGGCTCGGCGCTGGTCGCGGCGGTGCGGCGGGCGACGCGGTGGTGGCAGTACTGGGGGCCGCGGGAGGCGAAGCCGTGGGAGCTCATCCCGACGGTGTGCTTCGGGGCGGGCGCGGGGCTGGTGCTCGGGGTGCTGCTGTACGCCGTCGGGGTGCGGCTGTGGCGTCCGGCCCGTCCGGTCGGTCCGGCCGCCCGCGATGTCCTGGCTGGGCGCACGGAGTCGGCGGGAGTCAGCGGGGAGCGGAGCCGTCCGGGCGTTCGGTGAGGGGTGTCGCGGTCGCGACGGGGACGGGGACGGGGACGGGGATACGGCGGGCCGTCCGGGGTCTGCGGAGCCGGCCGAGGGCGCTGAGGGCGAGGGCCAGGCAGCCGCACACCGCCTCGGCGCACCGCCGCCAGGTGTCGCGGTCCAGACGCGCATGCGGTGCCCTTCTGCGGCCGGCCGCGGAGGCTCGTCGCTCGCCGCTGGGCACGAGCCGCAGCACCCTTTCGGGGACGACGCGGGCGGCGCGGCGGCGGAGGCGGGCGGTGGCTGTGCGGAGGGCCGTGGCGGGCGTCCCGGGGACGCGGGGAGTGGCGGCGGCGGGCGCGAGGGCGGAGCGCGGTCGTGTCCAGGCGGCCGTGCCGGGGGCGAGCTGCGCGTCCGCGGTTGCCGTGGCGTGCACGCGTGCGTGGGCCTTGCGGCGGTGAAGCAGGCGTATACCCATGGCCGCATCCTGGCGGGCCGGGCCGGGCAGGGGCCTGTTCTCGGGGGCCACGCGGGTGACAGGCCCTCCGGGCGGCAGGCCGGCCACTGCCCGGGAGGCATGCCGACGGTCCGCCCCGGACCGGGGCGGGCTTGGGCGGGCCGGGGCGGGCCTGGGCCGCCCATCCCAGCACTGACAGGGCACCGCCCACACCCACCCGACCGCGCATCCCGGCGCTGGCGGGGGCCGCCGCGTGCGCCCGCCCGTGCCGCCCCAGCGGCACGGTTGCGCGCTGACTGCCCGCGGCCTGCCGTGGACTGCTTGGCGCGGCGACCCGTAGGCCGGCGGCATGAACGGGGGGGGGGGGGGGGGGGGGGGGGGGGGGGGGGGGGGGGCGGCCCGCCCCCCCCCCCCCCCCCCCCCCCCCCCCCCCCCCCACCGGGCCTGCTCAGTTCACGCGTCGTGCCCCCGCCGCGGGCACCGCCTCG